>CAZSMU010000080.1:0-17081 GCA_964607915.1 uncultured Haliscomenobacter sp.
GCCTTCGCGTGGAAAGAAAATGACTCTTTTTTCCCACCTCGCTGACCCCTCGCAATAAGTCTAATAGACTTGTCAAGAAATATGGATATGAAAGGAAAGAGTTGGCTCTATGTTCTCATAATGGTGCTGTGCAATACAGGCGTTGCAACGGCACAGGATCCTCGCTTTTCGCAGGTGTATGCGGCACCTCTGCAGGTAAATCCCGCCCTGAACGGCGTATTTGAAGGAAGGTTCAGGGCTGCGCTCAACTACAGGGTATTGTATCCGGCCTTCCTTACGGAAAGTCCTTTCCGCACGTATTCCGGTAGTTTTGAAAACCGCTTCCGCATAGTACGCCGCGATTACGTGTCGCTGGGACTACAGGTCATGCAGGACGAGGCGGGGCCGGGGCCTTATAAAAGGGCGATGGCATCCTTCGGGGCTGCCTACCTCAAACAACTCGGGGCCGACCGCCGCAACCGGGCTTCCCAGTACCTGGTGGCCGGGTTTCAAGGGGGCATGGAACAGCATACCATCGGCGTAAACCAACTTTGGTTTTCAAATCAATACGACAGGGCCTCCAATACGGTGGACTTCAACCAGGCAACAGGGGAAAATATCAGCGGGGATAGGAGTACAATAGTTCCGGATCTCAATATAGGGCTGTTGTGGTACTCGGTCATGGATGAGGGCAAAAGCATTTTTGCAGGCGTAGCCACCCAACATGTATTGGAACCAACCCTCTCTTTTTTGGCCGAATCCGGGTCGAGACTATACCGTAAATATACGGTCCACCTCGGAGGGGAACTGCCGCTCGGCAAACCGGTGTCCTTGTTGCCGTTGCTGCTGTTGGCCAAACAGGGACCTGCTACCAGCCTTACGCTCGGAGGGAGCCTTCGATATACCAACAAATACTGGAACGAAATCGCCCTGCGCAGCGGGCTATGGGCTCACTTCTCCAACCGCGGGGAATCATCTGCCCCACCGGCACCGGAATCGCTGGCAGTAGGGGCCATCTTTGAGACCGGCAGCTGGAACCTGGGCCTGAGTTACGACATTACTACCTCACCTCTGGGAAAGTCGAACTACAACCGAGGGGCATTTGAAGTGTCCCTCGTGTATCTGCAGCCTGCCAAAGAGCGCTATAAAGTGCGCTGCCCCAGAATGTAGATGAAATTCGCTCATAGGGGTGTCGCATAGCCTGCCATTCAGCCTGACATATCCCGGGGTTTTCTATATAACCCTTTAAATATTCACAAAATAATTGTACTTTTGGCTAAGAAGTGCGTTATCCTTTACTTTTACCGACACCAATCCCACTATGAAATTCCGAAAAATTATCCTGCCCCTTGCCATCGCAGTATTCAGCGCCTTTCAGCTCTACGGGCAGACCTATCGCTCATATCTTCGAAAGGCGAATGACCAGTTTGAACTAAAAGCCTATAGCCAGGCTATCGAAAGCTATAAGGAAGTCCTCTCCCGAAAAGGCGATGAGATGGAGGCGCTCGAAAAAATAGCCCTTTGCTACGCCAGCCTGAACAATATGGACGAGGCCGCCGACAACCTGACCAAGCTGGTGCGGCAACGTACGGTGGATGCGCGCGTTTTTCTGCAGTTTGGTACCGTGCTGAAAGCCCTTGGGCGCTATGAAGAGGCAAAAAGCTATTTTCTTCTCTATGCGCGCACGGATCCCACTAAAGGGAACCACTTTGCCCAGTCTTGCGATTTCGCCCTGGCCCAGCGCGCTGTGCAAAGCGACTACGCCGTAGTCGAAGAGCGCGTCAATTCCCTGGCAGCAGATTTCGGGCCGGCTTTTTACCGGGAACAGGTCGTTTTCTCCTCCTCTCGTACAGCGGTACAACGCACGACCGACAATTGGGATGGGATCTCCCGAAGCCAGTTCTTCATCTCCCGCCTGGGAGCCGATGGATACCTCCAGCCCGCAGCCATCCTGAAAACTCCTGCCCCGGGTAACGGCGAAGGCCCTGTCTCCTTCAGCGGCGACGGGCGGAAGGTGGCTTATACCAAAAATAATTTCGTGGACGGCGTCCGACAAATTCCCGAAAATGACCCCCAACTCAGCATTTTCCTGGCCGATATAAACGAGCAGGGAGAATGGGTCAATGAGCGCTCTTTCATCCATAACGCAGGCGGCCGCACGGGCTACCCCGGCTTTACCAGCGATGGCTCCGCACTGTTCTTTGCGAGCGACCGCCCGGACGGCTTCGGGGGCTACGACCTCTATATCTCCTACTTTGAAGGAGGCGCATGGACAAAGCCGATCAACCTCGGTCCGGTGGTGAACACTCCGGGTAACGAAATAAGTCCTTATTTTGACGGTACAAACCTGTATTTCTCCTCCGACTGGCACGCTGGTTTCGGGGGGATGGACATCTTCATGGCGGAATCAGGCGACGGACGCTGGACGAAAGTGTCCAATGTCGGTATGCCCATCAACTCAAGCAGGGATGATTACGGATTTATCTTCGACAACTTCAGAAACTACGGTCTTTTCGTGTCTAACCGCCCGGGAGGGAGAGGAAAAGAGGACTTGTACCATATCCACAAGGGCGGAGAGACGACTATGATGCTCCGAATCGTCAACGCCACCGACCGGATGCCCGTACAGGGGGCAACCGTGGATTTGTCGGATTGCGCTGGACAGCGGAAGATCCTGATTTCCGATAGTCAGGGGCAATGCCCTCTGCCGGTAGGGACCAGCTTAAGCTGCTCGGTAGTCGTCACCATGCCGGGCTTCCAGGAGGCCCGGGTTCCCATCTCTGCCAGTAGTGCCGCAGCCGGCCGCGATATAGAGGTCGCGTTGATCCGTACGACTGCAGCAGGAGCGGGCGCTGTCTATCAGGGGCTGGTCCTCAACCGGGCGACGAATACCCCGTTGTCAGGGGTGGAGGTGTATGCCAGGAACGTGGCCCAGGGCACCATCCTCCAGGCGGTGACCGACTTCGGGGGGAAATATTCCCTGACCCTGAGCCCCAATACTACTTACTCGATTACCTATGCTGCCCGGGGCTATCAGGAATATACGAAAACCGTAAATACCTTCACCGGGCAGGATAGAAACCTGCTCGGCACCGCGTATTTAATCAGTACCGGTGCTAGTAGCAGCACCCTCTCCACCCCCGAGACGGGGAATATACCTCAGACGATGGCCGGTTTTTCCGTACAGGTCGCCTCTATGTCCATGATCCCGGAGATGCCCAAGTATGCTCCCTTGAAGGCTGTGGGCAACGTGTATTCCGTTCTGGACAAGGGGGCATACAAGGTGCGGGTGGGCCCATTCAAAACAAGGGAAGAAGCTGCGGCTAAAGTTCCTCAGGTGAAGCGATACGGCTATTCCGGGGCGTTTGTCGTGGCGGAAGGCGGTGCTCCGGTCACATCTAATTCGGTGCCAGGAACTACACCCAACACGACGGTAGGGACCAGGCCCATAGAACCCCAAACTTCGGATGGGCAGATTATGATTCAACTGGGGGCCTACTCGAATGTGAAGTACTTCGATTCCGCAAGGGCCAACTTGATAGGCCCAGTCGTGGACCGGGTCAGAGGTAATTTGACCATTAAACTTATCACTGGCTTCTTCTCACTGGACGAAGCAAGAAGAAGCCTGCCTACTGCGAGGCAGGCAGGCTTCAAAGATGCGTTTATCGTACAGGAGCGCAATGGCGCCCTGGTCAAAATACTTTAACGGCGCTATTTGGACGAAACGGGCACCGGCCCCAGGATCTGCTCTTTGGTAAGGTAGTTGATCTTACCTGGCTTCATCGCTTTGATGCCAGCTTCTATTTTTGACAGATCCCCCACGACGACGAGTACCATGTTGCGGGGGTCAACGTAGGTTTTTGCCACGCGCTCTACGTCGGCTTCGCTCACTTTCAAAACGTTTCCAATGTATTGGTTGAGCGAGTTTTCGGGGAGCTTGTAGGAATAGACATCGGAGACCTCCTGGGCTATGGCCTCAATAGACTCGAAGTTGGAGGGGTAGCCGAGGGCCAGGTAGTTGCGGGCTTTGTCCAGCTCTTCGGGTTTGATATCTTTTATCGCATTGAATTCTTTGAAAAACTCGCCGATGGCCTTATCGGTAGCGTCGGTCTGTACGGAGGAAGAGGCCAGGAAGAGACCTTTTCCACGGAGCATCGCGAACGCTGACCCGGCTCCGTAGGCATACCCGTGTACTTCTCGGATATTGGTGTTGAGGCGGGAGGTGAACGATGCCCCCAGGATGGTGTTCATGACTTCTATGGGGAAATAGTCTGGCGTATTGCGCGCGACGCCGGGATGGCCGAATCGGAGTTCCGATTGCGCTGCCCCGGGCTTGTCAATGAGATAAACTTGCACCCCTTTGGGCTTCGGGGCATCCGGAATAGCTTTGGATTGCAAGGCTCCGCTTTTCCAATCTTTCAAGAGCATGCCCAGTTCTGCTTCGGCTTGCGCCCTGGAGATAGCGCCTGCGATGACGAGGTATCCGTTGTTGGGATGGACATGCGTTTTGTGGAATTGGATCAAGTCCTCGGGGCGCATTGCTCTCAGGGAGGCTTCCGTTCCTCCGGCGGGAGTGGAGTAGGGATGTCCCGCACCATAGACGAGCTGATTAAACGCAGTGGAGGCGATGATGCGCGCCTCGTCATGGGCCTGCGCGATGCGTACGATGCCTTCTGTGCGTTTCCGATCCAGTTCCTTCTCGTCAAAAGTGGGGTTCAGAAGGATATCGCCCAGCAAGGGCAGGGCTTGCCGCAGTTTGGATACGGGCGAAAAGAGGGAGACGTTCAAGTTCTCCCGGCCCGCCCCTGCACCGAGTTGGATACCCAGGAAACTGATTTCATCCGCTAACTCCAGTGCGGAGCGCGCGCCAGCGCCCTCATCCATCAAATCTGCCGTCATAGCGGCTACACCGGGCTTATCGGCAGGGTCGTGAATGCTTCCCCCATTGAAGGAGAAAATCATCTGCACGATGGGAAGATCTTGTTTTTCAATTAGATAGACAGGGAGGCCATTGGCCAGGGTGAAGGTCTGGACGCCGGGGATCTGGAGCGACCGCAATTCCCCGGGCTTGGGGTAGGTCGAGCGATCGGGCGTTTGTGCCACAGAGGGCAATGCCAGGAAAGACATGAACAAAAGAGAACAAAACAATATACTATTTTTCATAATTCCGTTCGATTTAAAGTAAAGAATACGCAGGTGCTTACTCTGGGCGGGTAGCGGCCAGTTGGGTCTGTCCGGTAGGCACAACGCTGAGGACAAGCCGCTTCTCTTTGTGGAGAAAATGGCGGGCAGCCGTGCGGACATCGCCGGGGGAGAGGGCTTTGTAGCGGTTCAGGTCTTCGTTGGCCCAGTCGGGGTTGCCGGTCAGGTAGAAGTAGTTTTGAAGCGCTTCGGCTTTGCCGAGCAGGGACTGCGATTCGCTCAGGAACGAAGACTCTTTCTGATTGATGACGCGCTGTAATTCGCGGTCGGAAGGCGGGGTTTGCTGCAGGGCGGCAATTTCTTCGTCCACTATCCGCTGAATCTCGTCGAGGGTGTGGCCCGGGCGGGCGGTAACCGTGACCATGAACATAGACCCCAGGGCAGAAGAGCTCTGGAAGGCGCTCACGTTTTGGGCGATGCCCAGCTCATAGACCAGTTTTTGATACAGCCGGGAAGTCTTCCCCCCGGAAAGGACGCTGGCCACGACATCCAGTTCAGCATCTCCGGGCGCGTAGATGGCCGGGGTGGGATAGACCAGATAGAGCCGGGGAAGTTGCACTTTATCTTCCATGGTGAGGTATTTGGAGGAGGCCAACTCGAAATTCATCGTATTGGGCCGTAGGACGGGCGCGCCGGCTGGAATTTCGGAAAACCAATACGTTGCCCGCTCCAGAGCTTGTTTGGGATCTATGTCGCCGGCGATGGTCAGGACCGCATTGTTGGGGGCATAGTACTTTTTGAAAAACTCGGACACATCTTCTACAGAGGCTGCGCTCAGATCGTCCATGTAGCCTATGGTTGGCCAGTGATAAGGATGGTTTTCCGGATATAGATTTTCAACGATGGTCTGATAGGCCAGGCCGTAGGGTCGGTTCTCATAGCTTTGGCGGCGTTCGTTTTTCACCACATCTCGTTGTCCGTCGAGTTTGCTCTGCGACATCGCGTTGAGTAGATACCCCATGCGGTCAGACTCCAGGAACAGGGCTACATCCAGGGCATTGGAGGGGAGCGTTTCGTAATAGTTGGTTCGGTCGGTCGTCGTAGAGCCATTGTTGCTGCCGCCGACGCTTTCCAGCAGGTTGTCGAAATCGCCCTCTTTGACATTTCCGGAGCCTTCGAACATGATGTGCTCGAACAGATGGGCGAAACCGGTGCGCCCAGGTTTTTCGTAGCCCGATCCCACGTGGTACCAGACATCCACCGCAATCATGGGCGTTGTATGGTCTTCGTGCAGGAGAATCGTCAATCCGTTGGGCAACTTGTGCACTTCGTGCTTCAGCGTCAGCTGACCCTGCGCAAAGGTATGGGCTGCAATGCCCCATAGCCCGGTTATCCAGAGCAATCTTTTCAATACATTATTCATAATCATTTGGTTTTTAATGTAATATTTTTAATAAGGAAGGGAGGAAGGATTTACAAAAACCCTTTTTCCCTCATCCAGTCGTCGTTGTAGATTTTCCCCACATAGCGCGAGCCGTGGTCATGGATGGGGATGACCACTACATCCCCCGCGCTGAGTTGGTCCTGCAGTTGGAGTAAACCAGCTACTGCGGAGCCGGCAGAGTAGCCGAGCAGCAAGCCTTCTTCCCGGGCCAGGCGGCGCGCCATCAGCGCACCCTCTTTATCGCCTACCTTTTCAAAATGGTCAATGATGTCGAAATCAATGTTGGCCGGAATGATGTCTTCGCCTATACCTTCCGTGATATAGGGATACACCTCTGAGAGGTCGAACTGGCGGGTCTCGTGGAATTTTTTCAAGGCAGATCCGTAGGTGTCGATGCCCCAAACCTGGATGTCGGGGTTCTGGGACTTCAGGTATCGCCCCGTCCCGGATATCGTACCCCCTGTTCCGACTCCGGCCACGAGGTGGGTGATTTTTCCGTCTGTCTGACGCCATATTTCGGGGCCGGTCGTTTCAAAATGGGCCTGCCGGTTCGAAAGATTGTCGTATTGGTTACACCAGTAGCTGTTGGGGATTTCCTGGCTCAACTGTTTTGCCACGGAGTAGTAGGAGCGGGGATCCTCGGCGGCGACATTGGTCGGGCAGACGATAACTTCAGCACCCACTGCTCTGAGGACGTCCATTTTTTCCTTCGATTGCTTGTCTGTAGTGGTGAAGATACAGCTGTAGCCCTTGACGGCTGCTGCGAGGGCGAGTCCCATACCCGTATTGCCGGAGGTACATTCGATGATGGTTCCTCCCGGCGTCAGCTTGCCTGCCGCTTCGGCGTCTTCTACCATTTTAAGGGCCATGCGGTCTTTAATGGATTGCCCGGGGTTGAACGTTTCCATCTTGATGAGTACGGTGGCGGGCAATTCGGCGGCGATCCGGTTCAGGCGCACCAGAGGGGTATTGCCAATGGTACCCAGGATATTTTCATAATATTCCATGCTCGATATTTACTTGCTGTAACGAATTTTTACAAAAAACTGAGAGTCTATGGCACCCAACATGCGCGCTGCGGCAGGGGAAAGGACTACTTTGATGTGTTTGTCATACACGGTGGCGGGGATAGGGCCGAGTACTTCTACGTATATCTTTCCCTGGTTCATCGGGTTTTCGATTTCCAGCACCGACCTTTGCGCGGCACCGTTGAAGCGGGCGTAAAAGGCGTTTCCCTGGTCTGTGGCATCTTTGTTCCAAAAAGCGGGTCCCTGATCCTTAACTACCTTTTTACCGGCCATGTTGTTTTCAAAACGCTGCCGCAAGGGCAAATTTTTCTTGAGCATAGGGTGGGCGGGGGCGATGCGGTCTGCTTCTGAAATCCCTTCGATACTCATCCAACCGATGTGGATTTGAGCGCCCGGGGTAAGGATATTATTGCGTATCTTGCCCCGTGAAAAGACGGTATCCACCGGCATTTTGAAATACTGGCCGATGCGGAACGCGGTATCGCCCTTTTTGACCAGATAGGTCACGGGAGCGTACCGGGTGCGCGGGGTTCCGCTTTTCAAATAGCGCAGGATAGCCCGGTTGGGGATGGGGATGCGGATAGACTGTCCGATGGCCAGGCTTTCCCCGAGTCCCGGGTTCCAGTACTGGAGTTCCTGATAGTGCATCCCGTAGAACCGGGCGATGGAAAATAACGTTTGCCCTTGCTTGACGATGTGTCGGTAAATCTTTTCGCCATTTTCGACATTCAGGGTCACCGTATCGCCGGGGGAAAGGAACTCCGGAGGGATTCCGAAGGCGTTCATGTAGGGGCTGTAAAGGGTCAGGATGAGCGCGATGATGTTCCGCATGTGCTTACAGGTCTGTTTTTTACACAAAGAAAAACAAGCAAAATGCAGCAACCAAACAAAGCCCTGGGAATAATTCCGGCGCGGTACGCTTCTACCCGTTTTCCGGGTAAACCACTGGTGGACATTGCAGGCAAATCCATGGTTCAGCGGGTGTATGAGCAGGCCTTGCAGGCCCGGGCACTCGGGCAGGTCATCATTGCTACCGATGACGATCGCATCGTCGAACACGTGAGGTCTTTTGGAGGGAATGTGCTGCTCACGGACAGGAGCCATGCCAGCGGCACAGACCGCTGTGCCGAGGTGGCTGCGCAGTATCCGGAGTACAGTGTCGTAGTGAACATCCAGGGCGATGAGCCCTTCCTGGACCCCGGGCAGATCGATCGGGTGGCCTACCCTCTGCTGGCGGGCGAAGCGGGCATCTCGACCCTGGCCAAGCGGATTACGGCCATAGAGGAACTGGAAAACCCCAATGTGGTAAAGGTCGTTTTCGGCATCCATCGGCAGGCGCTCTATTTTAGTCGCTATCCCATACCATTCCTGCGGGGGCAATCGCTGGAAACGGGGCTTGAAAAGGGTTTTTTTTACAAACACATAGGGCTTTACGGCTACACACAAAATGTTTTGAAGGAAATTGCCCGCCTCTCCGTTTCCGCCCTGGAAAGTCTGGAATCCCTGGAGCAACTGCGCTGGTTGGAACACGGGTACGCAATCCAGGTGGAATTCACCGAACGGGAAACCATAGGAATTGATACACCCGAGGACCTGGCGAGATTGTCCCTGTGATCAGCCCTGCCCTGCGCCCAATACCACTCAGCCCCTGGTGTGGTCCAGGTTTTCCGGGGAAAAGGGGAAGGGCAGGATGTCCCTGGCTGAATCAAAGACCAGCCAGCTCCCTTCGGAGCCCTGGAGGATGATTTGTATAGCCGATCCCTGTGCGATTTCCGTCTCGTTGAGCACCTGCCGACAGGCACCGCAGGGACTTACCAGCTTCTGCTCTGCACTGGCCGTGACGGCAATGGAGGAGATGCGCACTCCGGGAGCAATAGCGGTAGCCGAAGCGATTGCCGTGCGCTCCGCACAAAGGCACATGCTGTACGCCGCATTCTCCTGATTGGCGTTGCCTATCAGGCGACCGTCTTCGAGGCGGATGGCCGCTCCGACCCGAAAATGAGAATACGGGGCATAAGATAGAGCCTGTGAGGCTTGGGCTCGTTCAGCCAATTCCCTATCTTTGGGAGGCAATTCCTCCAGCCGGGAGTACAACGCGTAGCTTATGACGAGGTTTTTTTTCGACATGCAGGTATGAGTTGGTTTCTTGTCATAAATATACGGCACAGGGCCGTATGTTGTGTATGAAAAGAGGAGAATCAGAATAGACTTGTGGCGAGGGGCCGGCGAGGAGGGAAAAAAGGCCCTTTTTGACCCCTTTTGGGATTTCTCGCAATAAACCGGATATTGTGTAGCTCAACAATAGATAAAACATGAACAGTGTACTGATTATCGGCGCCGGTTTATCCTCCGGTGCGCTCATAGACTACGTACTCCGAAAGGCGGCAGAAAAAGGATGGACCGTCATCGTAGCGGATAACGACCCGCAGAAAGCAGAGGCTAAAGTGGCAGGCCACCCCAACGGACGTGCCGTGTGGCTGGACGTACTCAAGACCAATGACCGGCGCGAGCTCATCGCCCGGGCAGATGTGGTCGTTTCCCTCATGCCGGCCCACCTGCACCTCGAGGTTGCCTATGATTGCATCAAGCTGAAAAAGCACCTCATCACAGCTTCTTATGTCTCCCAGGAAATGTTTGCCCTGGCCGACGAGGCACGGGAACGAGGGCTTATTTTTATGGGGGAAATGGGGCTCGACCCGGGGATTGACCACATGTCGGCGATGCGCGCGATTGATGCCATCAAAGACCAGGGAGGGGCTATCCGCTCTTTTCACTCGTACACAGGAGGATTGGTGGCTCCGGAAAGCGACGATAACCCCTGGCACTACAAAGTGACCTGGAACCCCAGAAACGTCGTACTGGCAGGTCAGGGCACCGCCCAGTTCCTCGAAGATGGCAGGTTGCGCTACATCCCCTACCATCGCCTTTTCAAAGAACACCGGAAACTGGATATTCCCGGTGCGGGACAGTATGAAGCGTATGCCAACCGCGACTCGCTTTTGTACCGCGAGCGCTACGGGATTGCAGATATTCCGAACATCCTGCGCGGGACGATACGCCACAAAGGCTTCTGCGAATCCTGGGATGCCCTGATACAAATTGGGCTTACCGATGCCGGCTTTCCCATCCTGCACTCCGGGGAAATCAGCTTCTACGAATTGCTGGACGCGTACGTGGGGAAATATCAAGGCGGCTCCCTGAAGGAACGCGTCGCCGAGATGCTGGGCCAGGAGCCGGACTCCGAAGTGATGTGCAACCTCGAATGGCTGGGGCTCTTCCGGAAAAAGAAAATCCGCCTCCCCAACGCAACTCCGGCCTTGATCCTGGAACACCTCATCCGGGAGAAATGGGTGCTGAAACCGGATGACCGCGATATGATCCTGATGTACCACGAACTCGAATACGAGATGGACGGAAAAGCCTACGGCTTTACCTCTACCATGCAGTTAAAGGGGAACAATGCTTCCGATACGGCTATGGCCCAAACCGTAGGCCTGCCTATGGGTATTTTCGTGCGCATGGTGATGGAAGGGAATATTCTGGCGCGCGGGGTACAGATACCGGTGATGAAAGAGGTCTATGACCCGGTGCTCAAAGAGCTGGAGGAGTATGGGATAGTGTTCCACGAAGAAGTGTCCCCGCTGTAGATGCGCCTAAGCCTGTCGTGGGGCGAGCGGCCGATCGTGCGGGCGTTCCAGTTTTTTCAGGTGATGCGCCAAAGTGCGGCCTTGCTGGGTGCCGTGCTGCTGACGAAAAGCGCGATACCCCTCGAAGGCGTCGGTATGTACGAGCAGTACCTGTACGTGCAGTATGCGCTGACCTTCTTTTGGCTGACCGGTCTGGTGCAGGGCCTCCTTTCCCGGACTTCCAAAGCGCCCGAGGAAAGGCAGACGGCCTTGTTGAGAGGGGCCTGGCTTTGCTTGTTGGGCTTGTCCCTGTTAGCCGCTTTAGCGCTCGGACTGGGCAAGGCACCGCTGCTGGATGCCTTGATCGGCCAGGATGATTTGCCCTGGACAGGGATTTTTCTGCTGTCTATGGTATTGAATACTTCGGCGTTTTTAGTGGAATACGTGCTTCTGCTCAGGGAAAAAGCACGGGCTCTCGTCTGCTATGGGCTGTTCGTGTTTGTGGGCTCTCTTCTGGCCATTTGGATTCCGCTAAGCCTGGGGCTGGGCGTACCCGGGATTTTCAGCGGGCTAATCCTTCTGGGCTTGGCCAAACAGGGCTATCTGCTTTGGCTCCTTTGGGGTGGTCGGGAGAGCAACCCCATCGAATGGGCTGATATGCGAAGCTGGATTCTGTTGTCTTTCCCTTTAGTGCTGTACACATTTGCAGGTGGCTTGATGCCCTCGGTCAATGCGTGGATTCTCGGACACACCTGCGCCGGCGACCCGGGCTTGTTTGCCCTTTTCCGGTATGGCACACGCGAGATACCCTTGACAGTTGCCTTGTGCGAGGCGTTGAATGCCGCGTTTATCCCCGTGCTCTCGAAAGATTTTACGGGAGGGCTGGCGTATGTGCGAAAGCGGACGGAGCAGTTCCTGCACCTGATTTTTCCGCTCGGCTGTGTGCTGGTACTGTGTAGCGGATGGTGGTTTCCCAGGCTTTTTAATCCCGATTTTGCAGAGAGTGCCCGTCTGTTCAACCTTTTTTCCCTGGTGCTCGTCAGCCGGGCGTTTTTTTCAAAAGCGCTGTTGATCGCGCTGAACGACAATCGCTGGGTATTGCTTTTTTCAGTAGGCGAACTGCTGCTGCTGGGCATACTTGGGCTGCTTTTAGTACCCCGTTGGGGCTTAGCTGGCCTGGTATGGGCAAATGTAGGGGCCTATACATTCGAGAAAGCTGCTCAGGTTGGGCGATTGTACTTTGCCTACGGGGTCGCGCCCGGGCAGTTCATTCCTTTCGCCTGGCTGACGGGCTATACGCTGGCGCTCATCGCCTGCATCTACGGAGCAGGTTTGTTCGGGGGCTGATGCACGGGATTCTATATCCTGCCCTGTGTCCTTCCCATCCAGTTGCAGAGCTTGTAGAGTACCCGCGCCCCGACATTTCCGTCCCATTCGTGCCCCAGGCCGGCGGTTTCGTTGAGGTCAAAACCTATGATTTTTCGGCCGCTCAAGGCGACTTGTTTGATGAGGTATAGAGCTTCCCCCAGTGACAGGCCACCGGGAACCGGGGTACCGGTATGGGGGCAAAGGCTGGGGTCTAATCCGTCCACGTCAAAGCTGATATAGACGTTTTCGGGCAGGGTGGCGATGATGTCCAGACATTGTTCGTGCCAGGTCTTGCCCTGGAACCTGCCTTCGCGCAGGTCTTGGTCAAAAAAAACGGCCATTCGCTTCCCCTGGCTTTGGGCTTGTTCCAATTCTTCTGCGCAGAAGTCCCGGATGCCCACCTGGGTGAGCTGGGTGAGGGCTTCCAGTTTCAAGGCGTTGAAAAAAATAGAGGCATGGGAGTACCGGAACCCTTCGTAGGCTTCTCTGAGGTCCATGTGGGCGTCTATGTGCAGCACTCCAAAGGACGGGTAGGTTTCCGCGAGGGCTTCGAGGAATCCGAGGGGCGTACTGTGGTCGCCCCCTACCAGTCCGAGGAGTTTGCCTTGTTGCAGTACTTTCAGTGCACTGGCTCGAATACGCTCCTTCAGTTCTGCGCAGGCATGGTTGATCTCTTCCCGGGCCCGCTGGAAAAAAGGAGATGCGGCCAGCTCTCCGCCATTTTCCAAAAACTCGATGTACTGCTCGGCAATAGGGCGCAGGGCATCGTTTCGGGCAGCTATATCCGCGGCAGGTGGCTGAAAATAAATGCCCAATTTCCAGGCCTCTTCCACATCCGGGTCGAATAGGTCCAACTGGACGGAGGCTTGTAAAATATTGGCGGGGCCGGTAGAGGTTCCCGCCCGATAGGAGACGGTGACGTCCCAGGGAATGGAGAGCAGGATAAGCTCCGCTGTATCTTCTGTAAAAGGCAACCCAATGAAGTGGCCGTTGCGCAGGCCCACCCCGTTGGGGTCGAATGATGCTATAACTTCTGCTTTGGTCATGGTTTCTTGCGTTTCAGCAGACGGGCTCTGCAGGTAATATCAAAGGGCCGGAATATATCTGGGAACACCCCGTTATTCGACATTTTGAAATACACCCTCTAAAGTAGTACATTTGCGCCGAAAACAACAGATTTGTTGCAAAAGGAAGTCAACAAAATGGGGTGTGTCATTAAAACTCAGCGCAATGTCTAAAGTTATGATTATCGGGGCCGGCGGAGTGGGGCGGGTCGTCGCCTACAAATGCGCCCAAAACGCAGAAGTGTTCTCCCATATCCTGCTCGCCAGTCGAACGCGATCAAAGTGCGATGCGATTGCCGCCGATGTGCGTCGCGATACCGGGCATACCCGTATTGAAACCGCGGGGGTGGATGCAGAAAATGTACCGGAACTGGTGGCGCTAATCCGCTCCTGGAAACCGCTTCTGGTCATCCATGTGGCTCTGCCGTACCAGGATTTGACCATCATGGAGGCCTGCCTGCAAACAGGGGTACATTACCTCGATACGGCCAACTACGAGCCGAAAGAAGAAGCCAAATTTGAGTATTCCTGGCAATGGGCTTTGCACGATCGATTCCGGGAGGCCGGCCTGACGGCAGTTCTGGGCTGTGGGTTCGACCCGGGTGTAACGGGCGTATTTACCGCTTACGCGGCAAAACACCACTTTGACGAAATGCATTGCCTCGATATCATAGATGCCAATGCCGGAAGCCACGGGAAGGCCTTTGCGACCAATTTCAACCCGGAAATCAATATCCGCGAAGTGACTCAAAAAGGAAAATACTGGCAGGATGGAGAATGGGTGCTCACCGAGCCGCACGAGATATCGAAAATGGTCAACTATCCGGATGTAGGGCCCAAGCGCTCCTACCTGATTTACCACGAGGAGCTGGAGTCGTTGGTGCGTCACTTCCCCACCTTGAAACGCGCCCGCTTCTGGATGACGTTCAGCGAAGAATACCTTACCCACCTGCGCGTAATCCAAAATATCGGCATGGCAGGTATCGAGCCCATTCGCTTCAAAGGGGTAGATATCGTCCCGCTGGAGTTCCTGAAGGCGGTACTGCCCGACCCGGGGGAACTGGGACAAAACTACACGGGGCAAACTTCTATCGGGTGCCGCATCCGGGGAGTGAAAGACGGTCGGGAAAAGACCTACTTCATCTGGAATAACTGCCAACACCAGCACGCATTTCAGGAGACCGGTACGCAGGGGGTCTCCTACACGACTGGGGTGCCGGCTATGTTAGGCGCTAAAATGCTCCTGGAAGGCCACTGGGGCGGTGCCGGCGTGTTCAATGTGGAGCAATTCAACCCGGATCCCTTCCTGGAGCAACTCGGCGCTGCCGGGCTCCCCTGGCAGGAGGAGATCGACGGGGACATCGAATTTAACGATTAACGCCATCCTATGAGCATACCTTATTCCCGGGTGCCGTCCCCTGCCTTTGTGCTGGATGAGGCGAGGTTGCGGAAAAACCTGGAACGGATTCAAAGCGTGCAGGAGCGCTCAGGGGCTCAGGTCATCCTGGCCCTCAAAGGTTTTGCTTTCTGGCGGGTATTTCCGATGATCGGCGAGTACCTGCGCGGCGCAACGGCCAGTTCGCTGTACGAGGCCCGTCTCATCTTCGAGGAAATGGGCGTCCGGGCCCATACGTATGCTCCCGCATACGGTGATGCCGATTTCGGGGCCATAGCAAGCATGAGCAGCCACCTGACGTTCAACTCTTTGACGCAATTTGAGCGCTTTGCAGGCCATCCTCAACTGCTCGACTCCAACACTTCCCTGGGCTTGCGCGTCAACCCCGGATATTCGGATGTCGAGGTGGCTTTGTACAATCCAGCCGACCCCCGGTCGCGGTTAGGGGTGGCCTGGGACTCCCTGGGCGACCGGCTTCCACCTGGACTGGAAGGTATCCATGTGCATACGCTGTGCGAGTCCTCAGCGGCTGCGACCCGGCAACTCATCGAAACAGTGGAACAGCG
Organism: uncultured Haliscomenobacter sp.; assembly: GCA_964607915.1. GTDB lineage: Bacteria > Bacteroidota > Bacteroidia > Chitinophagales > Saprospiraceae > JADJPL01. Next base: position 15,614 of record CAZSMU010000080.1, read on the forward strand.
CCTCGGGGCGCTGCTGCCGGCGTTGAAATGGATCAATTTCGGCGGCGGACACCTGATGACCCGGGCTGGGTATGACCTGGATGTACTCGTACACGCCCTGCGGGGCTTCATCACACGGCATCCCCATCTGGATGTTTTTCTCGAACCGGGCAGCGCAATAGCCTGGGATACTGGTGAACTGGTGGCCACTGTGCTGGATATCGTGGAAAACGCAGGTGTGAAAACCGCTATCCTCGACGTATCCTTCACCGCACACATGCCCGACACTCTCGAAATGCCCTACCGACCCCGTATTCTCGGCGCAGGCGACCCCGTGGAAGGCAAACCTTCGTATCGCCTCGGCGGAGTGAGCTGCCTGGCCGGTGATTTCATGGAGTGCTACGCCTTCGACCGGGAACTGGAAGCGGGCGATCAAATCGTATTTATGGATATGATGCATTATACCATGGTCAAAACGACTATGTTCAACGGGGTCAAACACCCGGATATTTGTATCTGGAGGGAAAACGGCGAGCTGGAAACCGTGCGGCGCTTTGATTTCGAAGACTTTAAACGCCGCCTTTCCTGATGACGGCCAAAGAGGCCTTCCACGTCCTGGTCGCCGAACTGACCGCGTGCTACGGAGATGCCGCCGAGGCGCGCTCCGTAGCACGCATCTTGTTCGAAGACGGACTCCACATCGGCTACCCCCTCTTGAAAGGAGAACTGGAACCTGCCGACCAGCTGTATTTGGCCGCCTGCCGGGAACGCCTTTCGAATGGCGAGCCCATCCAGTACATCACCGGAAATGCCTGGTTTTATGGCGACCAGTTTGCGGTTTCCCCTGCTGTGCTGATTCCTCGCCCCGAAACGGAAGAGCTGGTGGAATGGGTGCTGCAATGGCTGGCCCAAACGGGCAAAAAGGAATCCCCTCCGCGTGTACTCGACGTGGGTACCGGCTCGGGCTGTATCGCAATCGAAATCAAGAAGCGGTATCCCGCATCAGACGTCACGGCTTTGGATATCCAGGCAGACGCCCTGGCCCTGGCCCGGCGGAATGCCGCTTCGATTGGCGTTCGAATCCAGTTTCTCGAACAGGATATCCTGGATGCCTCTGCCTGGGACCAACTGCCTGCTTTCGATGTGCTGGTGAGCAACCCGCCCTACGTGCTGGAGGCAGAGCGCCCGCAAATGGCCCCACAAGTCAGGAACTTTGAACCGGATATCGCCCTTTTTGTACCGGATGAGGATCCGCTGCGCTTCTACCAGGCCCTCGGCGCACTGGCCATCCGGAAACTGGACAGCGGCGGAGCGCTCTTTGCGGAATGTCATTACCTGAAATGCAGGGAGGTGGCAGCCCTGTGGGAGCGCATGGGGCTGAGCGCCATCGAAATCCGTCGCGACCTCTACGGCCATGAGCGCATAGTGAAAGCGGGTTCGGGCTTTTCTATGGAGGATGTAACTATTTAGCACCCGCCTATGGCGGGCC
>CAZSMU010000081.1:0-16185 GCA_964607915.1 uncultured Haliscomenobacter sp.
GCTATATGACCGAAAAAAGGCATAGTGTGGGCGAAAAAGGGCCTTTTTGACCCCTCGATGATTCCCCTCGCAACAAGTCTAGTATATGCAGGTGCAAAATAAATCAGAAAATGCAAATGCCCGACAAAAAGCGGAAACAACTACCTTAACGGCGAAAGCCTCCCAGCTTCAAGCGCAGCCAGCGATAGCCCCGCACAATCCGATGGGTGATTTCCCGGTCTATCCAGGACCGTATGGCTTCGAGTTTATAGACCATGAAGACAAATGCCGCTATGAAACAAACAGCCCCCAGCACGGCTTCCCAGGGGCTTAGGCTGCGTTCGCCTACCAGTTGCTTGATGCCTACCCCCGTCCAGGTGCCGTACAACAGGACATAATGGACAGCGTAAATCGTCAGGGTTTCCGTGCCTATCGTCAAAAACAACTGAGGGATATAGCGGTAGAACAACTGCGAAAGCCAAATAAAAAGGCTTATCGTAATCAAGGCGTGCCCAAATCGCCACAATATCCAGTGGTTATCTACGAGATCTTTGAGAGGGGACCAGCCAAGGGCTTTCCAGGGCAGCTCCGCAATCTGGTAGGAATAGCGGTGCAGCAATAGGCCAAGCAAGAATATCGGTATCCCCGACCAGGCCGTCCGGTACCAGGCGGTGTATCGGTGTATGTGCCAGCCTATACTTCCCCCCAATAGGGTAAACCCTATCCAGGGGATGGGCGTAAATACAGAGCCGTTGTCGCGCGTCAGGTAGTTTTGGAAAAAAAGCGGCATCCCCGACCAGTCGCCTTGCTTCATGTAGGGGTACAGAGTGAATACGCCCAATGCGGAAGCGAGCAACAGCAGAGGATAGGGCAGGCGCGCAGTGCGGGCCAACATGTACAGGCAAACGAGTGCCAGGATGGCCAAGCCTATGCAATGCAGCACGTCAATCGTGATGAAAGATTGATACACCTTGAACCAAATCAGAGCCGAAATATTCCATTTGAGCAAATACCCCAGGAATAGAAGGAAAAAGCCCCTGCGCAAACCCTTTTTTACCCGGGTGTTCTCTCGGAGGGGCCTCCCGTCGCGCAGCAGTAAAAAAACGAAAATGATGCCGCTGGCGGTAAAGAAGATAGGCGCCGTTAGCCCCCGCATAAACTCCCAGGTGGAAAAAACAGGCGAAGCGGAGTTGCGATAGGCGTCGGCAAGCAGGGTGTCTATGAAGTGGCCCTGCAACATCATGAGTATCGCAAATGCCCGTACGGCATCAATAAAGATAAGGCGTTTTTGCGCAGGTGCGGCTGCGGATTGGGATGGCTCCAATGTGCGTTGTCTTTAAATTCAAAAGTATTAGACTTATGGCGAGGGGAATTATCGAGGGGGCAAAAGGACTCTTTTTCCCCTCCTCACTGACCCCTCGCAACAAGTCTATTGAAACATACGGAAATAAAATACATTTGCACATAAAGTTTTTTGTAAAAATGAAAGGTATGAAACAGTTTTTTCAAAAAAAGGCCCTAAGCCCTTCGCAGGGAAATCATCCAGGAGCTACTAGTCTGATTTTTCTCATAGTACTGGCGATCTTGTGGGGAATGCCCGTGCGCATTCTTGCACAATATAAAAAAGCAGAAGAGGCCAAGGGCATCCCCGTCGGGACAGTCGTCAAGCCTTTTGTGGCAAAAACAGCAGAAGGCAAGCGCTTTTCGCTGAAGCAGGCACTGGACAAAGGGCCTGTAGTCCTCGTTTTTTACCGCGGCCAATGGTGCCCGGTATGCAACAAACACCTGCGCAAACTACAGGACAGCCTCAGCCTCATTACCGATAAGGGCGCCCAGCTCATCGCCGTGTCCCCGGAAAAGCCGGAACTACTCTCCAAAACCCGGGAAAAAACAGGGGCGGCTTTCCCTCTGCTCTACGACGAAGGCTATGCAATAGCCAACCTCTTTGACGTGACCTTCCTGCCGGCTAAGGCTACGCGCGTATTGTACAACACGGCGATAAACGCCAACCTGAAAGAAGCGCATTCCGACGATTCCGAGCGCCTGCCTATCCCCGCCACATTTGTGCTGGATCAGAAAGGCAAAGTGCTTTGGCGACAAGTGGACCCAGACTATAAGGTGAGGGCAAGTGTTCAGGATATCCTGCGCAACTTGCCGGAATAGCCTGGAGCTTTCTTTAGCGCTTTTTACACCCTTTTGGAGCTGAAGAAAGGACTTTTTGCACCACTCCGCGCACTATTATTCTGAAGTTTTTCTATCTTCCCAGCCTGATTACTAACCAGAACGCACGCATAGCATGAAAAAGAAAACATCTACTGCTCAAGAGTCCCGCAGGCAGTTCATCCGCAAGGGGGTGACGGCGCTCGCAGGATTCTACATCGTGCCCCGCAGTGTGCTGGGCCGGGGTTTTATAGCTCCCAGCGACAAGCTGCAAGTGGCCGGCATCGGCGTAGGCGGTAAAGGGGAAAGCGATATTTGGAGTTTCCACCAAAGCGGGAAAGCGGACATCGCCTTCCTCTGCGACGTGGATGCCCGCCAGACCGCAAAGAGCCGCTCGCGTTTCCCTAAAGCCAAAGTGTATGCAGACTACCGGGAAATGCTCGATAAGGAACACAAGTATATGGATGCCGTGTCCGTCTCTACGCCCGACCACATGCACGCTGTGCAGGCTATGGCGGCCATGCAGCTCAACAAGCACGTCTATGTGCAAAAACCACTGACCCACGATATCTACGAAGCGCGCATGCTCACCGAGGCAGCCCACCGCTATAAGGTCGTTACCCAGATGGGCAACCAGGGCGCTTCGGGCGACGGAGTGCGGCAACTCATTGACTGGTACAACGCGGGCATCATCGGCGACGTACATACCGTATATTGCTATACCGACCGCCCCGTATGGCCACAAGGCATAGCGTGGCCTTCGCAAAAGGCCAGCGTCCCCGCAGAGCTCAACTGGGATCTCTGGCTCGGCACAGCACCCTTCAAAGACTATGTGGACAACGTCGTGCCCTTCAACTGGCGCGGCTGGTGGGACTACGGCACCGGAGCCCTGGGCGATATGGCCTGCCATAATATTGCTCCGGTATTTCAGGTACTCGGCCTCGGCTATCCGACCTCTGCAGAGTGTAGCGTGGCCACGCCGTATATCCAGAACTGGACGCGGGCGTACAACCCCGATTGCGCCCCGGTATCCTCCCATATTATCCTGCGTTTCAAAGGCCAGAATGGCAAACCGGATGTGAAACTGCACTGGATGGACGGCGGCATACAACCCGAGCGCCCCGAAGAACTAGGCCCGAACGAAACGATGGGCGACGGCGGTAACGGCGCTATTTTCATAGGCACGAAAGGGAAGATGATGTGCGGTACCTACGGATTGGTCCCCTCTCTACTTCCCACCAGCAAAAATAAAGAAGTCACAGTACCTCAGACTATTGCCCGCGTTCCCAAGGGCGAAGGTGGCCACTACGCCGCCTGGGTGGAAGCCGCTATTGCCGGATACGGCAGCGAACTGGCAAAAAACCTGAGCTCCAACTTCGACCAGGCCGGACCCTTGACGGAGAGTATCCTCATGGGCAACCTGGCTATCCGCAGCTACGATATCCAGAAAAAGTCGGCGAACGGCCGCGTCGAGTACCCGGGCCGCAACCTTCGCCTGGACTGGGACGGCGCCAACATGAAAGTGACCAACTTCGACGAAGCCAACCAGTTCGTGAAGCGGAAGTATCGCGACGGGTATTCACTGTAGTATTCTATAAAATATACAACTGCGCCCATTTTCGCTTTGCGAAAGTGGGCGCAGTTGTATATTTTATAGAATACTGTCTGTCTCTCTCAAGAAAAGTTCCTTACTTCCCGCTGTGCTGCACTACAAAGGGCCGCACGGCGCGGTAGCGCCCGTTGCGCACCTGCAACAGGTAGCTGCCGCTCGCCAGTTGTCGGGTCGGGATTTCAAAAACGGATTCGAAGGTACCCGGGTTGGTCACACTGCTTTGGGCACAGAGCCGCCCGTCGCTGCTGAATACGCTGAATTGTAGGTCGCCAGACTGTACCGAGAGCTGGAAGCGCAGTGCCTCCGAAACGGGGTTGCCGAGCAGCACGAGCGCGCGCTCATCCAGGGGAATGCTCCGTTCGGAGGTCAGCAAGCTGGAAAAGCGGAGGCGTGCCATCAAGGGGAAGTGATCGGATGTGGTGTTGTGGTAGTCGGCAATCCAGTCTTTCACTTCTGTGACCAGGCGGACTCCCCCAGGCCACAGGGCTTTCTCGAGTTCGTCGGAAACGACAATGTGCTCGACGACGTCGGCATATCCGGCAATCGAGTTGTATCCGGTATTGCTGAGAGCCAGGCTCGGACTGCGGTAGCGGTCGGCATCGAGTGTGTCGGCCACGAAGGCAGCGTACGGACTTAGGGCAGGTTGTACCTCGGTGGCAGAAATCGTAGAGTCGAGGTCGTCGTTGAAGTCGCCCAGTACAATCACCGGTACTTTGCTGAAAGCGGCATCCAGGGTATCTTTTAACTCCCTGGCAGCATCCCTGCGGCGCGTGAAGTCGGACAGCGTGCTCCCCGATTTGCCGTGGATGGCTATAAAATGAAGGATTTGTTCACCGCTGCCGGTATTGACCCGGGCTTCCATGAGGTAGGGGAAACGCCCGGAAGCCCAGTTGGTGTAGGCGGAAGTGCTGTTGCGTTTCATGCCGCGGGCACTGGCTCTGCTCACCGTCGATTTTCGATAGGCGAAAGCGATTTTCTGGCCATTGGCGTAGTTGGCGCTGAGGGTGTCGCTGGCGTTGGAGCAGTAATCGGCCACGAATACGCCATAGTCTTTCAAGCCTCCAATCATGCGGCGGAAGCGGGTTACGTCCACGACTTCCTGGAAGGCATATACGTCGGCGTTGAGGCGCTCCAGCACGGTGCGCACATTGCGCTCGGCCAGATCGTCGTCGGCGGGGCCGTATCCACTGGCGGGGTTTCCAAACCACTCGATATTCCAGTTGACGATGTCCAGGGTGGTGCCGGGATCCACGGTGTTGCCGAGGACTTGCAGGGTCGCTATCTCGCTACCTCCTGCCAGAAGGCTGATTTTTCCACCGTCCTGCGCAGCGCTGAGGGTGGGCTTGTAGCGCACGAAGATTTTGATGGCCCCTGTCTTTGCCTGTGCCGCACTCAGGGATGCTGTAGCAGCGTAGGTGCTGCTGTCCAGCGATAGTTCAAAAAAGGTGGGTGCCCGCAAGCTGAGCTCCCCGGACAGGTTGAATACCTGGAACAGGAAGGATTGGGGAGTGCTCGCCTGCCCGGGCGTGCCCTGGTCGAAGATCAGCAGGGTGGGCGACAAGGGGTTGTAGTATGCTGCGGGTGCTTTTTGTGCGTTGCCCACCTGGATATCGTCGAGCGTCACCTGGCTCGAGCCTTCTTCCGGAGAGGAGGTATAGCGGAAGGCGATATAGGTTTTGGCCGATTTGGCTGCCCCGAGGTCGAGATTCTGGATGAGCTGCCAGCGGTCGTTGTGTTCTACGGTATATAGGGTTTCCAGCAGCTTCCAGGGGCTGGTGCCGGCTGCCGGTGCGGTGCTGTCGGTACTCACGGCATAATATACGCGCAAGGGGGCACCCTTGAAGCGGGAGCGTAGCCGGAAGCTCAGGGTAGGGATGTTGTAGAGCGATAGGTCTATGGCGGGCGAGATGAGCCAGTCGTCCTGGAGTTGTGCGCCAGTGGACGAGCTGAAACCATTGATCCGGAAGCCGCCAGTGTTGAGCCAGGCATCGGGGGCGCAGCGCCAGGTGCTGTCGCCCTTCACGCTGCTTTGCTTCCAGGAGCCTGGGTTGCCCAGCTCGCAGGCGTTCAGGTCGTAGGTGTAGAGCGGCCAGGCATTGGTGCTGAAACTCCAGGCAGCAGGCCCGCCGGCAGCGGGGAGGGGCCGCCCTCCGGCATCCGTGAAGAGCCCGGCGGGTATCTGGAGATAGTAGCCTGTGGAAACGCTGAGGCCGGACAGCGAGAACTCGGCGCTGGCACCGGAAACCTGGATTTGCGCAGCCGCTATATCCGCCACTTTCGAACTGTCGGAGGCCTTGAAGAGCGATATGCTCCCGCTGCCTTTTAGCACCGATTGCGAGAAGGTGATTTTGCAGCGGGGCTGAAGGCCGACGCCGCTTTGCTGGTGGGCGGGACTGAAAGCAGTAAGGACAGGAAGGGCGCCGCTGCCGTCGGCTCTACCCGCTTCGAGGATGAAATCGTCAATGGCCAGGCCATCGTCCGCTCCGCTGGCGTTGAAATCGCGCCAGCGGAGATAAACCGTCTTGCCGGCTTCTATCAGGAGCCCACTGATGGTAAAGCTGATTTTTCTGAAATTGGCTTCGGCATTCCCGTCGAGGGCCCCGACGGTGCCCGTGGTGGTCGGAGAAGAAAAGTCGAGAGAGTCCACGTCTTTCCAGGTACCAGTGGACAAACTCGTCGCATCGGTACTGTACTGAAAGTCGAGCCGGTCGGCCCGGCCCGAGGTCCCCAGACGCCACTGCTCGCCGGTATAGCTGATCTTCAGACTGGTAATGTTGGAGCCGGTGTTGTTGCTGAAGCCAAAGCCCAAGGCTGGTATGAGCGAGCCCGATTGCAGACAGCCAAGGGCTCGCTCGTCGGAGTCCGTAGCGCCGAAACTGTAGGAATCGCCGGAGTTCCCGGCACCGTTCCCCGCCGTATAGTTCCCGTTGGCGTTGGTTCCCGTCTCGTCAATCCGCCATCCGTCCGGAAGGCTGTTGCCGACACCTGTCTTGAGCAGGGTGTTGAAATTCTCCGAGTACTTCAGGTCACTAAGGGATTTTTGACCAAAATTTTTTATTGAAAAAAATAAAAATAAAAAAATAAAAATTTGTTTAAATGGGTGCATAACGGATGTGTGTTTGAAGCGGAAAATAGAGTTGTAGCGAGGGGTCTGAGAGGGGGTAAATATACGACAAGCTGGCGATAAGCTGCCGTGGGACGGGGGAAAACCAGGGGTATCGCATGTAAAAATTAACCATTAGTTTTGGTCAAAAAGATAAAAGCGCTATCGAATATCCTTGAGGTTTTTGAAGGAATCAATGCCAGTGGGAACTTTCTTCACCCCAGATAGATTGGCTTCGCCAGTACCGACCGTTCCGCCCTGGGATCCCGAGCCATTACACACGTGGGCGGATTTTTGGAAGTCTGGCCCCAAACGAGTTAGAACGTTGTGTCACATATTGGACACAAGACCTGGCCGATCTGCTGCAGGGCAAGGGCGCTTTGAGCGGCTATAGTGCGATGTCATCACTGATCTGCGCTTCGTAGATGAGGCTGCCGATTGGCAGGGGCTGAAAAGCATAATCCGCTTGACCGGTACCCGTACGGACAAGGGCGACGGAACACAGAGTGGCAATTGCGCAAAATCAAGTATTTAGAGGTAACAATCGCACTTTGGATTTGGAAGGATCAAGAGTCAAAATACACCCATACTCCAATTCAGAATGGAATTGGGTGAGGCAATGGAGCATTTGACTGCCAATATTTTCTGGGGTTAAATCCTGAACCCTGACTTGAATAACGCTTGGGCGAGGGGAATTAGTAGCTGCCAAAATGGCACCGAAATCAAGGTCGTTGGTAAAGATAATGTACCCATTATCTCTTGCGAATTGAAATATCTCTCGATCAGGAGCATTTGCAGCTCCTATGTTAACCCAGTGGATGGCCTCCAACCCATTCTGGTGGAAGTACATTTCCCACATCGGCGTAAGGTTCATATCAATAATCAGCTTCATGCGGCTGATGGCTGAACAGGAACCTCAACTTCTTCGGCCCGCCATGCAGCCCAAGATAAGGCTTGAAGGATATCTTCCCGTTCGAGGTAAGGGTATAATACAAGAACCTCTTCCAACGATTTTCCCGAAGCGATTAATCCTACAAGGGTACCTACCGTTACACGCATACCTCGAATACAGGGCTTCCCTCCCATTACTTGCGAATCAAAGGTTATCCGGTCTAACTTTTCCATACACCGATGTTTTATCTCCCTTTGAGTTGGAACGATAAGAAAGAGATAAAGGTTCAAGGTTCAACGTGAAAACTCACCCTTCTGTAACGGTTTAGCCAGAGTCGGTGTAGGCCGGTTCTGCCATGCCCAGCGACATCGCGCATTTTTCCGGGGCATTTCCGTTGAAACTCTATATCCCCCACCGTCGGAGCTTAGCGCGCGAGGTTGCCAAATACAGGGTATCGGTTTGCCTTACAGCCTATAGCCTACCGTGAGGGTAAAGTTCCTGCCCTCTGCCGGGATGATGCCGGGGCCCGGGTAGGCTTCTGCACGGCGGGTAAAGTACGCGCGGTTGAAAAGGTTGTTGCCGTTTGCGGAAAGGGAGAGGTGGCGGAAGGTCCAGTCCACAGAAATATCTGCTACAGTATAGGCCGGGATAAGCCCGTTCACGGCGGAGGCGGTGCGGCGGGCATTGGTAGCATCGGTGAAGTGGGCTGCGGTATGCGACGCGATCAGGGAAGCGCGGAGGTTTTTCCATCCGCCGCTGAGTCCGGCGCGGAAGGTAAAGGGTGGGACCAGTTCGACGCGTTTGTTTCGTATCGAAGGGTCTCGGGTGCGCACGTAGCGGGCGTCAATCCAGGAGATATTGACGAAAAGGGATAAGCGGGCACTGCTGTCGGCACGCGGGAAAAGCCAGGGGCTGAGGTTGGATTCCACAAAGGCTTCAAGGCCGGCATTTCTGGAATCGGCGATATTGGTGCGTAGGCGGTAATCGTTGTACAGCGGCGGCTGGTCGGTGCGCAGAAGTTGTCCGATGCGGTTTTTGTAGGCAATCCAAAATACGCTGATGTCGAAGTACAGTTGCTTGCTGTCGGCGCTGCGTATTCCGATATCGGCGGTGAAGCCCCTTTCATCGCTTAGGTTGGGGTCCACGCGCCCGTTGGGATTGTCTATGCGGATGTCAGAAAAATTGATGGCTCGGTAGTTTTGGGATAGGTTGGCGTACCCTTCGAAGGGGGCTTTGGGGGTATAGCTGAACCCCAGGCCAGTCAGGACCAAGCTTCGGACCCGGCTGAGTTGTTCCTGGATCCGGTTTTCGACGATTAAATTGCCGGCAGCGTCGAAGACCCTTTGTTTGTAGTACCCCTCGGCAAAGGTGCGGATATGTTCCAGGCGGAGGCCGGGAGTCAGGGTGAAGCGCTCGCCAAGCCGGATGATTTGCTCGGCAAAGGCGGCGTAGTTATAGTTGGGGAAGCGATAATCCGATTTTTCTACATTTTCAGGTTGCAGGAAGGCGAAGTCTGGTCCGTCAGAGGCATTGGCATCGCCCTGTTTCGCCCGGGTGACCCCGCGGTAGAGCCGGATCCCTATCAGGAAAGGGTGTTCCCGCCTGGCGAATGAAAAGCGGTGCAGGAAGCGCGTCTCGCTGCCGACATTGTCAAAGATGCCCTCGATGAGGTCTCTGGGGCCTCCGAAGTCCAGGGTATTAATAGGGGAGAGGTTGCCCAGTGCCTGCCTGCCGGCTTTCAAGGCAAAGTTGCGCACCTGGAGCCTGCTACGGTCGGACAGTCGCCATTCCCCGGTCAACGAGGCGAGGTCCCAGTTTACCCGGAACCAGTTGCGCGCGCGGATAGACTGCCGGGGGTTTTGCTGAAAAAATGCGTCGGTGAGTCCGCCGGGCTGTTGGGCGGTATAACGCATACGGGTATATTCAAACTGGAATGAAAGGCGCTCACTGAGTTGCAGGTGAGTAGTCGCAAAGGCCATGTCGAGCCCGAACCCGGCGTTTTCTCGCCAGCCATCGCCTTGTTTGCGCTGGTAAAAGGCCAGGTAGCGGAAGGCATCACCCCTGCTCGTGCCACTGACCTCGTTGTACGAGTTGAAAAAGCGAAAGGAACCAGCGCTTTGCCGGGAGAGCAGGGAAAACCGCTTGCCCGGGGGCGGTTTTTTGAATGCGAAGTTGAGCATCCCGCCAAACTGGGTCCCGTATTGCAGGGAAGCGGCGCCCCGTACGACTTCAATGCGCTCCAGGGCCTCGGCGGGCGGGGTGTAGTAGCTTTCTGGATACCCCAAGGCGTCGGCGCTGATGTCGTATCCGTTTTGCCTCGTATTGAAATTGCTGCTCCGGTTGGGGCTGAGGCCCCGTCCGCCGACGCCGAGCTGTATCCCGGCACCGTCGCTCTCCCAGATGTTCAGCCCGCTGACGCGGGCGTAGAGTTGCCGGGGGTTGTTGGCCGCCGTATTGGCTTGTATGTCGCCAAGTACGACGACTTCGCTCTTGCGGCCTTCATAGATGGCCATCCCTTCAACCGCCCGCAATCGGGTCAGCCCAAAGGTGCGCTCGCGCGCTGCCTGCACCGTAACGGCGTCCAGGTCTTTGGAGAGCGGCTCCAGGAGTACTTCGAGCAGAATCGGCTCCTGCCCGATGACCAAGGCTTGCTGCCAGGTTTGCTTTCCAAAGCTGAACACGGTGAGCACCTGTGTGCCGTGCGGGATTTTGCCCAACTCGAAGGTGCCGTCCGCAGTGCTGTAGGCTACTTTGTTGAGTTCCTGTATAGCGATTACGGCTCCTTCTACAGGCAATCCATCTTCCTGTTGGATCACTCTCCCCCGAAGGATACCCGTCTGGGCCCTCAGTTCCGGAGCACTGGCGGCGAGTGTCAAAGCCAGCCCCCCCAGGGCGATCAGGGCGTGCATTCTATTAGACTTATTGCGCGGGGTCAGCGAGGAGGAAAAAAGAGTCATTTTTTGTCCACATGAAGGCTTTTTGAGGGAGTATAGCCTCGCTATATGACCGAAAAAAGGCACAGTGCGGGCGAAAAAGGGCCTTTTTGACCCCTTGAGGACCCCCCGCAAGTCTAAAACTAGTGGTGCAGCACCATCTTGCGGGATACGCTGTGTACCCCGTCGCTCAGCGTATAGATATATATGCCGTTGGGAAGCGCGCTCCCATCGAACGGGATGCGGTTGTCGCCCACGTAGATCTGCACGGGCTCCCGGTGCATGACCCTGCCCGTAAAATCACTCACCCGGAACTCAAAGCGCCCCCGAAAGCCCGAGTTGACTTCGATTGTCGTAGCATCGTGAAAAGGGTTCGGGGTATTGCGCATCAACAACTTTGTGGCGGCCAGCTCGGAAGTGCTGGAGGGCTTGCAGGCCGGGGAGCCTTCCGGCAGGATGTGCAGGGCGAAGGTACCGCCGGCATACCAACTGCTGTCGGGGAGCGACATGCGGATACCCCCCATGGAAAATATCCCCTGGATGCTGATCTGCCGCGGGCCGATTTCCTGGCTGTAAGCCGGTACGCCGCGCACCGCGATGCAACCGGTCGTCCCCAGGGGAAATACACAGTTGGGAGGGTCGCAGGCGACGCCCATCCCCCTCGGGATGTTCAGGGCCGTGCTGTCTATGCTCAGGGACAACAGGAGCGGGTTTACCCCCGGGAAAGCGGAAAAAAGGCCTGGCTTCGGCATTTTTACCGTGAAAACTTCTTCAAAATAGACGTTGAGGCAGGCCGTATCGCTGCGCATCGCACCCGTGTGCGAGAAGGAGTACGCCAGATGGTTGGGAAAAATGCCGATGGCCCCTTCCGGAAGCTTTGGATCGGGCTTGCAGGGGGGCGAAGCAATCTGGGCGCCGAGCGACAGCGCGACGCAGAACAGAGAAGCAACGACAAGCAGGAGCTTTTTCATCAAACCTTTTTTTATCCCCTTCCGGCGCGCCCGGAAGCGCGCAGCATTTCCAGCAGCAAGGTATTAAATTCTTCCGCATCGAGCAACGCTTCGACGCTCAGATGCATGCGATACCGCCAATAATGTTTCGGGTTGGCCGGCACATTGATGCGCTCTTCAAACGGATCTTCCCGGCGCAAGGGGCCACTCATGGCCAGCAAATCCTGCAAAGGTATGATGGTCAATATATTGTGCCATTTGAAGTGCTGGCGCAGGATGGCCTGTGCCACAAAGGGTTCGCAATAGAACGGCGGCTCGCCGATATGCCGAAGTTCTTCCTGATAGAAGCGGCGGATTTGCTCGCGGCCGCTCTCCTCCCACCAGGCGCGCAGGGGGGACATATCGTGCGTAGAGGGGCTGGTCACCGACAGGTATGGGATATCCCCTTCTTTTAAAAATTCGGTGGCCGGGTTCTTCGACATGCGCTGTATCTCCAGACTGAGGATGCCCAGTTCGCGCATGACGCCCGGCACACAGGCGGGTACCATACCCAGGTCTTCGCCGCAGATCAGCATGTTGGTCGCCTTTTTCAGCGCGGGCAGTTTTTTCATGGCCTCCATGCGCCAGAACGCCTCCTGGCGATGGTAGAAATAGTCGTGGTGCAGCGCGCGCAAGCGATCCTGCTGATCCGGGCTGAGCACCTGGAATGAGCGCGTCGCCGGAAAGTCAATGCGGGGATGGAAGGCCTGCCCATCCGAGTCGGGCTCTTCAAAGAACAACACTTCGGCGAACAGGCGGAACAACAGGGGCTTCAGGGCTGCCCGCGCTGCGTGTGCGGGCTGTTCAAAAAAGGCCTCCACCTTGCGCTGTGTATCGAACGCGCTCTTGAACGCATAGCTATGGAAGGATACTTCCTCGAAAAAAGTATCTTTCACCCACTCCACATCGCTTTCGAAGAGCCCTTCCAGCATGGATGCTGTGATGTAGGGACGGCAGAAGCGCCCGGCATCGAAAAAGATACCCCGCGCCTCAAACTCTTCGCGCCGCACCGGGATTGCCGGTCGGAAACGCCCCATCATACCTTCCACCTGCGCCACGGGGATTTCCCAAATCCGGAAGAAGCCCAGGATATGGTCAATCCGGTAGGCGTCGAAGTAGCGCGACAGTGCCTGCATGCGCTGCCGCCACCACTGGTAGTTGTCCACAGCCATTTCCTCCCAGTTATAGGTAGGAAAGCCCCAGTTCTGGCCGTTGTCCGAGAACGGGTCGGGGGGCGCGCCGGCCTGTCCGCTCATATTGTAAAGCGACGGAGCCACCCAGGCGTCCACGCTGTGGCGGTAGATGCCGATGGGTAGGTCGCCCTTGAGCACCACGCCGTGCTTTCGCGCGCAGTTGGCCGCCTGAAAAAGCTGTTGGTCCAGGTAAAACTGCTGGAAGTAGAAAAAGGCGATTTCGCGGTATTCCGGGGCCGCGGGGTCCGCGAGTTGCCGCAGGAGGGCCGGCGAGTACACTGCGTGTGCGCCCCAGGCAGAAAAATCGGCTGTGGCGTGCTTGTCGCGCAGGTAGCAGAATACGGCGTAGGGCTCCAGCCAGTGCCGGTTGGCCTCAAAGAACGCCTGGAAGGAGTCGCTCAACAAAAAATCCGGGCCTTGCGCCTCGTATATTTTTTTCGACCAGTCGCGCTTGAGGCGGATGACTGCATCGTAATCCACCGTTTCCCCGGCGTTGAGGCGCTCCCGTTCTTTTTCTATATTTTTCTTTCCCAATATCCGTTCGGCGCCCGGTATGGCGTCCAGGGCGAGGTAGAGCGGGTGCAGGGCAAAGACGGAGATAGCGGAGTAGGGATAGGAGTCCGTCCAGGTATAGCTGACCGTAGTATCGTTGACCGGGAGGATCTGCAGCACCTTCAGGCCGGTCTTACGAGCCCAGTCGGCCATCTTTTCCAGGTCCCGGAACTCGCCTACCCCCAGGCTTTGGCTGCTGCGCAGGGAGAAGACGGGGATGGCCACGCCCGCCCCTTTCCAGGGCTCCATCGTATGCCGATAGAACTCGTCGGCCAGTACGACGCTGTCGGGCTTTCCACTGCCCGGCTGTGGCTTCCAGGAGCGGTTGGGGCCGTCTTCGAAGGCTATCCACCGCTTATGCTCCGGGTCGTAGAGCCCGTATTTGTACTCAAAGGCGTCCAGGGTGGGCAGTACCACGTCTATGGTCCAGTAGGGGAATGCGGCGTTGCCCAGGCGCAGAGGGGCTGCTGTATCCCAGGCGCCCAGTTCCGGCAGGCTGCCCAGCAGGGCGAACTGCATACCCTGCGGGATGCGCGCTGCGCACAAGCGGAACTGAAAGCGATACCCTGCGCCCGGCACGGTGGATTCCGGCCCTGCCTTCCATATCCTTTCCTGCCTGAAAAACACGTCCCGGAACGCGGCCGTCTGAAAGACCTGGTCCGGATGATCGCCGGGGCGCCAGGCGTCGCGCAGCAGCAGGCGCTCGGCGTGGTGCGGGATGCGCACCTGACGGGGGACTCCGCCCTCCTCCTTGCGCTCTCCGTTTCCGGAGACCAGCACATATTGATACGTCAGGGAGACGGGAACTTTATGGAAGGCCAGAAACGCCTGCCAGATGCCTTCCCCCTGGTACTCCATGACCAGCGCTTTTTGGATATCCTTGTTCCCCAGTTCCTTCCCTTCCCCACAGATAGCGAGCTGGTCGCCCCACTGCGTATGGTATTCAATCTGAAAACATATCGTCATAGCCCATTTTTAAAGGCTGCAAGATACGCTTGAATTTAAAAAACCGGGATACGGGAGCATCTGGAAATATTTTTAAATTTTTTTTTCACCAATGCTTGCACGTTTGCATCCGATGATATTATATTTGCATCCACAATCGCAAAGGCGATGATAAAATGCGGATGTAGCTCAGCTGGTAGAGCGCAACCTTGCCAAGGTTGAGGTCGCGGGTTCGAATCTCGTCATCCGCTCAAAATGAAGAAGGCGATGCCATTACGGCGTCGCCTTTTGTGTTTTAGGCCCTTTTTTCCTCCTCTCTAACCCCGCGCAAAAAGTCAAAAAACGACTCTTTTTTTCTCCTGGCTGCCCCTGCACAACAAGTAGGGTCTATTCCTTCGCGACGTCCTCCCAGTCGCCTCTCCACTCCAGCACATATTTCCCGGCGGCATTTCGGGCCACCCGGGCGGCTTGCACCCTTGGGTCGTGCTCGAAGAGGAGCACTGCGCCATCGGCGGCAGCTTCGCGGAGGAGGCGTTCCTTTTCCTCCAGGGTCTGTAGCGGGCGTATATCGTAGGCCATGACGTAAGGCAGGTGGATATGGTGCGAGGAGGGGATGAGATCAGCGCAATAGATGCAGCGTCTGCCTGCCTGGTGCAGGATGGGCAGCATCATCGCCTCGGTATGCCCATAGACGAAGCGCAGGGTGATGCCCGGCAGCCATTCGACATCCTCTTTGGCGGGTTCCACGAAGCGCAGGCAGCCCAGGGCCTGCAGGGGGAGAAAATTTTCCGGCAAAAAAGAAGCGGCCTCCCGGGCATTCGGACGGGTGGCCCACTTGAGGTGCCGGGAGTTGGTCCAGTAGGTAGCATTGGGAAAGGTCGGGATGAAGGTTCCGTTTTCCGAACGCTGCAAGGCACCGCCCACGTGGTCGAAATGGAGGTGGGTGAGCAGCACATCGGTGATTTCCTCCGGCGTCAGCCCGGCGCTGAGCAGGTTGGGCAGGAACGCCGATTGTCCTTCCGGCAAAAAATGCCGGCGGAACGTATCGTCTTGTTTCACCCCTATACCCGTATCTATGAGGATATTGCGCTGCCCGGTCCGGACGAGCAGGCAGCGCATGGACCAGGTACACAGGTTGTTGGCGTCCGGTGGGCTCTGGCGAGCCCACAAGGTTTTGGGCACTACGCCGAACATGGCACCGCCGTCCAGTCGAAACACCCCGGTCTCAATGGTTTGTATCTGCATAGCGAGCGGGGCTAAAATCCTATTTTCGCCTTGCCTTTGCGCAGTTGCCCTTTCAGGGCAGCCATTTGGAGGGCTGTGGCGGCGGCTTCTACGCCTTTATTGCCGTATTTTCCACCGGCGCGGTCCAGGGCCTGTTGTTGGTTGTCGGGAGTCAGCAGCCCAAAGATGCAGGGGGTGCCGGAAGCTACGCCCAGCATGGTGAGGCCCTGAGCCACTGCATTGCTGATGTATTCGTTGTGCCTGGTTTCGCCGGTGATGACGCACCCCAGGCAGATGACGGCATCCAGGGCGTAGTGTCCGAGCAGTATCTTGGCCCCGACTGGCAATTCAAAGGAACCGGGGACTTGTATTTCATGGATATCTTCGGGCCGCACTTCGTGCTGGAGCAGGGTTTCCTTGCAGCCCTGGAGCAGGGCTCCCGTAATATCTTCGTTCCAACGGGACACGACGATACCGATCTTCTTCCCTGCGCCGGAGGGGGTTTCGGAAGCTGAATAGTCCGAAAGGTTGTTCATTTCGCTTGACATGCTGAGCGTTTTATATGGGAAACACTTGTTTTGAAAAAAAGATGAGCGGGGGGGC
>CAZSMU010000082.1:0-15965 GCA_964607915.1 uncultured Haliscomenobacter sp.
GGCAACAAGCTGTACGCCGGCTCCAACTACCTGCACGTCAGCTATAACGAAGGGCAGTCCTGGGAAGTGATTAGCCCCGACCTCACCCGGGGCGAACCGCAAACGCTCAAGTCCTCGGGCGGCCCCATCACCCAGGACAATACCGGCGTGGAATACTACGCCAATATCTTCGCCGTTACCGAATCTGCACAGGAGCCCGGCGTCATCTGGGCAGGCAGCGATGACGGTCTCCTGCACCTCACCCGCGACGGGGGCAAAACCTGGACCAACGTCACCCCGCCCGGCTCCCCCAAGTACAACATGATGAACAGCATCGAGGTCAACCCCTTCGTCAAAGGCGGGGCATACGTGGCCGCTACAAGCTACAAATTCGGCGACTATACGCCCTATCTGTACAAAACAACCGATTACGGCAAAACCTGGACCCTCATCACCTCGGGCATTGACCCGCAGTTCTACACCCGGGTAGTACGCGCCGACCCAAAACGGCAAGGGCTGCTCTACGCCGGTACCGAATGGGGCATGTATGTCTCCTTTGATGACGGCACCAGCTGGCGCCCTTTCCAGCTCAACCTGCCCGTCACTTCCATCGCCGACCTGCACATCCGCGATAATGCCCTCATCGCCGCTACCCACGGCCGCAGCTTCTGGATGATCGACGACCTCAGCCCCTTGCACCAGCTGAACGCAGACGTGGCAGCCAAAGACTTCCACCTATTCCAGCCCAAAGCGTCTTACCGCATGGCCCAGGAAGAGGGCGGAAACAAAGCCGCCCTGCGCACCCAGGGGGAAAACCACCCCAACGGCGTCATCTTCCACTTCTTCCTCCCCTCCGTCACCGATAGCATGCAGGTGAAACTCGACCTGCTGGAACCCGACGGAGACCTCATCCGCTCGTACAGCAATACGTCGAAAGACCGCCGCAGCGCACTGCCCGTCAAAACCGGAGGCAACCGCTTCGTATGGGACATGCGCTATCCCGGCTTCAAAGACTTCCCCGGGATGGTGCTGTACTCCTCCCCAAACCGCGGCCCCAAGGCCGTACCGGGCGTGTACAAGGCCCGCCTCAGCGTCAACGGGAAGAGCACGGAGCAGCCCTTCGAAATCCTCAAAGACCCGCGGCTGCCCAATAACGCAGCGGCCTACCAGGAACAGCTCGACTTCCTCATCCAGGTGCGCGACCGCGTCAGCGAAGCCCATCAGGCTATCTCGGATATACGGGCCGTGAAAAAAGATATCGGCTACCTCAAGGAAAAAGCAGGCGGCAACCCACAATACCAGGAACTCATCCGCCAGGCTAACGAACTCGAAAAGGAACTCTCCAAAGTGGAAGGCCAAATCCACCAGGTCAAAAACCAGAGCCAGCAGGACCCCATCAACTACGGGATTAAAGTCAACAACCGGCTCGCCTTCCTCATGGCCGACCAGCAACTCGGCGACTTCCCGCCCACCGACCAGGCCAGGGCCGTGTACGATATGCTGTCCAAAGAATTACAAGGGTATCTGGATCAGTTGCAGCCCCTGCTCAAGGAAGGGGTGGACCGCCTCAACAAAGCCGCCGTCGAACAGCGAATGCCCTTGTTGAAGAGTTTGTAAAAAGAGGGGGAAAGGTCTTTTCAATACGGCTCGTACCTCTTTTTCACAAAGCGAAAAAGAGGTACGAGCCGTATTGAAAATAGACGTTATTGAAACGACTTCTTTCACACCGCCTATATTTCAAAATCTATCCCCCGGCGGATTAACTCCTGCGATTTGTGCTCCTGCAGGGCTTGGTAGCGCTCGCTGTCGAAGCGGTACAAGCGAGCTGGCCGATGGGCAACCCTCTCCTGAATACCCACTTCCTGCAGAACGCCCATCTTGAGGATGCGGGCCCGGAAGTTCCGCTTGTTCAGCCCCTGTCGAACGCCAAGGATGGCTTCGTACAGTTCCTGGAGCTGGGTGAGCGTGAATTCGGGGGGCAACAGCTCAAAGCCGATAGGCTGATAGCGTATCTTGGCCCGCAGACGGGCCAGGGCCGCCTCCAGGATGAGGTCGTGGTCAAAAGCAAGCGGGGGCAGGGCATCTACCTCGAACCAACAAGCCATACGGGCGTCGCTAGACGCCCGCACAGGGTGTTCTTCCAGGTTGACCAGGGCATAATATGCAATGGTGATGACGCGCCCCCGGGGGTCACGCCCCGGCTCCCCAAAGGTGTAGAGCTGCTCGACAAACACGTTCTGTACCCCTGTCTCTTCCTGAAGCTCGCGCAGCGCCGCTTCTTCGAGGGTCTCCTCTTCTTCTACAAAGCCTCCGGGCAATGCCCAGCGCCCTTCATACGGCTCGTGTTGGCGCTGTATGAGCAATACTTTCAGCGCTTTACCGACCGCATACGCAAAAATGACGCAGTCAACGGTGACGGAAGGACGGGGATATGGGTATGAGTATGGCATATATGGTCTGAAAAGGAACAAAGTTGCTACTTCTATAGGTGGCGCGCAAATGAAGTCTGTATTTTTTTAGACTTATTTCACGGGGGGTGAGAAGAGGGAAACAAGTCTTTGTCATCCATCGAAACTCCCCTTGGCAATAAGTCTTTTTTAAATCCAACCTAAAAGATGTATCCGATGTCTATAACGAGGGGTCATCCAATAAAAACCAAACCATCTGAAAACTTTGAAAAACAACGTTCCAAAACAGTCCATCGGATTCGCCTGGCATCCCTGGCTGCTGCTGCTCCTGGCGTGGGGCATTGCCCCTGCGCTCTCGGCCCAGGACCCGGCCTCCCCACAATCGAGCGCATGGGCACCCTTCACCTCGGTCGAAGGCCGGTTTGAAGTGCTCACTCCCGCCCCTATGCGCGCACGGGCCGATAGTATCCAGACCCCCATCGGCAACCTGGTATATCACACCTTTATCTGCCGCGAAGGACCGGATATGACGTATTTGGTCAGCTACTGCGATTATCCGGCGGGCAGCGTACACTCTGATTCGCTGGATCTGCTGCGCGAATTTTTTACGGCCACGATAGAACAGTCCCTCTCGGGAGTAGAGGGGGGAGAGCTCGTCTATGCAGAGGACATCTCTATTCTGGGGTTTCCCGGCAAAAGCTGGCGCATCAACGCACCGGTGAAGCGCTCCGTGCTGCGCACCCGCGCGTTTGTAGCCGACAATCGCTTCTACTCCCTACAGACGGTCATGTCGAAGGGCCAGAGCCTCAACCCCAACAGCCAGCGGTTTATAGAGTCCTTCCGCATCCGCTAATATGGGGGCGCTTTCATTTATTCCCCCCATAGGGGATAAAATTCCCTGAATTCTGGCATATCTTTGGCGTTGAACCGCAAAATCCGGCCGATGTCAAAAATTGCCGTTTTCCCAGGCTCGTTCGATCCCATCACCATCGGCCATGTCGATGTGGTGCAGCGAGCGCTCCCCCTTTTCGACAAAATCGTAGTCGCCGTAGGGGTGAACAGTCAAAAACAGTCTTTATTTTCCCTGGAGCAGCGCATAGAGTGGTTGCAATCGGTCTTTGCAACCGAGCCCAGGATTGAAGTCGGCTTCTTCCACCACCTGACAGCGCACTACTGCCAGGCTATAGGGGCGCACTACCTCCTGCGCGGGCTGCGCAATGCCTCGGATTTTGACTATGAAAAAACGATTTCCCAGCTCAACCACATCGTCGGGGGAGGGCTGGAGACGCTCTTTTTTATCAGCCAGCCCGGTTATTCGCACATCAGTTCGACCATTGTACGGGAAATCATCAAGGGGGGAGGCGACGCCTCGCCTTTCCTGCCCGCCCAGATCCAGATCAGCCGTTTACCGGAGTAATACCTCACCAATAAAAACCAACCTACTATGGCAAATGCATTCTTCGACCTGCCGGCAGTGCGCAATGAACCGGTGCTCTCCTACGCACCCGGCTCCCCCGAACGGATGGCACTGAAGACCTCTCTGCAGGCCCTCAAATCCAGCACCGTGGATATACCGATGTACATCGGCGCCGAACGCGTCTTTGAGGGCGAGCGCTATGCCATCCGGCCCCCGCACGAGTTGAAACACGTGTTGGGCTACCACACTAAAGCCGATGCCGCACGGGTACGACAGGCGATTGAGGCCGCCCTGGCCGCACGCCCCGCCTGGGAAAACATGCCCTGGCAAGACCGCGCCGCCATCTTCCTCAAAGCGGCTGACCTGCTGGCCGGCCCGTACCGCGCCCGCATGAACGCAGCGACCATGCTCTGCCAGTCGAAAAATGCCTTCCAGGCAGAAATCGACGCCGTAGCCGAGCTGTGCGATTTTTTTCGCTTCAACGCGCGTTTCATGGCAGATATCTACGCCCAGCAGCCCCTCAGTCCGCCGCTGACCTGGAACCGCATGGAATACCGCGCCCTCGAAGGCTTCGTATTTGCCCTGACGCCCTTCAATTTCACTTCTATCGCCGCCAACCTGCCCGCCGCACCCGCGCTCATGGGCAATACCGTGGTCTGGAAACCAGCTGACGCCCAAATCTACTCTGCCGCGGTCATCATGGAACTACTCCTCGAAGCTGGCCTGCCCCATGGCGTCATCAACCTGGTATATGCCGACGGCCCCCTGGCCGGACAGATTATTTTTGAACACCCGGAATTCGCGGGGCTCCATTTCACCGGCAGCACGGCGGTTTTCCAACACCTATGGGGCGTTATTGCCCGGAACCTGCCCAAATACCGCAGCTACCCCCGCATCGTCGGCGAGACAGGTGGAAAGGACTTCGTCATCGCCCACCCCAGCGCGCACGTACCCGCCCTGGCAACCGCCCTCGCCCGCGGCGCTTTTGAATACCAGGGGCAAAAATGCTCGGCAGCCAGCCGAGCCTATATCCCGAAAAGCTTGTGGCCGGAACTAAAGCAGCTGCTCGTAGCCACTGTAGAGGACTTTCGCATGGGTTCCCCGGAAGACTTCCGCAACTTCGTCAACGCCGTCATAGACGAACGGGCGTTCGACAAAATCACCGGCTATATCGCTGCTGCCCGCGACGACCAGGAAATCGAGCGGGTTGTCGGGGGAACCTACGACAAGTCACAGGGCTACTTCATCGCCCCGACGGTGTTCCGCACCAGTAACCCCAGGCATCGGCTCATGCAGGAAGAACTCTTCGGCCCCGTGCTGACCGTCTATGTGTACGAGGATGATCACTATGCCGAAACTCTGCAGCTCGTAGACAGCACCTCGCCCTATGCGCTCACCGGGGCTGTTTTTGCACAGGACCGCACGGCAGTGCTGCAAGCGGAACAGGTCCTGCGCCATGCAGCAGGCAACTTCTACATCAACGATAAGCCCACCGGGGCCGTCGTCGGCCAACAGCCTTTCGGCGGTGCCCGCGCCTCCGGAACCAACGACAAGGCGGGCTCGGTGTGGAACCTGCTGCGGTGGGTCTCCCCCCGCACGCTCAAAGAAAACTTCGCCCCCCCAACCGACTACCGCTATCCCTTCCTGTCGGAGGAGTAAAAGCAAGCCTATGGACGCTGAACACAACCCGTGGCGTACCCACCACATCCGGGAGGTCTATGAAAACCCCTGGATCCGCGTCACCCATCGCGAAGTGACGACCCCAGGAGGTTCTGCGGGCATTTATGGGGTAGTCCATTTCAAAAACCAGGCCATCGGGGTGGTACCGGTTGACCAGCAGGGGCATACCTGGCTGGTCGGCCAGTACCGCTACCCGCTGGATCGCTATAGTTGGGAAATCCCGGAAGGGGGCTGCCCCGTCGGCACCGACCCCCTCGAGACGGCTAGGCGCGAGCTACGCGAAGAAACCGGCCTGTGCGCCGAACACTGGGAAAAACTGCTTGATTTTGCCCTCTCCAACTCCGTCTCAGACGAAACGGGCGCGATTTATCTCGCCACAGGCCTGTCGGAAGGCGAATCTGAACCAGAAGATACCGAACAACTGCGCCTGCGGCGCCTTCCTCTGCATGAGGCCCTGGAAATGGTAGCCTCCGGCGAAATCACCGACGCCATGTCTATTATGGGACTGTTGCGGGCAGCGCAATACCTGAACAAAAGCGGCCTCAGATATACCCCTTGACGCGGTAAGCCGCTATCCCCAGCCATTCTTTGAAGAGCGATTCCCAACGCTGCAAGAGGTCGGGGTTGAAGCTCAGCGCATCCTGCCACCAGGACTGGGAAGCGTTGCGCATATAGTCCACGCAGTACGTGTCCATCGGAAGGCCAATTTTGTCGAAGCAGGCACTCGCCCTGCGCATGTGCCAGGCAGACGTGATGAGCAGACAGCGTTCACGCCCGGGCGTCTGCGCAAGCAACTGTTTGGAAAAAAGGGCATTTTCCCGAGTATTTCGCGATTCCGTTTCCAGCAAGATGTCGGATGCAGGGATGCCAAAACGCACGAGATACGCTTTGCCGGCCCGCGCTTCAGATATCCGTTCAGGGCCGATGAGGCGGCCCCAGCCCCCGCTGAGCAGTATTTTTTTGACTTTTCCCTGCTGGTAGAGCTCTAATGCCTGCGTGAACCGGTTGGCGGAGCTATTGAGGTGCAGGCGGCCGTCGTCGGGATAGCCGTAGCCGTTGCTGTAGCCCCCGAGCAGAATACCCACGTCATAGGGCTCCTCGATGTGCTCGACAGGGTAGCCCTCCGGTTCCCACAGGGCGGCTACGCTGTTGAGCAGAGCGCGGTTGCTGCCCAGTAGCAAGGAGAAGAAAACGATTGCGAGGGCTGTTTTGCGCACCTTCTCCCGCCGACTGCGCCAGGCTATGAGCAGCAACAGCAACACCCAGGTCCAGGGGCGGATAAGGGCAAAAAGGATTTTAGAAGCGGCGAAAAACATGTAGGAAGTTTTTAGACTTGTGGCGAAGGATCCGCGAGGAGGGACTCAATTCCTCAGGAACGGTCCAGCACCTGGCGAAGTGCCTTGGCTTCGATACTGTGGTGGGATGCGTCATAGACGGCCTTCCCACCGCGCAGGAGGATGAGCTGGGGGGACTGGTGTACTACCCTGAGTTGCTCGGCAATCTGATTGGACACCGGCCGGTAGGCAATCAGGTCCAGATAGAAGAGTTCCAGTTCTTCCGGGGAGAACGTCCAGTTGCTTTCCAGGCGGTGTTTGGCGTGGGCGCTGATGCCGCAGCGCGTACTGTGCTTGAAGAGGGCGACTGGTTTTTCGTGCGACAGGGCGATGGCTGCTTCCAGGTGCTCCGGACTTTCCAGGACCTGCCAGAAGTCGGGGACGGTTTCGGACTGGCGGAAGTGGTCGTTGATATGCATGGCAGAAAATTTTTCCACAACAACAGCAAAAAGTGGAATTAAGTTCGTTTAACCCGCATCAAACCCTCCTGAACGACCGAGGCTACCAGGCGTCCGTCTTCTGTAAAGAGGCTTCCGCGGGTGAAGCCGCGCGCATTGGAAGCGCTGGGGCTGTCTATAGCGAAGAGCAGCCACTGATCCATGCGGAACTCGCGGTGGAACCACATGGCGTGGTCCAGGCTCGCCATCTGTACCGAGCCGAAGGGTGCTTCTTCCGCATGAGGCTGCAGGGCGGTGGTCAGAAGATTGTAGTCCGAGGCGTACGCCAGTACCACCTGGTGGAGGCGATGGTCTTCCGGCATCGCGCCCTTACTGCGCATCCAGATATGGCGGAAAGGCTCATTTTTGACCGGGAAGGCGGGGTTGATCAGTTCTACCGGACGGAACTCCAGGGGGCGCTGTATATGGATGAAGCGCTTCAAGCCCTCGGGGATCATGTCCCCGAACTGGGCCGCCAGCTCCTCCCAACTAGCCAATTCCGAAGGCCTGGCCACGTTCGGCATGGCAATCTGGTGGTCGAAGCCCTCCTGCTGCAACTGAAATGACGCCGACATCAGGAAGATCACCTGCCCCTTCTGAATCGCCCGCACCCGCCGCGTAGTGAAACTCCCCCCGTCCCGGATGGTCTCAACCTGGAAGATGATCGGCCGCTCTAAATCCCCGGGCAGGACAAAGTACCCGTGGAGCGAGTGCAGCACCCGTTCCACGGGTACCGTGCGCATCGCCGCGACCAAAGACTGGGCCATCACCTGCCCGCCGAAAACCGTTTTGCTGCCCACGGTCACGCTCAGGCCGCGGAACAGGTTTTCCTCTAAGGTTTCCAAATTCAGCAGGTCTAACAGTTCCTGGATTGTTTTCATGGCTGTACCGATTTTATATTTGTAAAGGTAGAGCTAATCCCTCAACCCTTCTAATACGCGGGCGGCAATTTCCAAACGATCTTCCCCTATCCCGTAAATTTCGACGAAGGGGGCGTGCAGCGTTTCCAACTCTTTTTTGAAAAGGAGGAACAGCGCGTCGCGGTCGTGGGGGTTTTCCCGCAGCGGGTCGGATTCCCAGGGGATATCCGGACGGCAAAGCAGTGTCAGGTCGTAGCGCTTTTTATGCAGTTCTTGCAAAATACAAGGGTCGGTGCGCCCAAAGCGGTAATCCGACCAGACCTTAAGGGCGACGAGGTCGGTATCGCAGAAATGAAACCCCTGCGCCAGAGGGGCGTCCTCGTCCTGGCGGCGCAACTGCCCGCGGGCAATCTCCAGCAGGTCCTCAAACGCGTAGACGCCGCTCTTCCCCATGAGGTAGTCGCGGGCGTATTCGCTTGTCCATACCGTTCCGAAGCGCTCCGCTAAAGCCCGGGCAAGGCTGGTTTTACCGCTGCTCTCCGGACCCGTTATCGCTATTCGCTTGTATATCATTTTCTGTCAGATTTGGTAGTGAGATTTGTTGCCAGGAAAATCGTCGAGAGGTCCAAAAGGTTTTTTTCTTCCCATACGGTGCCTTTTTTCGGTCATATAGCATATATTCCCTCAAAAAGCCTTCGCATGGACAAAAAATGACTCTTTTTTCCCTCCCCGCTGACTACTCACAACAAGTCTATGCTCATTTTTTCCTAAGTTTGTAAAAAAAAGTGGGGCACACAACCGATCCTTCCTTATTTTATATGGAGCGCTATCGCGTGCGCGGGTACGATGTGGACTTGCACAAACGGGCCAGTATCCCGACCATCATACAGATGATGCACGATACGGCTATGGAGCACGTACTCAAAATCGGCCTTTCCGCGCTGGAGCTGGACCCGCTGAATCTGGGCTGGGTGCTCGTACGACAAGAGCTCCGCGTGCTTCGGCAGCCCGAACTGGGCGAGACGGTAGAAGTACATACGACCCCCTGCGGGCGCGACCGCGCTTTTGCCTACCGCGATTTC
Source organism: uncultured Haliscomenobacter sp. (assembly GCA_964607915.1). Taxonomy (GTDB): domain Bacteria; phylum Bacteroidota; class Bacteroidia; order Chitinophagales; family Saprospiraceae; genus JADJPL01. The sequence goes on from CAZSMU010000082.1 coordinate 9,198, forward strand.
GAGTTGCGCGACAGCCGGGGCTGTATCTGTGCCACGATGGCCACCACTTGGTTGCTCATGGACACCCAAAACCGGCGCATAGCCCCCTACCCTGACTTCATAGCCGCCTGGATTGCCCGCACCGAGCGCGACGAGCACCTGCCCCGCCCTGGCAAAGACCTGCCCCGCCTGACCACGCCCCAGGTGGAAAAAACCTTCCGCGTGGACTGGCACAGCCTCGACTTTAACCGCCACCTCACCAATTTCTACTACCAAAAGTGGATGCTCGAAGTATTGCCCGTCCCGGTGCTCGAAACACAGCGCCTGGAGTACTACCGCATCAACTTCAACGGGGAGAGCTTTTTAGACGACGTACTCAGCGCCGCCTGCCAGGAGCTGCAGCCTGGGGAATTCGCCCATGCAGTCTATAAAAATGGCAAGGAAATCGCCAGCGGCTGGTCAAAATGGCTACCGCTCTAATCACATTTACCAACCAAATACATACCCTCATGGAATGTAAAAACAAAACCGTATTCGTCACCGGCGGCAGCAGGGGCATTGGCTTGGCTATCGCCCTGCGCCTGGCCCGCGAAGGAGCTAACGTAGCCATTGCGGCCAAAACGGCGGAGCCCCACCCCCAACTCCCGGGAACCATCTACACCGCTGCCGATGAAATCCGGGCGGCGGGCGGACAAGCACTGCCCCTGCTGGTGGATGTGCGCAGCGACGAACAAATCAAGGCTGCCGTGGAGCAGACGGTCGCCACGTTTGGAGGCATTGACATCCTGATCAACAACGCCAGTGCCATTTTTCTCGCCGGCACCCTCCAGACCCCGATGAAGCGCTACGACCTCATGCACCAGATCAACGCCCGGGGAACCTTCGCTACTTCGCAGGCCTGCCTTCCCTACCTCTTACAGGCCGAAAATCCGCACATCGTCAATTTGTCGCCCCCTCTGAATATGAATCCCGCCTGGTTTGGACCGCACTTAGCCTACACCATGGCCAAATACGGCATGAGCATGTGCGTGCTGGGCATGGCCGAAGAGTTCCGGCACAAAGGCGTTGCCGTCAATGCCCTCTGGCCGCGTACCACCATCGCCACTGCCGCCGTGCAGAACCTGCTGGGGGGGGATGACATGATTCGCCGCTCCCGCACTCCAGAGATTATGGGCGATGCCTGCTACTACATCGTCCGCCGGCCCAGCCGCTCCTGCACCGGCAACTTCTTTATTGACGAAGAGGTGCTGCAACAGGAGGGCATACACGACCTGGAGCAGTATGCGGTTGAGCCCGGGCAAGACTTGCAGGTGGATTTGTTTTTATAGGGCTGAGTAAGGCAACAGGGCCAACAAAAAAGCCCGGGGGCAGGATGCCTCCGGGCTTTTTTGTTGCGCTGAACCCACTGCGGGAATTAGCGGACCGACTCTACGATGGAGCGGAACGTTTCCGGGTGGTTGAGCGCCATATCCGCCAACACTTTGCGGTTGAGTTCGATATGGTTCTGCGCGAGCTGGTGCATCAACTTGGAGTAGGATACCCCGAGGGTACGGGCACCTGCGTTGATACGAGCGATCCAGAGGCGGCGATAAGCGCTCTTTTTCGCTTTGCGGTCGCGGTAGGCATAGGCCATACCTTTGTCAAGCGTGTTCTTGGCTACCGTTAAGACGTTTCTACGGGCACCGAAGAAGCCGCGGGTGGCTTTTAAGACTTTTTTGCGCCTTCTGCGGGAGGCTACCGAGTTCACTGAACGTGGCATATTGAAAAATTTTAGTACAACGCAGGGACTGTTGAGGTGCTTTGGACCTGCGTTCTCGTTAAAAAAATTAACCGATCGCGAGCAGGCGCTTTACGCGCTTTTCTTCCGCGTCGCAGACGAGGCCTGCATCGCGGTTTTTCAGCTTGGCCTTGCTGCTCTTGTTGCGCATCAGGTGCGAGGTGTTCGCATGGAAGCGCTTGATTTTCCCGGAGCCCGTCACGCGGAAGCGTTTCTTGGCGCTGGAATGCGTTTTCATCTTTGGCATAGAAAAATATTTTAGGACGGCAAAGATAAGGAAATACCCTTACAATTATTTCTTTTTAACTGTTTTTTTCGGGGTGACCATCACAATCATGCGCCTACCTTCGAGTTTGGGCAGGGATTCCGGTGCACCGAACTCTTCCAGTTCTTTGAGGAAGCGCAGCAGAAGCAATTCCCCGCGGTCTTTGAAGACGATGGTACGCCCGCGGAAATTGACATAGGCCTTCACTTTGGCTCCTTCTTCGAGGAAAGTTTTGGCATGGCGCACTTTGAATTCAAAGTCGTGGTCGTCGGTATTGGGGCCGAAGCGGATTTCCTTGATGACGGTTTTAGCTGCTTTGGCTTTGATTTCTTTTTCCTTTTTCTTCTTTTCGTAGAGGAACTTGTTGAAGTCCACGATACGGACGACCGGCGGGGCGGCATTAGGGGAAATCTCGACCAGGTCGAGGACCAGTTTTTCGGCCCAGTCTCGCACTTCGCGCGTATTGTACACTTCGCCGGCAGCGATTTCCTTCCCGGCGGCGCGGCTTACCTCCTCCATATTTTCCCCTACCAGGCGGACCTGGGGGACGCGGATCAATTCGTTGGTGCGAAACTGCGGGGCCGTTTGTTTAGGGGTTTGGGAGGGCGAATTTGGTTGCTTCTTTGCCAAATGAAGAATGATTTGATGAAAAAAACAGAACACACAATGCAAAACGGGCCATGGAAAGCCTCCATAACCCGTTTGCAAAACTAATAACATTTTTTATTCTTTCACGTCCGTATTGACTTCTTTTACAAGGGCAATCTGCAAACCCTCTCCATCTTCGGCCATTACTGCCTCCAGGGTCGCCCCTTCTGCCGGGTTTTCGCCCAGAATGAACTCGGCGAGGGGGTCTTCGAGGTATTTCTGTATGGCCCGGTGCAGGGGGCGGGCGCCAAACTGCGGGTCGTACCCCCGGTCGGCCACGAAGCGCTTGGCTTCGGGCGACAGCACCAGGGAGTAATTCATACCTTCGAGGCGCTTGCGCAGGTCTTTGAGCGTGATGTCTATAATCCGGAAGATTTCATCCTGGCCCAACTGGTTGAAGATCACCACGTCGTCGATACGGTTGAGGAACTCAGGCGAGAAGGTGCGCTTCAAGGCGTTGGAGATGACCGAGCGGGTATGGTCCTCCAGCTGTTCCTGGCGCGCTTTGGTAGCGAAGCCTACCCCTTGGCCAAAGTCTTTCAGTTGGCGCACTCCGATATTGGAAGTCATGATGATCAAGGTGTTCTTGAAATCCACCTTGCGACCCAGGCCATCGGTGAGCTGTCCGTCGTCGAGCACCTGGAGCAGGATGTTATAGACATCCGGGTGTGCCTTTTCAATTTCGTCGAGCAGTACTACGGAGTACGGTTTGCGGCGCACGCGCTCGGTGAGTTGTCCACCCTCTTCGTAGCCGACGTATCCGGGAGGCGCGCCGATCAGCCGGCTCACGGAGAACTTCTCCATGTACTCGCTCATATCTATGCGCACCAGGGCGTCTTCAGAGTCGAACAGATAGCGCGCAAGGGCTTTGGCGAGCTCTGTTTTCCCTACGCCTGTCGGGCCGAGGAAGATAAACGAGCCGATCGGTTTGGTCGGGTCTTTGAGCCCCACGCGGTTGCGCTGTATAGCCTTGGCAATTTTCTGTATGGCTTCGTCCTGGCCGATGATAGCTTCCTGCAGGTCTTTGCCCATGGTGATGAGCTTTTTGCTCTCGCTTTGTGCCACCCTTTTCACAGGGATGCCCGTCATCATGGAGACCACCTCTGCGATGTCCTCTTCATCCACCGGGTACCGTTTGGTCCTGGATTCCTCCTCCCACTGCGACTTGGCGAATTCGAGCTGGCGCAGCAATTTGCTTTCGCGGTCGCGCAGGTCAGCTGCGCGCTCGTATTGCTGGCTTTTCACCGCCTGGTTCTTGAGTTCCTTGAGGTCTTCGATTTGCTTTTCCAGTTCCTCGATGTGTTTCGGGACGTGGATATTTTTGAGGTGTACGCGGGCGCCCACTTCGTCGAGCACATCAATGGCCTTGTCGGGCAGGAACCGGTCGGTGACGTAGCGGTCGCTGAGCTTAACGCAGGCCCGGATCGCCTCATCTGAGTAGGAGACGTTGTGGAACTCCTCGTATTTGGACTTGATGTTGTGCAGGATATGGATGGCTTCCTCGGCAGAGGGAGGATCCACCATCACCTTTTGGAAGCGGCGGTCCAGAGCACCGTCCTTTTCGATATGCTGGCGATACTCGTCGAGGGTTGAGGCACCGATGCACTGCAACTCCCCGCGGGCGAGGGCCGGCTTGAAGATATTGGAGGCATCGAGGGAGCCCGTTGCACCGCCTGCGCCGACGATAGTGTGGATTTCGTCAATAAACAGGATGACGTCGCGGGACTTCTCCAGTTCGTTCATGATGGCCTTCATGCGCTCTTCGAACTGGCCGCGGTACTTGGTACCGGCCACCAGTGCAGCGAGGTCCAGCATGACGATGCGCTTGTTGAACAGCGTGCGCGAGACGCGGCGCTGGATGATGCGCAGGGCCAGACCTTCTACGATGGCCGTCTTGCCTACCCCCGGCTCGCCGATGAGGATAGGGTTGTTCTTTTTGCGGCGGCTCAGGATTTGGGACACCCGTTCGATTTCGTTTTCACGACCGATGATGGGGTCCAGGCGGCCCTCTTCGGCCAGTTTTGTGATGTCGCGCCCGAAATTGTCGAGCACCGGGGTGCGGGACTTAGTATTCGTCTTGCGCTGTTGGAAACCGCGGGACTGTTCGTCTTCCTCGTAGGGATCTTCCGGGTCGGAAGGAGCCTGGTTGAACGGTTCTGTCGTGTTCATATCCTGTTCTTGCCGAACGTATTCCAGCTCGGCTTTGTAGATGTCGTAATCAATGTCGAACTGGGTCAGGATCTTCGAAGCCGGGTTGTCCTTGTGCTTGAGGATGGACAGCAACAGGTGTTCCGGACTTATCTCTTCGCTTTTCAGCATCTTGGCCTCGAGAAAGGTCACTTTGAGCACTTTTTCGGCCTGTTTGTTCAGCGGCAGGGTGCCTACGTTCAACTGGGCGCTCGATGCCGGTATTTTCTGGACGGAGTCCTCCAGCACCTGTTTCAGTTCGCCGGAGTCCACATCGAGGGACTCCAGCACCTTGACGGCAAGGCTGTCCTTCTCCGCCACGATACCCAGCATGAGGTGCTCGGTGCCGATGAAATCATGGCCCAGGCGAACGGCTTCTTCGCGGCTGCGGGCAATGACTTGTTTGACTTTGGGTGAGAATCGTCTATTGTTCATACGTGTTCCTTGGCTAAAGTGGTTGCAGGGTACATCAGTGCATAACAATAATAAAGGAGTTTAGATTATCATACAAGCATTTTTTCGGCAAGTTTATTTTTTTGTGCCATTTTCTTTTTTGCACCCGGCCTCCGTGCACGTTTGGCAGAGGGGCCTGTACTGCTTCCTTGCAAAAAGTACACCAAATCGGAATATAGCCCGAGGCCAGCACTTTCCCACCCCCAACAAGTTTTCAGAAAAACACACGGCAAACCCCTCCTTTCATTTTGGCATTCCTCATAAAATACTATTTTTGCAGCTTGAATAGGTTCAAAGCGGGTCCGAATACCCCGATTGGTTTGTAGCCGCCCATATTTAGCCTCAAAACGCCCTTTTGTCCTTTCGATACCCGAGTAATGGATTCCCCGGAGCGTGTGAGCAACCTTGACCCGGCTACAAAACCGCCCATCGGCGACCTCGGGCCAGTACCAATACGAAAATCAAAACAGCTCTATGAAGTTTTCAATGGATAAGCAGGAACGCTACACGGTGTTCACCGTACAGGAAGAGAACCTGAACTCCCTGGTCGCTCCTAACCTCAAATCCGAATTTGTGCTCCTTTTTAACGAAGGAGTAAAAAACCTCATCGTCAATCTGGCAGAAGTCAAATATGTAGATTCGTCAGGCCTAAGTGCCATTTTGACAGCCGACCGCCTCTGGAAAGACCTGGGCTCCTTCATCCTCACCGGCCTGGAGCACCCCGCCGTCAAAAAACTCATCGAAATTTCCCGGCTGGATACCGTCCTCACTATCGTCCCCACCCTTGAGGAAGCCGTAGACTTTGTCTTCATGGAAGAAATCGAAAGGGAACTCGACTCCAGCGGCCCGGAAACGGAACTGGATTAAGCTCCAACCGCAGCCGGATTGCAAGGGCCTCCACCGTACTTCTCCCCCTCGCAACCGCCCTGACGTCCGGGTTCTTTTTGTCCCTCAAAAAAAAATAAAAAAAATCGGCGTCCTTTGAGGTGAAAATAAAAAATACCGTATATTTGCATCGCTTTTGAGAAAAGGGGCTAATTCGCCCCCTCAAACAGCCGGGCAACCGAAAGGGCTGCCCTACGCCAATGTGTAGATTCCGTAGCTCAGTCGGCTAGAGCACTTGACTTTTAATCAAGGGGTCCTGGGTTCGAATCCCAGCGGAATCACTTACCCAAACAAAAAGGCCTTGTAAATCAAGTATTTACAAGGCCACTTTTTTTTGTGGGTACAAAAGCCTCGTCGCTGCCCTGAGCATTTCCGTAGTATCTAGCCATTCGTTCTCTGCTTACTTTCTTTTTTTGCTCGCCCAAAAAAAGAAACAAAAAAAGGGCGCCCCTTCGCCCTAACAGCATCGAAAAAACAGCCTTCGCTGTGTATCTTGAATGGCGGAGGGAACAGCGTCACTTCTTGCTTTGGCATTCTCGCCGCCATTCAATATACAAGGCGACCCTGCGGGACG
>CAZSMU010000083.1:0-15841 GCA_964607915.1 uncultured Haliscomenobacter sp.
GCAAACCCGCAACTTATTTTTGATTTTAAACTAAATAGAGCGTTGCGCAAGGCAGGTTTTTAATAGCCTATTTCGCTTTTTTTCGCCTCAAACGCCACATAATCAAACACACGACCCCGTTTGAGTACGCGGCACTGCACGATTTCGAGCCCTCGCTCACCGAGTTTGGCGAGGTAGTCGGCGGTGGTGTATTGCTGTGGGTGCAGCGCATCGCCGGGCAGGAGCCGGAATACCCGCTGAAGAGGCCTGAAGCGATGGGCGTCGGTGGAGAGCAGCAAGCGTCCTCCCGGCGTCAGGGCGGCGGTGAGAGCGCTGAGGGCGGCATCGAGGTCCCGCACGTGGTTGATGGCGTTGAGGCAATAGACGAGGTCGTACGGTGGGTTGGGCGCGCCATTCTCCAAGGGACCAGGATAGAACTGTATGGAGGGATATCGCCCGGCATGCAGGTGCGGAAAGTCGCGCCGATAGACCTCGAGCAGGGGGTCCAGGGCGTCAACCGCATGGGGTGCCAGGGCGATAAAGATACCTGCTGGGCCGCAGCCGGCATCCAGTACACGCTCCCCAGGGCGGGGTCTGACACCGGTTTCCACCAGTACGCGTTGCCAGTAGGCCGTTTTGCGGGCGAGATAGGCTTCGATGGGCTGTTTCGACAGGTAGCGGCGCCACCAGCGCTGTTCGAGGGACTGGGCGAGCTGCCAAAGCAGGGTGCTGCGAAGGGACATATCAGGTGGTTGCGAGCGCGCGGTGAGAAAAAGAGACTTAGCCTGGTTGCGAGGGGTCGAAAAGAGACTTTTCAACCCCTCGCAACCAGGCTAGCGGGGAGCTCAGCCTCCCTTGAGTCCGTATTTCACCGGGGCATTCATATTAAAAAAGGTAAAGGCCCACTTATCCGCCTGCTCTTCGATGACCATGGCGGTGGGTTTACCTGCCCCGTGACCGGCTTTGGTTTCGATGCGGATGAGTACCGGCCGCGTGCCGGCATGCGCCGCCTGCAGCCCGGCGGCAAACTTAAAGGAATGGGCAGGCACTACGCGGTCGTCATGGTCGCCAGTGGTGACGAGGGTAGCCGGGTAATCCACGCCTTTTTTGAGGTTGTGGTAGGGCGAGTATCCGCGCAGGTAGCTGAACATGGCCGGGCTTTCATCGGCGGTGCCGTAGTCGTAGGCCCAACCGGCACCGGCGGTGAATTTATGGTAGCGGAGCATATCGAGTACTCCTACGGCCGGCAGGGCGACCTGCACGAGGTCGGGGCGCTGCGTCATGACGGCCCCTACCAGCAAACCGCCATTGGAACCGCCGGAGATGGCCAGCTTTTCAGAAGAGGTATAGCCTTCGGCGATGAGGTATTCGGCGGCGGCTACAAAGTCGTCGAACACGTTTTGCTTGTTCATCTTGGTGCCGGCGAGGTGCCATTTTTCGCCGTATTCGCCGCCGCCGCGCAGGTTGGGCACGGCATAGACGCCGCCGTTTTCCAGCCACACGATACTCGACGTGCTGAACGAGGGCGTCAGGGAGATATTGAAGCCCCCGTATCCGTAGAGCATAGCCGGGTTTTGGCCGTTTAGCTTGAGTCCTTTCTTATAGGTGATCAACATGGGAATTTTCGTGCCGTCTTTGGAGGCGTAAAACACCTGTTTCGACACGTAGTCGTCCGGGTTGAACTTTACATCGGGGCGCTTATAGAGCGTTGACTTGCCATTTTGCACATCTACGCTGTATATAGTGGGCGGGTTGATGTAATTGGTGAAGGTATAGTACAGGGTTTGTTCTTCTTTTTTGCCCGAAAAGCCTGCTGCTGTACCGGCCCCAGGCAACTCGATGCGGCGCAGGACCACGCCGTTCAGGTCCACCTGTTCCACCAGGGAGAGAGCGTCTTTGAGGTATTGGGCGAAAAAGTACCCGGCGCCTGTGCTGACGGAGAGCGGTTCGCTGCGTTCCGGGATGACGTCTTTCCAGTTGGCGGGTCGGGGGTCTTTGGCAGAGACCTTGACCAGGCGCTGGTTGGGCGCATTCAGGTTGGTCTGGATGTAGAGAAAATCCCCTTCGCTCCAGGCGACGTAGTGTTCATTGTCGAAATTGGCCACCAGGGGAAGAACAGCGCCGTCTTTTTTACTTAAATCTTTGATGTACAATTCATTTCCCGTGGTAGATTCCGCCGCGGTAATCACTAACCAGCGCTGGTCTTCGGTGACATAGCCGGATATGTAGCGGCGGGGTGTTTTCTCGCCTCCGAAGACGAGCTGGTCCTGGCTTTGCGGAGTGCCGAGGCGGTGGTAGTAGAGTTTGTGGTATTGAGTGAGGCCCGACAGCGCGCTGCCCTCTTTGGGCTTGTCGTAGGAACTGTAAAAAAAGCCCTCGTTGCCTTTCCAGGAGATGCCTGAGAATTTGACATCGCGCAGCGTATCGCCGATCAATTTGCGGGTCTGGACGTCCATGACCATCACTTTGCGCCAATCGGAGCCGCCCTCCGAGATTTGATAGGCAGCCAGGTTTCCGTCTTTGGAAAAATCTATGCCGGCCAGAGAAGTCGTGCCGTCGGCGGAGAAGGTGTTCGGGTCGAGGAAGACCTCCGCTTCACCGTTTTCTTTTTGGCGGTACAGGACGGAGTGGTTTTGGAGTCCGTTGTTTTTAAAAAAGTACGTTACACCGCCTTCGCGAAAGGGGGCGGAGTATTTTTCGTAGTCCCACAATTCCTCTAATCGTTTGCGGATAGCTTCGCGGTAGGGTATTTTTTCCAGGTAGGAAAAGGTGACGTCGTTTTGGCTTCTGACCCATCCTTTGACGTCTTCGGCGGTATCGGCTTCCAACCAGCGGTAGGGGTCGTCCACGCGTTCGCCGTGGAAGGTATCCTGATGGGCGATGGTTTTGGTATCGGGGTAGGTTACGGTGATATCCATAGCGTTGGGTTGTTTCGAATTCTGCGAGCAGGCGCAGCCTAATCCTGCGAGCAGGGCGAGGGAGAAGAAGGATAGATGGTTCATACGCAAAAGTTTTACAGGTTCATACTGCCTTCAGAACCTCCCGGTGAGCCCCAGTGCCGGTATGACGGGCAGTTGGTTGACCTTTCGGTTGGTGCTGCGGTCTATGTAAAAGACGTTTTCGCGATTGTACGCGTTGCTTGCGCTGGCGTTGACTTCAAGCGCTGCGGTTTTGCCCAGGCGGAAGCGGCGTTTGAGGGACAGGTCGAGACGGTGGTAGTACGGGAGGCGACCTCCGTTGCGCACGCTGCTCAGGATGACCCCGATGGGATAGTTCCCGCCAGGGACGTTGGTTTGCAGGACTCCGGGGCCGATGGGCACGTTCTGGAAGAAGCCCTGGGTCTGGGTGAAAGGGAATCCCGATCCCAAGTTCCAACGCAGGGCAGCCTCCCATTTTTTACCGCGGTCGAAGGTATAGACGCCGAGCACGTTGAGGTTGTGGCGGCGGTCGTAGGAGGTCGGATAGACCTGCTGCCCATCGTCGCGGCGGACGACCGCCAGGGAGTAGGCAACCCACAGGTAAGACTGCGGACTGCGATATTTCAGGCTGAAGTCCAGGCCCTGGGCCTCGCCTGTTTCGGTCGCGAAATCGGATTCCGTACCAGACTGCTTATTGCGGTTGACCTGGATGAGTTGGGTGAAATCCTTCCAGTAGGGTTCCAGCGTCAGGCTCAGAGAGCTGCCCAAATCGGCTTCTAGTCCGACAACGGCATGCCGGGCGCTTTGGAGGCGGCTTCTCAGCGGGGTTTTTGTACCCGGCTGATAGAGCGTCTGTTCCGGCCCCGCCAGATAGCCCACGAAGAAATTGACCACATCGAGGTCGTTGACGGTGCCGAGGAGGTTTTGCGAGTACCAGCCCCCGGCGGCTTTGAGGCGCAGGTTGGGCCGCAGTAGGTACTTGGCCGCGAAGCGGGGCTCCGGGGAGATGCGCGACTGCGATGCGTAGTAGTGTACGCGCAGGCCCGGCTCGAGCACGAGGCGTTCCCCTCGATAGGCATACGTAAAGAAAGCGGCTAATTCAGTAGTGAAATCCTGTTGGGAGAAGAGGATGCCGATGGGGTTTTTGAACGAAAAATCGGTATTGAAGCCCGTCAGTTCGAATCCATAGCGCAGCTCCTGCCGCTCGAGCAGCGAGCGGAAGTTGAGCTGTGCCGTATAGGTATCCACTCCGCTGCGGCGGGGGTCTTCCCCTTTTTCGGAGAGCTGTAAGGCGTAATTCGTATAGGAAAAAGCACCGTCTATGAGAATATTGGAGTAGGAGGGTACCAACTGGAAACGGGTTCCACCGCCGCCAGCGCTCCAGGTGAGACGGGCTATATCGGGTACTTCGAAGGCGTCTTGAAAGCGGAAGCCGAAGGCGTCGAACTTGCTGCCCAGGCTGCCGATCCAGGAGAGTTTGCCGTAGAGGTCCGAGTAGCGATAAGGCAGGCCTATGTTTTGGAGTGCCGACAAGCTGGTATCGGCGGCGGCGAACGAATAAAATGTCGTATCGGCGGCGTAGGGATAGAGTTTGGGCGAGGTACGGTCAATGATGCCCTGCTTGGCGGTGAGCAAGAAAGACAGGGCGTTGCCCTGTCGGTCTATTTTGCGCAGCGGACCCTCTACAAGCGCCTTCACCTGGAAAGGGCTGACCGACACGAGTCCTGCGGTGCGCCGGGCATTCCCTTCGCGGGTACGGATATCCATAACGGCGGATACGCGGCCGCCGTACTGAGCCGGAAAGGCGGCGGTGTGCAGGTCCACGCTGCGCAGCGCCTCTGTTTCAAAAACGGAGAACAAGCCGATGGAGTGGAAGGGGTTGAACAAAGTCATCCCGTCGAGGAGGAAGCGCGTCTGTACCGGAGCACCCCCGCGGATAAAGAGTTGCCCCCCCTGGTCGCCATTGCTGACGACACCGGGCAGCACCGATAGGTATTGTGCCAGGTCGGGTTCCCCCCCGATGGCGGGGGCAGCGAGGACCTCCTCGCGACGCACCTGTACCTGGGCCACCAATGCATTGCTGCGCTGCTGCTCCCGCTCGGCGGAGACATCCACCTGTTGCAATTCCACCGGGGTGGCTTCGAGGAGGATGCGGGCATAGGTGGCCGCACCAGCCTTGACGACCACCTCCACCGAGGCGTCGGCATAGCCTAAATAAGAGACTACGAGGCGGTACGTGCCCGGGGCGAGGCCTCCGATACTGAAATAGCCCTGGATATCGGTGACGGCGCCCAGGTCGCGGCCTTCCAGGCGCACAGAGCAATAGGGCACCGGGGCACCGTCGCTGTTGTCGAACACGTTGCCCCGCACAATGCCGCTTTGCGCCAGTGCCGGCAGGGCGAAGCCCAGTGTGCAGGCGAGCCAGAAGGAGAAGCGCATATCAGTTCAGGTCTTCTTCGTCGAAACCATCGTCTTCATCGTCCATCATGTTTGCCAATAGGTCGCGGAAGCTGAAGCGGGACTCCAGAAAATCCTTGCTGAGTACATTGCAGACGGCAAGCCCATGCAGGATGAGTTCCATGTACAGGTAGCATTCGTCCCCTTCCGTCTGCGTGTGTGCTTCCGCCAGTTTGCGCAGGCCGGCGACTTTGTCGAGCGCTTCGCGGTACGCTTTGTCAGAGGCGTCGTTGAGCAGATCTACGGAGTTGCTGCCGGCGAACCAGGCGCGGATGACGCCGTAAGGGTCGCGTTCACGGCCTTTGCGCAGTTTGTCGGGGTCGGGGAAATGCGCCAGGAACAAGTTTTTGACCGCAGCGTCGAGCAGGCTGATAGCGACGCCGTAGGGTCCTTCCTGTTCGCCTTCATACACCAACTCTACTTTTCCCGTGATGGCGGGTACTACGCCCCAGAAATCGGTGATGCGTGCCTGGGTGCGTGCCTCCTGGTTGAGTAGGGCGCGCCGCTCGGCCGTACTGACCAGGTTTTCGTAGCCGGAGATGCTCAAGCGGGCTGAAATCCCGCTTTTTTCATCCACCAGGGCACTTTCGCGGGCTTCGAAGGAGATTTGTTCGAGCAGCACTTCCAGCAAGTCGGGCACGGCGACGCGCTCCCGCTGTTCGGGGGCCAGTTGCGCCTCCTGCTTGGTGATGCGCCGGGCGATATCTACCGTCTTGGGGTAGTGGGTGAGGATTTGGCTCTCGATGCGGTCCTTCAGCGGGGTGATGATGCTGCCGCGGTTGGTGTAGTCCTCCGGGTTGGCCGTGAACACGAACTGGATATCCAACGGCAGGCGCAGCTTAAAGCCCCGGATCTGTATATCGCCTTCCTGCAGGATATTGAACAGGGAGACCTGTATCCGCGCCTGGAGGTCGGGCAGTTCATTGATCACGAAGATACCGCGGTGTGCGCGGGGCACGAGCCCGAAGTGGATGACCCGTTCGTCGGAGTAGTGCAGTTTGAGGTTGGCTGCCTTGATAGGGTCCACGTCGCCGATGAGGTCGGCGACGCTGACGTCGGGGGTGGCCAGTTTTTCGACGTAGCGCTCGCTGCGGTGTAGCCAGGCCACCGGCGTTTCGTCGCCCATTTCTTCTACGAGGTTGCGGGCGAAGCGCGAGATGGGGCGAAGGGGGTCGTCGTTGAGCTCGCTACCCTCCACCACGGGGATGTATTCGTCGAGAAAGTGGACCAGCAAGCGGGCCATGCGCGTCTTGGCCTGTCCGCGCAGGCCGAGGAGCAAAAGGTTGTGGCGCGACAGCACCGCCCGCTCCACGTCGGGAAGGACAGTGTCTTCAAAGCCGATGATGCCCTCGAAGAGCCTTTCTTTTCGCTGCAGGCGGGCAATAAGGTTCGCGCGCAACTCGTCTTTTACGGAACGCGGCCGGTAGCCGCTTTTTTTCAATGCACCCAGCGTTCGGATTTCTGACATTAATCGTAATTTTAGCGTCAAAAGTAAAAAACACAACATGAAAAAATGGACCTTTTTCTTGGCCCTTGGCACAAGCCTGCTTCTCAGCGGTTGTTTTAACATTTTTGAGGAAATCAAGTTCAACGCCGACGGCTCCGGCACCTACTCTCTGAAGATGGATATGAGCAGCCTGCTCTCCGACGAGTTCATGAAAGGCATGTTCGAGGAGGCTATGAAGGAAAACGAGCAGACCAAAGGACTCTCGAAAGATATGGAGATGGACTCGGTCATTTACCTCAAAAACCTCCCGGCAGAGCGCAAGGCGCAAATCGGCCGACCCGATTTGTGGAACAGCGCCGAGATGCAGATCAAAATGAGCGAAACATCAAAAGAGTTTTTCACCGATATCCGTTTCAAATTCAAAAGCACAGACGACATCGCTTTCTTTTTCCAACATTTTGACGCCCTCATGGCCGAGGGGGAGGTCGAGACGCTCGCCCTGAACCCCAACGAGTTCCTCCCCGGCGGTGGATTGTTCAAGTTTGAAAAGAAAACGCTCACCCGCCTACCCGCCCCTCCCTCCGAGAAGACCAAGGAGGAGCAAGAAAGCATGGAGATGATGCGCATGTTTTTCTCTGATTCCTATTTTACCACTACCTACTACCTCCCCGGCGATGTCCAGAAGGCGACCATGGCCGGCGCGGAAATCAGCAGCAACAAGGTAGTCGTCAAAACCCCCATGCTCGACGTCATGGACGGCAAAGGCAAAGCGGACGGGCAAATCCGCTTCAAATAGTACCGCTGCGGGCACAATGAAAACAGAATTGTGGTGTATCGGCAAGACGCAGGAACCTTGGTTGGAAACGGGCATTGCCGTATATGAAAAACGCCTGACGCGCTATATGCCGTTCGCCCTGGTGGCCATCCCCGACGTAAAACAGGGGGGTGCCCTGCCTCCGGAACTGCTTATGGCCAGGGAAGGCGAAGCTGTGCTGCAGCGCTTGAAGCCGGAAGACCGACTGGTGCTGCTCGACGAACGCGGCACCCGCTTCAGTTCCCGTGGCTTCGCTGCCTGGGTGGAGCAGCAAAGACTGAGTTCCCCCCGGCGGCTGGTGTTTTTGATCGGCGGCGCATTCGGTTTTTCGGAGGCTTTGAACCGTCGGGCCGACCAACGCATTTCTCTTTCCGAGATGACCTTCTCCCACCAGATGGTTCGTCTGTTTTTTGTAGAGCAACTCTACCGCGCAATGACTATCTTGCGCAACGAAGCCTATCACAACGATTGAACATGGAAGGAACAAATGCAAGCATTACCCTCGTACTGGTCGTCCTGACCGGGTTTATCTCCTGGCAGGGATTCCGCAACCCCGATTTCCTGCACAAGATGATGTTTTCGCCCTGGCAGGTCAAACGCCGTGGCGAATACCAGCGCTTCCTGACCGCGGGATTCGTACACGGCAACTGGATGCACCTCGCGGTGAACCTGTACGTCCTGTACCAGTTTGGCGAAATCGCCGAGCTGCTCTTCCAGTACCTGTTGGGGCCTGTCGCCGGCCCGATCAGCTTCATCGCGTTTTACCTCAGCGCCCTTGCCGTTTCGTCGCTGCCTTCGTTCCTACAGCACCAGGACAACCATTGGTATGCGGAGCTGGGCGCCTCGGGAGCCACCTCTGCCCTGGTGTTTGTCTATATCCTGATGGATCCCTGGCAGTGGTTTTTGTTCCCGCCCATGCCCGCTGTATTATTGGGCATCGCCTACCTGTGGTATTCCCACTACATGGGCCGCCACAACCCGGAAGACCATATCGCGCACAACGCGCACTTCATAGGGGCTCTGTACGGAGTATTGTATGTGGTCACGACCTCCCTTTTCTTCCGACCGGAGTTCCTGCAGCGCTTCGCGGCCAACCTCCTGCAGGGGCCAAGCTGGCCGTTTTGATGCTTTCACTAACCAGGCACTCACCATGAAAAGGCTTTTCACCCTGCTGTTTTTTGTAGCCGCAGCCAGACTGCTGCCGGCACAGCTCCCCTTTTACCCAGGCGACAGCCTCGCCATCAGCCTGCTGACCTGTGCGCCGGGGGATGCGTTGTACTCCAAATTCGGACACAGCGCCATACGGGTGTATGCGCCGATGAGCGGTGCAGATTTGGTGTTCAACTATGGCCTGTTCGACTTCCGGACGCCCAATTTTTACGGCAAGTTCATCCGCGGTAAGCTGCCTTACCAGTTGGGGGTGCAGCGCTTTGACCGCTTTGTGCAGGAATACCAGTACGATGGCCGAAAGGTAGTAGAAACCCCCCTGGTACTGGACGAGGTATCCCGGGCGCGCGTACTCGGCTTCCTGGAAAACAACTACCGCCCGGAAAACCGGGAATACCTCTACGACTTTTTTTACGACAACTGCGCCTCCCGCATCCGCGACGTACTGGAGAAAGCAGCGGGAATGGACTACAGCCCCGCCCGGCCGGAAGGGCGGAAAAAGACCTATCGCCAGCTTCTCCACACCTATCTTCAGGACAGTCCCTGGATCAAGTTCGGCATTGACCTGATCCTCGGCATGCCCACCGATCAGCGGGCCGATTTCCGGGCGGAGATGTTCCTGCCGGATTATTTGTCGGAAAACCTGCGTGCGGGGCAAGTGGGGGCGCAGCGCCTCACCGGGCCCGACGTAGTGCTGGTGCCGGCCCGGCCGCAGCAGGGCGCCTCCTTTGGACTGCTGACTCCCCCCGCGTGCACGATGCTGCTGCTGTTCCTGGCTCTGTTCGTCACGCTGACGGGCACCCGGCGCGTCAAGGCGGTGGTGGATACCGTATTGTTCACGGCGGCAGGGCTCGCCGGGGTGCTCTTCGTGTTCATGTGGGTAGGTACCGACCATGAAGTGACCCATCGCAACCTCAACCTATTGTGGGCCAATCCATTGGTATTGGCAGCCCCGTTTTTGCTGGAGAAACCCGGTCGGAAGCCCTGGTTTGCTCTGTTGCTGGTCGGTGCTATGGCCACCCTGCTCGCCTTTTTGGGTGTACTCCCTCAGAAAATCCCCTTTGAAGTATTGCCCATCGCCCTGGCCTTAGCCGTCCGCTATGCCGACCGTATGGGCTACCGGTTCAAAAAAATCCTTTGATACGCTATTCTATCTTATCTCCTCATGCAGCCCATAGAAACCATCGTATTTGACCTCGGCGGGGTCCTGATTGACTGGAATCCCGCGTACCTGTACCGCAAAATATTCGACGACGAAGCCGCCATAGAGGACTTTCTCGCGCGCATCTGTACGGGAAAGTGGAACGAACAACAGGACGCCGGCCGGCCCCTTGCGGAAGCCACCCGTATCCTCGTAGCACAGTTCCCGGAGTACCACACTGAAATTCAGGCCTATTACGGACGATGGACGGAAATGCTGGGTGGCCCGATTGCAGGCACCGTACAACTCCTGGAATCCCTGCACGCCCGGCAATCGCAGCGCCTGTACGCGCTGACCAACTGGAGCGCAGAGACCTTCCCCCACGCGCTGGAGCGCTACGATTTCCTGCAGCGCTTCGCCGGAATCCTCGTTTCCGGGGAGGAAAAACTCATCAAGCCCGACCCGCGCATTTATGCCCTCTTGCTGGAGCGCTACGCTATCCGGCCCGAAACAGCCCTGTTTATAGACGATAATCCCGCCAATGTAACCGGTGCCCGGGAGTCGGGCATGCAGGCTATCCACTTCCACTCCCCGGAGCAACTGCGCCTCGAGATGGCGGCTTTAGGCATTCTCCCAGGCGAATAGTCTACCTGGGCCGGGGGCAGCAAGAGAGGTCAACTGAACTCCTGAAAGGCGCGCCCCAGGTATTCGATGATATCCCCGGCGATAAGCGCCTGCTGTCCAATGGCTGCTGCAGCCTGGTCGCCCGCTCTGCCGTGGAGGTAAGCGCTGAGGAGGGCAGCTTCTGCAGGTGTATAGCCCTGAGCAAGCAGCCCGGTGACGATACCGCTGAGCACGTCCCCGCTGCCGGCCGTAGCCATCCCCGGATTGCCGCTGCTGTTGAAATGACAACTTCCGTCGGGCAGGCAGATAGATGTGAAAGCACCCTTCAACAGGATGATCACGCCCAATTCCGTCGCTTTTTGCCGTTGCCGCGCCAGGCGTTCGAACCCGTTTGCAGAGGCCCCGAACAGGCGTTCAAATTCTTTGGGGTGGGGCGTGAGGACTGCATTTTTCGGGATTTTCCGCTGCCACCCATACCGGGCAATGAGGTTGAGGGCGTCGGCGTCCAGCAACAAGGGCAGTCCCGACGCGAGCAAGTGCTCTAATGCAGCCGCACTTTCCGCTGCGGTACCAATCCCGCAGCCAACCCCGATAGCACTTACCCCTTGGGGAACATACGGCTCCGTCCAGAAAGCAGGGTGTGGGTCGGAGTGGACGATCGCTTCCGGAACAGCCGTTTGAATCGGGATTCGGTTGTTCGCCGGACTGTGGACGGTGAGCAGGCCAGCCCCGCTGCGCAGGCAGGCGCGAGCGCTCAGGATGGCCGCCCCGGCCATGCCGCTGCTGCCGCAGACCAATAGCGCATGGCCATAACTTCCTTTATGGCTGAAGCGACGCCTCGGACGTACCCACGAAGCAACTTCGCCGGGCGTAGTATAGAAGGTAGAGCAAGGTACGCCGTCCAGAAAGGCAGGGTGCAAGCCGATGGGCAATACTGCCCATTCTCCGACGTAGCGCTCGTTTTCCGGAAAAAAAAAGGCCAACTTGGGGGTCTCGAAGCTCAGCGTATAGTCCGCTTCAAAGACCGCCCCCTCAGAGGGGCAATCGGCGTATAGCCCTGAAGGCAGATCAATGGATACTTTAGGTCCCCGATGCGCGGATAACGCCGATATCGTTTCCCTCCAGAACCCCTGCAAAGGGCGATTCAGCCCGGAGCCGAACAACGCATCCACCAGAACGGCCGCTTCGGGAAGAGGGGGCAAGGGAGTCTCCGGAGTTACCGAGACCTGTACTACTCCATCAAAGCCGGGCAAGCGCTCCAGGTTCTTTTGGCAGTCGGGAGACAAGACCCCGCCCGCCCGGCACAACAGCACCCGCACATCGTAGAAGCGATGGTGCAGCAGCCGCGCCACCGCAAGCCCGTCCCCGCCGTTGTTACCCGTCCCGCAAGCTATGTACACAGGAACCTGTGTGTCGGGGAAGCGCCCGGCAAACCAGTCGGCAAATGCCCGGGCAGCGCGCTCCATCAGGTCCAGCGAGGAAATGGGTTCATGCGCTATGGTATATGCGTCCGCTTCCCGGACCTGGTCGGCAGAAAGGATTTTCATAGGCGGGGGCTTTATGTACAAAAATAGACTTGTTGCGGAGAGTCAAAAGCGATAATACAGGAACAAGCCGCTGAACATATAGACGTCGTTCGCACGAGGGCTGGCAGCCTGGCTGATGCCGTCGATATAATCCGAGAAAGGCACGCGGAAGCCCGCCTCGGCGGCCAGGGTGTAGCGCGTGTCCAGGTCGTATTTCACCCCCACGCCGATGGGGAATACCGGCGAAAGCAGGGCACTCCCTTTGCGCAGGTCAGCGCTGATTTTATCCTGTACGCCCTTGTCTGCCATACGGCTGAAGTCCCGTTCGATGTTCATGTACACAAAGCCAAAGCCGGCCATGGCGTAGGGCGACAACAGCCGATCCATCACCACATCCCCGGTTTTATTGACGTAGAATCGGTCGCGGCCCAAGGGTTCGTATTCGGCGATGAGCGTCAGGTCTATGACGTTGGACGAGAAGCGGTAGCCCCGATCCTGCCGTTGCGGGAAGTCCAGGTCGTCGCCCCGCAGTCTGCCGTAGGCGAAGTTGGTGCGCAGCCACCACTTGGGGCTCCACTGTATGCGGCCGCTCACCCCCAGGGAAAGGCGCGTGTCCCCCATCCGTGGCCCCGGAGCGGGATTGATATCCCCCGAATAGTTCGCGCCCCCTAAAAAAACACCCCCTTCCCAGTCAAACGCTTTGTAAGACTGTGACCAACTCTTCCCGCCGCACAGCAGGAACAGAAAGAAGAGGAATGCGCGCAGGATACCAGGATTCACGGTTTTTCTTTTTTGGGTTTGGAGGGCTGCCTTGCCGCAAGCACTCAAGCCGGCACCGCCTTCAGTTTGACGATTTGCCCATTGGACTGGTCGCTCTCCACTAATCCATCGCGCAGGCGCACGATGCGGTGGGCGTGGGCCGCGATATCCGCTTCGTGGGTGACGAGGATTACCGTGTTGCCATCGGCGTGGATTTCCTCGAAGAGCTCCATAATCTCGTAAGAGGTCTTGGTGTCCAGGTTGCCCGTCGGTTCGTCGGCCAGGATGATGGAAGGATTGTTTACCAGCGCGCGCGCCACCGCCACGCGCTGCCGTTGTCCGCCGGAGAGTTCATTGGGTTTGTGCTCCATGCGGTCTTTCAAGCCTACGGCTTCCAGGATTTCTTCTGCGCGCTCCAGGCGCTGGGTGCGGTTCCAGCCAGCATAGACCAAGGGCAGGGCGACGTTTTCCAGTGCCGATAAGCGCGGAAGCAGGTTGAAGGTCTGGAACACGAAGCCGATTTCCTTGTTGCGCACCTGCGCTAATTCCGAATCGCTCATGGAGCTCACCAGTTTGCTGTTGAGGTAGTACTCCCCACCCGACGGGCTGTCGAGGCAACCGATCAGGTTCATGAGGGTGGACTTTCCGGAGCCGGAGGGCCCCATGAGCGCCACGTATTCGTTTTTTGCAATCGCCAGGGTGATGGATTGGAGGGCATTCACCTGGTTGTCGCCCATGACATACACCTTTTGCAGGTTGCGGATGTCTATGATATTTGTTCCCGCCATACGGTAATTGATTATTTCAGGTCAATAACTTTGGGGGCCAGGAAGTAACTGCCATCGTCGTCGGGCGCATTTTTCAGCGCTGCTTCGACCGTTACCTGCCCCTTTACTTCATCTGTGCGGAGCATGTCTTTCGTCTCCGAGAGGTAAACCAGTGGTTCTGTCTCCGACAAGTCCAGTTCCTGGAGTTTGCCGACCATATCCAGCATACTGCCCAAGTCGGTTTTGAGGGTTTGACGTTCCTCATCGCTGAGCTCCAGGCGGGCCAAATGTTCGAGGCGGTAAATTAAGGCGTCGTTGACCGTCATATCAATTTATTAGAAGTTGGTTTGCAAATCATCGGCCAAAGGTAGAAAAAGACTTGTTGCGAGAGCAATCATCGCGGGGTCAAAAAGCCCTTTTTCACTCCTCGCTCACCCCTCACAACAAGTCTAATAACATTTCTGCCCATGCGTAGGTTTTAAAATATCTCCTCTCAAAATTAGTGCTTTTATCGTTCCGTATGCTGCTTTATTCGTTTCTTTGCAGGGAAACGATTCTCTCGCAACCGATAATGAAACAAGATCACACACCGAACCAACGCGTCAAATATGTAGCCATCGCCGGGAACATCGGCGCAGGCAAAACGACTCTTTGTACCCAACTCGGCCGAACCTTCGGATGGGAGGTACATTACGAATCCACCGACAACAATCCATACCTCATTGATTTCTACAATGATATGCGTCGTTGGTCGTTCAACCTCCAGATTTTTTTCCTCCATAACCGCTATCGGCAGATTCTGAAAATCCTACAGGGGGAGCACACCGTCATCCAGGACCGCACCATTTATGAGGATGCGCATATCTTTGCGCCCAACCTCCACGATATGGGCTTGATGCCCACCCGCGATTTCCACAACTACCTGGAGCTGTTCGAGACCATGTCGTCCCAAATCCAACCCCCTGACCTGCTCATCTACCTGCGCGCGGGCATCCCCACCCTGGTCAATCATATCCAGTTACGGGGGCGGGACTACGAGGGCAATATGAGCCTCGACTACCTGCGCCGCCTCAATGAGCGCTACGAAGACTGGATTTCAGGCTACACCGAGGGCCGCCTGCTCGTCATCAACGCCGACGAGGTGGATTTTGTCAACAATGTCGAGCATTTGGCCCAGGTCGTGAACCTGGTGGACGGAGAGCTAAACGGCCTTTTCTAAACCGCGCCATGTACGAAATACTCTTAGCCGAAATCAGCCCCTTCCACGCAAAGCTGGCCGCCGTTTCCAAGACCCGCCCGCCGGAAGATATCCTGGCGCTCTACCACAAGGGTCAGCGCTTATTTGCCGAAAACAAAGTACAGGAGCTCCTCCCGAAAGCCGATGCCCTGCCCAAAGACATAGAGTGGCACTTCATAGGGCACCTGCAAAAGAACAAAGTACGCCAAATAGCCCCCTTCATCGCCGCTATCGAATCGGTGGACAGCCTCGATCTGCTGGTCGAAATCCATAAGCAGGCAGCCAAAAACGAACGGGTCATCCCTTGCCTGCTGGAATTTCACATCGCACAGGAGGAGAGCAAATTCGGACTCGACCTGGAAAGTGCTGAGGACTTGCTGCGCTCCGATGTCTTCGCTTCCCTCACCCATGTGCGCATCGCAGGTGTCATGGGCATGGCGACGTTCACCGAGGACCGGGAACAGGTCCGCCGGGAGTTCCAGCAGCTAAAGGCGATTTTTGACCGCCTGAAAAGCGCGTTCTTTGCGCAAGACCCCGGGTTCTGCGAGATTTCCATGGGTATGTCTTCCGACTACCGCATTGCTCTGGAAGAAGGCAGTACCCTGGTGCGCATCGGAACGCTACTCTTCGGGGCGCGCTAATGGTCTTTCATCACTTTTGCCACCCATACCTTTTGACTGCCGACCAGCCGTAGGACATAGCTACCGGCAGGAAGGGCGCTGACATCCAATTCCCTCAAAAACCGCGCATCTGCTATGGATTTCAACAGCCGCCCCTGCAGATCGAACAGGTGCAGGGTCAGCGAACCTTCTACGACCTCGGGCATTTCAAAGAACAACGACTGCGAGACAGGATTGGGGAAGACTTTTAGGGCCTCCGTATCCGGCAGGTCGAAAAGCCCGGTGGGCCGGGCTGCTTCCCAGGGGGTGCGAAACAACTGTATGCCTCCCCGGTTGTTGCCTACTGCCATTTCGAGGTAGCCATCGCCGTCGAGGTCGCCCAGCG
>CAZSMU010000084.1:0-13628 GCA_964607915.1 uncultured Haliscomenobacter sp.
CCCCGCGCAACAAGTCAAATCACTATATCTATGAAATCCGTACTCAGCCTCCTTGGCTTCCTTTTCATCGCCAGTGCCGCAGGTGCTCAATACAACAGGACAGAGTCGGCAATTTTGTTGCTGAAAACAGCCGACTCCCTGCTTCGGATAGAGCCGGTCACGATAACCAGCGTGGCCAGCCCCAATCCATTTGGAGACAAGCACGATTACTACTCCGAGGGGCCCTACTGGTGGCCTAACCCGGAGGATCCGGAAGGCCCCTATATCCGCCGCGACGGGGAGCGAAATCCCGCGCGTTTCATCGCGCATCATAAAATTTTGGACGATATGCGAGACGCGGTGACTATTTTGACCGCTGCCTACCGGCTTTCCATGGAAGAGAAATACGCCCTGCATGTCGTAAAGCATCTGCAGGCCTGGTTCGTCGCCCCGGAAACCCGCATGAACCCCAGTTTACTCTATGCCCAGGCGATAAAAGGCGTCTCTATCGGCAGAGGCATCGGGATCATTGATACGGTTGCCTTGATTGCAGTAGCCCGTGCCATTCGGATCCTCGAAGATGCCGGTATGCTTAAAGGTGCGGACATCAGCGGGATTAAAGACTGGTTCAGCCAGTACGCGACCTGGATGACCACCCATCCGCAAGGTATCGAAGAACGCGATAACGGCAACAACCACAGCAGCTGGTGGGCCGCACAGGTTGCTATGTACGGCACGCTTACTGGCCGCGCCGAACTGCTCGATACCGCCCGGGTACAGTTCAAAAAACAACTATCGGCCCAAATGAACGCAGCGGGCGCCTTCCCCGAAGAACTCGCCCGCACCAACCCGTATGGCTATACGATGTACAATCTCGATGCCCTCAGTGCTACGGCATACCTCGCTTCCAGCCCCAGGGAAAATTTATGGAACTACAAGGGTACGCATGGGAGCTTGAAAAAAGCCTGGCACTATATGTACCCCTTCATCGTCGATAAATCAAAATGGCCGTACAAGCAGGATATTACCAACTACGACCGCCTGCCCGCCCAGAGCATCGGTCTGCTGTTGGCCGCTACTGCCCTGAATCAAAAAGATTGGATGCAAACCTGGGAAAGCCTGGCCCCCCGGTCCACACCGGTCGGCGCGATAGATAATGCCCTGTATTTTCGATTGCTCTGGCTGTAAGACCAATCCTTGGGTCCCGGACGCAAATCGGAAAGGGGTGGAACGCGTCGTGCCCTTTACTTTGGCTATTCGCAGCTTTTACCTAAAAATCCTACACATGTATAAAACTTTAATCTATCTCCAGCTTCTCCTCGCCGCAACCCTGGGGCCAGCTTTCCCGGTTGTGGCCCAGGCGCTGCGCCCCGCAAAACCGAATATCCTGTTTATCGCCGTAGATGACTTGAAGCCGGACATTGGCCCTTATGGGAATACCCAGGTCAAGACGCCTAACATGGACCGGATTGCCGCCAAGGGAACCGTTTTTCTCCAAAACTACTGTCAGCAGGCGGTCTGCGGCCCTACCCGCGCCAGTCTTATGACGGGCATGCGGCCCGACTACACCAAGGTCTGGGACCTCAAAACCCGCATGCGCGACAAAAACCCCGATATTCTCACCCTGCCGCAGCATCTCATCGCCCAGGGCTACTCGACGCAGGGTATTGGTAAAATCTACGATCCCCGATGCGTGGACGAACAACTGGATGCACCGTCCTGGAGCGTGCCGTACTACAAAAATGCCGATGCCTATTTTTCCAAAGAAAGCGGAAAACCGGCCTACTACTATCAACTCCCCGAAACGAAAGCCCTGGTTGAGCAATACCGGATAGAAGCAGAAACCCGCGGTATCCCGAAAGACCGGGTCCGCGACAGCGTGCTGCTGCGCATCAAGCCGGCCACAGAGTGCGCCGATGTGCCCGACAACGCCTATGCTGACGGTGCGGTAGCCCTGCGGGCACGGGCTATATTGTCGGGGCTCAAGGATTCCGGTAAGCCTTTTTTTCTGGGGGTAGGCTTCTCCAAACCGCACCTGCCCTTTGTGGCGCCCAAAAAATACTGGGATTTGTATCGCCGCGAAGATATGCCCCTTGCCCCTTTCCAGGAATATGCGCAAAATGGCCCTGCCATGGCCTACCATGCGGCCGGGGAATTGCGCAGCTACACCGATATCCAACCTTATCTGAAAGATCCCGGCCGCATGAGGTTGCCTGAAGAAAAACAGCGGGAACTCATCCACGCCTATTATGCGGCCATTTCCTACACCGATGCACAAATTGGCCTGCTGCTCGATGCCCTCGATTCCTTAGGCCTTCGAGAGAACACGATCGTCGTACTCTGGGGCGATCACGGATGGCATCTCGGCGACCATGACCTCTGGTGTAAGCACTCTAATTTCGAACAGGCTACTCGTGCTCCCTTGCTGATCTCCGCTCCCTGGATACCACCGTCCCAAACGCGATCGCCTTCTGAGTTTGTAGATGTCTTCCCGACGCTTTGCGAACTTGCCGACCTGCCCGTCCCTGCCCACTTACAGGGAAAAAGCCTCCGCCCTTTGATGGAAAATCCAAGCGCTCGCGTCAAAGATTTCTCGGTCAGCCAGTACCCCCGCAGCGGAAACTACACCGAAATCCAGCGCCTGGGCTATGCCGACAAACAGTTTATGGGCTACTCCCTGCGCGACCAGCGCTACCGCTATACCTTATGGGTGCGCAGTCCCCAAAAAGACCCGCTACCTTTCCGCGAAGAACTGGCCGTCGCCTCGGAACTCTACGACTATGAGAAAGATCCGAACGAAACCCGCAACCTCGCAACCGATAAGCGATATGCACAGGTAGCCGCAGACCTCCATGCTAAGATGATCGTATTTTTGAAGACCCAGCAGGGTAAGTAAGGGCTGCCTGCAGAACGGATATCTTGCAGCATATGGGCTAAAGTTCGGATATTTTTGCATTGGACTTATTACGAAGGTAGAGGCCCATAAGACGAGGACAGCAATACGCCGTCTTCTGCCATCGAAGCACAAGTAGGGCTTTTTATACAACCCCGAGGAGAGAGCTCAAAAAAAGAACCGCATCCCCTCGAAACAACAGGGTCGCTGTGGTGGTTATAGCCCTTATTCGAGGAGCCGTCGCTTAGGGTACGTTCCCCTTGCTCGCCGACCCCTCGCAACAGTTCTATTACTAACCTTATCTACTATGGCACTCCCTTTTATTTTTGAACCGGAAACAAACGAGCAATTATTGCGGCGCATAGACGCCCTCTCTCCCCAGAGCCAACGTCTGTGGGGCAAAATGTCGGTGGCCCAAATGCTTAAACATCTGGCTGTACCCTACCACGATTTGCTGAACGATATACAACGCACTTCCAAAATACGGCTCCTGGGTCGCCTCTTTTTCAAGCCCATCATGACCGGTGAGAAACCCTACCGAAAAAATAGCCCCACAGCCCCCCAGTTCATCATCGCAGAAGAGCCCGATTTCGAACAGGCCCGGCAAGAACTAAAAGAAAAAATGCAGGCTGTGCATGCTTGGGGAGCAGCCTCCTTCGAAGGAAAGGCGCATTTTCTGCTGGGAAAGCTGAGTGCCCGGGAATGGAGCAATATGCTCTATAAGCACCTGGACCACCATCTGCGGCAGTTCGGGGTCTGAGGAAAGAGTAGGGGGAGTCTGCCCATTCCCACAGCCGGGCATGCAAGGCCTAGCGCAAGTACATTTCCTCAAAGCCAAAAAACAAGCACACCCATGGAAACCTCTCTCCTGTACGCCTTCGCCTTTTTGTTCATCGGATTGTTGACCGGCGCTGCCAGCGCCTGGCTTCTCGCAGGGTGGAAGGCCCGGGCACAGGCGCAAATCCCCGACAGCAACCGATTCATCGCCAGAGAACTGCACGAAATGCTGCGCACACAGCTCGAACAATCGGCCCAACGCACCCAGGAACTGGAAGGAGAACTGCGCCTCGCCTATTCCGACCTCGCGCGCAGCACACAGACGGTGCGCCACCTGGACGAAAAGCTCGCGGAACAAAAAGCGGAGCTCCTCCGGTTGCAGGAACATTTTCAGCGGGAGTTCGAACTGGCTGCCAACCGCCTTCTCGAAGAAAAAAGCCGCAAGTTTACCCTCCAAAACCACGAGCAGCTCCAGACTATCCTGAGCCCCCTGCACGAGCGCATCTCCGCCTTTGAAGAGGGGTTCAAAACCCGCTTCCTGGAAGAAACCAGAGACCGCGTTTCCCTCAAGACAGAAATCGAAAACCTGCGCCTGCTCAACCAGCAACTCAGCCAGGACGCCAACAACCTCGCCACCGCCCTCAAAGGGGACAGCAAAATCCAAGGCGACTGGGGCGAGATGCAACTGGAGCTCTTACTCCAAAAAGCCGGACTCGAAAAGGGAATTTCCTACGATGTACAGTCCAGCTTCAGCGATGACGAGGGCCGGCAAAAACGCCCCGATTTCATCATTCGACTCCCCGATGAAAAAAACCTGATCCTGGATTCCAAGGTATCCCTCGTCGCCTACACGCGCTACTGCCAGGCCGGCACAGATGCCGAGCGCCAGAAAGCACTCCAGGAACATATCGAAAGCCTGCGCCGCCACATCCGGGGCCTGGGCGAGAAAAAGTACGATCAGTTGTACCACATTCAATCGCCCGATTACACTCTCCTGTTCGTGCCGCTGGAACCGGCTTTCACCCTTGCCGTCCAGCACGACCATAAGCTGTTTACCGATGCGCTGGAGCGCAATATCGTGCTGGTCAGCACTTCCACCCTGCTCGCTACCCTGCGCACCGTCTCCTTTATCTGGAAACAGGATATTCAGAAAAAAAGCGTACAGGAGATCGCCCGGCAAAGTGGGCGTCTCTACGACACCTTCTGCGCTTTCGTCGAAGACCTGAGTGCCATAGGTAAGCGCCTGGACCAGGCCCAGGACAGCTACCGCCACGCGTTCGCCAAACTAAAAAGCGGCGGCAGGTACGGGGAAACGCTCGTGGGGCGCGCCGAGCGCATCCGCGAACTGGGGGCAAAGAACTCCAAGCTACTTCCCAAAGACCTGCGCGAGCAGGAAGATCCCGCCCAACCGGATCCTACGGACGGATGATCAGCTTTTCGGTCCACACTCCGCCGGCATGGCGCAACTGCATGAAATAAGGGCCGGGGGGAAGCCCTTTTATGGATAGTTGAACTATAGTTTCTTCCTGTAGCGTCCACCTGCGCAGTTCCCGGCCGTCCGCTCCTAACAAGCACAACGTACTTCCGGGGGAAAGCGCCGCAGGGAGAGACAGCGACAAGTGTTCACTGGCCGGGTTGGGGAATGCATGGAAGCGTTGTGTAGCTCCCGGATAAGATACCTCTACACCTTCGATGACCCCCAAGGCGCCCGGATGGAAATACGCCTCTCCGGCTTTCCGGAAGCGGGGGGACAAAGGCCGTACCGTCTGTGTTTCCACATCGCGTACCACCAGCGTATACGCCTCTCCGGAGGCCATGCCGAGTACGTTTATCGCCAGGTTCCTGCCTTCGAATACCGAGGCGCCCGCGACCCTACCGGAGGGGTCGAGCACGGCAATTTCGTCGCCCGGCGTGAGTTCCTGGGATACGCCGTCGGCCAAAAAGACCAGGACAGCACCAATTTCCAGAGGGTCTTTGCGGTGGACGCGGAAGTACCGCGCCTCGGCCACCTGTCGGATACCTTCCTCAGCGGGAAGTTTTGCGGCAGGCGCCATAAACCCGTCGGGGTAGCGCAGCGTATCGGGGGCGGAGCTCTTCAGCCAGTAAGCTTTTCCGGGCGTGAAAGTCCCCAGCGTATTGATGCCAAAAGCGGGAATGAAGAGATTGCCCCGCAGGTCTTTCACTACTTCGACCCGCTTTAAGATACCAGACAGGGCTTGCTCCACCGGTTTGGGGGAAAGGCTCCAAAACGGAATGAGCTGCCAGTCGGCACGGATGGGGATAGGGTACTTGGAAGGGGAGACCGGCACGCCCTGCAGGGGCAAACGCAGGGGGGCACTTGATTTGCTCCGGTAGCCCTGGCGAACGTCGAGGTCGCCGATGCTGTTCTGTCCGGTAGCAGGGACGAACCTAGCCTCCTGGTCGTCTTGTATTTCCAGGATTCGGCCGGTTGACAGTGCAGCGAGGCTCTTCAAGTCGGGGTCTGGCAACAGGATAGGCAGGCTGAACAAATCAAAGCCTTCCTCCAATTGCAGGGTGAAGGCGATGGACTGTTCGGTATGCAGCTCGTTGAGCAGGCTGATGCCGTTTGCGGCATAGCGCTCGGTATGCGTGTGCAAGGTATTCGCGGAGGGGGCTGCAAATACGGCGTTGACGGCGCTTTCGGCGCCGGTGGATAAACGCCATACCCGTACCCGGAAGGCTTCGCCGGGGGCAAAGCCCTCTTTTGCTGCTGTGGAAGCATCGTCTCCATAGACG
This sequence comes from uncultured Haliscomenobacter sp., assembly GCA_964607915.1. Taxonomy (GTDB): domain Bacteria; phylum Bacteroidota; class Bacteroidia; order Chitinophagales; family Saprospiraceae; genus JADJPL01. The sequence continues at coordinate 6,407 of CAZSMU010000084.1, forward strand.
GTGACGGCGTCCAGGGTGCCCGACCAGCGGCCGAAGCCGGCACAGCGCTGTTGGATGCCGTCCTTATAGAAAAAACCGATGAAATCGCCCGGTAGCAAGGGAAGCCCGTTGATGTTCGCCTTGAGTTGGTGTGAGAAAAAGACGAGGTGGTTCTGCCCGGTCCGGGAGAAGGTCCAGTTGGCGGGGGCGGCATTTTTATCCTGTATAATTTCGACTTCCGCTTGCTGCCCGTCGGCCCAGCGGATTACCAGGAAGCCACTGCGCATCGCGTCGGAGGTGTTGGGCAGGCAGTTGATCTGGACGCTCGAAATCGCGCCTGGCGCGGCGGTACCTATGGACGGGCTGAACGAAGCGACCCATTCCGGTTTGCTCAACAACACCCAGGATGTATCTGCGTTGAGCTGGAAGGGGCTTGTCTTTCCGGCAGCGGTAGCGATGATTTGGTCGGCAGAGACCAGACGGCCTCGTTGTACGATTTCCAGCGCCCGGCTCAAGCTGCCCGAGCGGAAAGTGACCAGACCCGTGCGCCGGGCTACGCCCGGGTTCTCCGTTGTACTCACGCGCAAGGCCTGGTTTCCAGCGTTGCCTGCCCTGGGGGAAAGGCCGATCCAGGAGCTGTCGCGCCAGGAGGCATCCCAGCTCAGCCCGCTGTTGACGGTCATGGACTGCAGGCCCCCCTCCAGGCCGAAGTCCAGTCTCGAAGTACTGATTTCCAGTATATTATTTCCTGACCCACAGATTTCCAGGGTATAGTCTTCTACATCGCGGGTGTCGCCCGTAGCACAGGGGGCGGGAAAGGACCTGGCATCCATGCTGATGCGCAGTCGGGTAGTTCCGATAGGCAAGCTGGTGGGCGCCTGCCAGATGACGTTGACTTCGCGATTGCTCATCTCGGATATCTGAAACAATTGCTCGTTGGCGTCGTCGAAGTCGTTGTCGCGGTTAAAGTCGGCCCAGACGCGCCAGAAGAGGGTACGCGGCGCTTCCGAGGCGGCTACGCCGGCTTTGAGGGTAAAGGTTAGGTTGCCGCCCCGGCAAACGGAGGCTTTGAGGTTCGAAAAATCTCTGTACCCGAGGTTATTGCCGGAGACCTGCTCCACCGAGCCGATGGAAATTTCGTCTATAAAAGTTCTCAGGGAGTTGCCGTAGCTGATGCAATAGGTGGAGTTGCAGCCTGTTGTCCGGGTGCTGAGTACCTCTGTCCATCGGCTGGTCTCCTCGGGACAAACCAACTGCACCTGCAACTCGTAGCTCGTACAAGGCTTGCGGTTGACGAAGACCATGCGGGGAAGGGTCCAGTTCCCGATATCCGTCCAGCTTCCCCCGGCTTCCCGGCTCTGTACGCGGTAATACGCCCCGGGCACCTGGGTGCCGGACCACTCATACGTCGTGGAGGAGGGTCCAATATCAACTGCGCGCAGGCTGTCGGGCCGGTTGCAGGGCAGGGGAGTACCGGCGACGACCAAATCCACCATCGAGCTGAACGCCTCGCTCCCACATAGTTCGAAGGGGGCAGTAGCGGAGCTGCGAAAGTAGATGCCCACTTTGTACGTGCCCGGTTGTAGGGTCAGCACGGGTGAGGTCAGTACCAGGGCATTGGCTTCTGCTCCCGGCGCCAGAGAATCTGCGATGGCAATCGTAGCGATGACGCCTACTTCGAGGCCTCTGCTGTCAAAAACTTTGGCCTGTACGGCACCGGCAAAGTTGGCGTTGCCGGTATTGCGGACCCGCGCCGTCACGGAGAACCTTTCCCCGGACTTTACCGTCGTGGGCAGGAATGCAACCGGGGCGCTCAACGACAAGCGGCGGGTCACCGCGCTGGTAGGCGAGCATTTCAAGTAGGTCCGGAACTGCTTGTAGGTAGAGAAAATACGCGCATACTGCCCCGCCGACAGGCGGGTGCGGCAGGTGGAGCGCGCGTACGACATGATGTTGCGCGTATCGGGTGCAAACGGCTGGTTCTGCGCGTCGCGCGAGGTGCCGATGTAGGCGCAGGCCTCGCTTACCTGGGACTGCAGGCAGCCTGCGCCGAGCAGGCCGGGATCAGCCGGGGTGTCGCATATGAAATCGCCTGCAGAAGAACAGTTGGAGCCGTTCACCAGTTCGTTGGTGGCCGGTAGTACTGAGGCGCAGTTTTCTGAACCATGCGTGTGCAGCAACCCGAAGAAGTGCCCCATCTCGTGGGTCAACGTGGTCGTGTTGACTACCCCGTCGTCCATGACGATGATGTCCGGCTCGCCGCTGCCCGGGAGGTAGGTGTAGCCCGCTACAAATCCCCCTTCAATGGTGGCCACGCAGTAGATGTTGATCACCTTGTCCACGTAGCTCTTCGCGACCATCTGTGCTTGCTGGGATATCTGAAAGTTCAGGAAGTTGCTGTCGTCAATGAAGCGGGGGGCGGCACACTGGAAGAAACTCAACCCCGCATTGACGAAAAAGCCGTTCATGTTGTTCACAGCGGCTTCCAAAATGGCTGTATTGAACGAGCTCGACCCATTGGAGGCGCGCACGATGTGGAACTGCACCGGCAACTGGGTCGTGACCAATGCCGTCGCAGGGGTGCGGGCAAATTCGTTTTCGATGGCCCGCGTAGAGTCGAGTTGTAGCCGGTAGCGCACCATGTAGGCAGACTGCCCGAGTACCCCGCAAACGGGCTCCTGGGCCGATAAAGCGATAGTGCCCGCTGCAAGCAGGCATAGGAGTAGCATATAGTGTTTCATACCTAAGTACAGAATAGTGACTTATGTTGCATAAGGGGGGAAAATATACAGGGGGGGGAACCAGTATGAGTTGCTTTCGCCCTGCAAGAATACACAAGGCTGAGGGCAATTCAAAGTATTAACAAGTTAAATATTAAATAAAATTTTTATGGGAAAATACGCAACGGATCCAATATTTTATATTAAATTTTTTTAATTCAAAAAATATTGAAAAACAGCATTTTTTGAATTAAATAAAAGATAAATTAACTCTATTTACCAGGGGTCAGCGAGTAGGTAAAAAAGAGTCATTTTTTGTCCACGCGAAGGCTTTTAGAGGGAGTATAGCCTTGCTATATGACCGAAAAAAGGCGTAGTGTGGGCGAAAAAGGGCCTTTTTGACCCTCGATGATTCCCCTGGTAACAAGTCTTTTGTATATTTCGGCATTAACGCATTGAGCGCTGGGCTTCCAGCCGCCTAAAACCAGCCATCTATGAAAGCGATTCATCTCTTGTTGCTGTGCGGAGTATCGGTCTTGTTCAGTACCGTGCTGTCGGCACAAGTTTCCAACCTCCCTGTGGATCCCTCTTTTTATGCGAATCTGAAATGGCGCAACATCGGCCCGCAGCGGGGAGGCCGTTCGTTGGGCTGTGCCGGCAGTCCGGGCCGCCCTAACGAGTACTATTTTGGCGCGACCGGTGGAGGGCTGTGGAAAACGGTGGATGCCGGTCAGAACTGGTTCCCGGTGACGGACGGACAGGTAAAAAGTTCCTCGGTCGGGGCGGTTGCCGTGGCGGAGACCAATCCGGACATTGTCTATATCGGCATGGGCGAAACGCAACTTCGGGGTTCTATCACCCAGGGCGACGGCGTCTATAAATCCACCGATGCGGGCAAGACCTGGCGGCATCTGGGGCTTAAGGAAACCCAGGCCATCTCCCGGGTGCGCGTACACCCGACGAACCCCGATATTGTCTATGTAGCAGCGCTCGGCCACCCCTATGGCGATAATGAAGAACGCGGGGTATTCCGCTCCATGGACGGGGGCAACACCTGGAAAAAAGTACTCTACGTCGGTCCTAATGCGGGCGCTGCCGACCTGGTCATGGATCGCAGCAACCCCAAAGTGCTGTATGCCACCACCTGGCAGGTCTATCGCAAAGCCTGGAAAATGTGGGGCGGTGGCGAACTGTGCAAACTCTTCAAATCCGTGGATGGCGGCGACAACTGGATTGAGCTGAGCAAAAACCCGGGTATGCCCGCCGGGCCTCTCGGAAAAATCGGCATCACCGTTTCCCCGGCCGACCCCAATCGCCTATGGGCCATCGTCGAAGCCAATGAGGGCGGGGTGTTTCGCTCCGACGATGGGGGCTGGACCTGGAAGCGCACTAATGAAGAGCGCAAACTTCGCCAGCGTGCGTTTTATTATTCCCGTATTTACGCCGACCCCTGGGACCGCGAGACGGTCTATTGCCTCAACGTCGGCTTTTATAAATCTACCGATGGTGGAACGACGTTCAATACCGAGATCAATCCTCCCCACGGCGACAACCACGATCTCTGGATCGACCCCAACAACCCGGAGCGCATGATTGGCGCCAACGACGGCGGGGGCTGCGTCTCCATCAACGGCGGCAAGACCTGGACGGAGCAGGACTATTGCACAACCCAGCTTTATCACGTCATCGCTACCAACGATGTGCCCTACCACGTCGCAGGGGCGCAGCAAGACAACACCACTCTGGCTATACCCAGCGACGGCTGGGATCATATCCTGGCCGATGGCCCCAACCACGGATACTACTACGAAGTCGGTGGGGGCGAAAGCGGGTACATCGCCCAACACCCCACCAAGCTCGACCTTTTTTATGCCGGCAGCCAGGGAGCACTGCTCACCCGTTACAACCGCGCTACAGGTCAAATCCGCGATATACAGGTCTATCCGCGCTTCTTCTCCGGCGAGCCCGCCAGCGCCCTGCCCGAACGCTGGCAATGGACGTATCCCATCGTATTTTCACCCCTTGACCCTACCATTCTCTATACCTGCTCCCAGCACGTCTGGAAAACGACGGACGACGGGCAGAGCTGGGAGCGCATCAGCCCCGACCTCACCTACGCCGACCCTGAAACTCTGGGTCCCAGCGGTGGTATCATCACCAAAGACATGAATGGGCCGGAAATTTATGCCACCGTCTTCACCCTGGCTCCCTCTTTCCACGACCTGCAAACCCTATGGGCCGGGTCCGACGACGGCAAAGTGCACATCACCCGCAGCGGGGGCAAAAACTGGGCCGATATCACGCCCAGGGAGCTGCCTAAGTTCAGCCGCGTCAGTATGATAGATGCCTCCCGCCACACTCCCGGTACCGCATACCTGGCCGCCAACCGCTACCAGGTGGACGATCGGCAGCCCTATGTGTTCAAAACACACGACTACGGCAAAACATGGACGAAAATCACCACCGGTATCGCCGACGGCCACTTCGCGCGGGCGGTGCGCGAAGACCCCGTCCGTAAAGGCTTGCTCTTTTTAGCCACTGAACACGGCGTCTATGTTTCTTTTAACGACGGTGAGCAGTGGCAGCCCCTGCAGTTGAATCTGCCAGACGCCCCCGTACACGACCTCGTCGTCAAAGACCAGGACGTCGTGCTCGGTACGCATGGCCGCGGCTTCTGGATACTCGACGATATCGCCCCTCTGCGCCAGTACAGCCCCGAGCTCAAAAGCGCTGAGGTGCTCTTCTTCCAGCCCGCAGATCCCATCCGGAAGGTCTATAACGCGGAGTTTCAATACTACCTCAAAACTCCGGCCGATTCGCTCAGCATCGAAGTGCTCGACGCGGCCGGAAAAGTAATACAAACCTTTGCCGCTAAAAGAACCGATAAGCCGATGAGTCCCGAGCGGGGTAGGCCCAGCCCACCGAGCCTAAACGCCGGCCTAAACAAATTCTCCTGGAACCTGCGCTATCCCGGGAGTACCGTATTCGACGGGATGATCATATGGAGCGCAAGGCCGCAAAACGGCCCGGTGGCGCCTGTTGGTGCCTACAAGGTGCGTTTCCGCTGCGGGGCTTACACCAAGGAGTGCGATTTCAACATCCGGATGAACCCCAACCTTGAAGACGTCAGCGAAGCCGACCTCAGGGAACAATTCGACCTTGCCATCAAAATCCGCGATAAAGTCAGCGCTGCCAATGAGGCTGTCATCCGTATCCGGGAGGTGAAAAAGGAACTCGACGAGAAGATCAAAAAATCCGACGCGGCGGCACAGGCATCGTTCAAAACCCTGCGCGATACCCTGTCGGCCATAGAGGAAGACCTGTACCAGGTGCGCAACCAAAGCAGCCAGGATCCCCTGAACTTCCCCATCAAGTTGAACAATCGCCTGGCGTCCTTGCAGCGCTCCGTCGAAACCGGGGATGACCGCCCTACCAAAGGCGCCTATACCGTCTTTGAAGAGCTTGTCAAAGAGCTGGACGGCCACCTGGCCCGGCTGAAAACGGTATTGGAGGGGTATTGAGGACGTTGAGGGTAAACTTGTTTTTTAAAAGATTGTATTTTAATGTTTTAAATTTTTTAGCAGCTGTTTTCCTTCTTTTTTTACAGGATCAAGCTGCGTTTAACTGTCCGTGCAGGGTAATCTAAGGCTTCGTACCTTGCAGCATGAAAAAGAAAAAGACTAAACCTACCCCGCATGATGCTTTTCTCAGGGCCTTGCTCGAAAACCCGGCCAGGGCTCGGGACTTTTTGCGCCAATTCCTTCCGGATGGGTTTGGCGAGTTACTGGACTGGGATAGCTTGACCCCGGAAAACGGTTCTTTTGTCAGCACCTCGCTCAAGGCGTCCTACTCGGACGCTCTGTTCGTCGTGCGGCTAACCAAGAAAAGGAAGACAGAAGTATTCATCAGCATCCTGCTTGAGCATAAAAGTCGTCCGGATAAGTGGGCAGCCGTACAAATGCTGGCATACCTCGCCGAAGGGTACCGACTGCAAAAGGACAATATCCGTACAGGGGAATCCGCCAGCAAAAAAAACAGGCTACGACCCATCATTCCCTTCCTGTTTTACCAGGGCGGTCAAAAGTGGATTTTCCAACCTTTTGATCAGCTCTTTGGTGCTGATTTTGCTCCTTTCCGGCGATTTGTACCTGCCTACGAGACCGTCTTTTCCAGCCTTTTTGATCTACAGGACGATCGAATCGCCGAAGTTCCCCAAGCCTGGCTGCGTGCCGCTTTACTAGCCCAAAAGCACAGTACCAGACAACCGGCCCTCATAGCAAACCTGGAGAGCATTTTGCGCAATGCCAGTGCCTCCGATGGGAACTTTTACGATATTTTAACCCTTTATATCCTTAGTAGCTTGCGCCTGGATCCAAAAGGATTCACGATACTCATAGACCAGTTGCCCACAGATATAAACCGAAATAATATGACATCGCTTTATGATCAGCTTATCGCCAAAGGACGTCAGGAAGGACGCCAGGAAGGACGCCAGGAAGGAGGGGAACTGACCAGAAAGGAAA
>CAZSMU010000084.1:13728-15818 GCA_964607915.1 uncultured Haliscomenobacter sp.
CAGGAAGGACGCCAGGAAGGACGCCAGGAAGGAGGGGAACTGACCAGAAAGGAAATCATCCTCATCGGGTACCAAAACCATCTTCCGGTCGAAGTCCTTTGCCTGCTGACAGGCTACCCACTCGAACGGGTTTTACAAATTATCGGGAATTCCGAATCGGAGGAGGGGGCATAGAATTCTTCCCGCGCAACAAGTCTATTCATACAGCCGCTGCCAAAACCAGTCTGGCCAAGCTCTAACGGGTGGGTAAGTCGTGGATAGGTGAAAAAGTATCAAAAACAGCTCTATATCCCCCTGCGGATTTTCACAACAAACCGGATACCCTAAAGGGTATAATTTCATTTATTTTATTAAAATAATACCTTTTAGGGTATAATTAATATATATTGTTTTATTTTTGTCCCCGAAAGGGTATAAAATATGAGTATAGCAAGTTTTGTAAAGGAAAAAAGAAAATCTGTGCGCCTGACACAGCCTGAACTTGCAGAAAAAGCAGGGGTAGGCCTGCGCTTTATCCGCGAGTTGGAGCAAGGCAAACAGAGCCTGCGCCTGGATAAAGTAAACCAGGTGCTACAGCTTTTTGGGTATGAAGCAGGGGCTGTCTTGAAAAAAAGGGTTGAAGAATCTTGAAATAATATCTGTTCAGATAATGCGCAAAGCGGCCATATATGTAGTGGATCAATTAGCCGGATGGCTCATAGAGGACGAGTACGGCTATCATTTTTCGTATGACAAAGAGTACATTGCGCGACTCGATGCGCGTCCGGCCAGTCTGACCCTGCCTGTGCGGGAGAGGCCCTATACATCTTTGGTATTATTCCCTTTTTTTGACGGTCTGATTCCCGAAGGATGGCTATTGGATATAGCGGAAAGGAACTGGAAGTTGAACCCCAGAGATCGTATGGGGTTATTGTTGGCCTGCTGCAAAGATTGTATCGGTGCGCTAAGTGTAGTGGAAGTAAAAGAGGAGGGGGTATGAAAAAATGCCTGTTTTGTTATCGGCCTCTGGTAGATGGGGAGGATGATTTTCACGCGTCCTGCTCCAGAAAAATCTTTGGACAGTCCCTACCGCCTGTACTGCCCTACTCGGAGGCCGATTGGGAATCCCTGGCCAAGGAGGTGATTCGAAGCCAAACCGCCCTGACCGGTGTACAGGCCAAACTATCTTTGCACATAGTCGGCGGCTCTAAAGAAGGTACGCAAAGAAGGTTCACAATCGTGGGCCTTTGGGGGGGCTACATCTTGAAGCCGGCAGCAGACCCGTACCCGCAATTGCCCGAGGTGGAAGATTTGACCATGCACATGGCGCAATTAGCCAAAATAAAGACTGTACCCCATAGTCTGATCCGATTGGCATCCGGGAAATTAGCCTATATCACGAAGCGGATAGACCGTACTCGCAAGGGTAAATTGGCCATGGAAGATATGTGCCAGTTGACCGAAAGGCTCACGGAGAACAAGTACCAGGGCAGCTATGAGCAGATAGCGAAAGCTATTCAAAAATACTCAGCTACCCCCGGCCTGGATACAGTCAATTTTTTTGAATTGGTGCTCTTTTGCTTTCTGACTGGCAATGCCGATATGCACCTGAAAAATTTCTCTTTGCTGGAGTACCCAGGTATAGGTATGGCCTTATCTCCCGCCTACGACTTATTGAATACGGCGCTGGTCAACCTTGCCGACAAAGAAGAGTTGGCCCTGAGCTTGAATGGTAAAAAGAAAAAAATAAGAAAGTCTGATTTCGTCGCTGCGATGAATGCCTCAAAAGTGGAGGGGAAGCAGCAACAGAATATTTTTCATAAAATGGCTAAAACCCTACCGAAGTGGATAGCGCAAATAGACGATAGTTTTTTAAGCGAGGCGTTCAAAGAGGCATACAAAGCTATCTTGCACGAAAGGATGAGCCGCCTGTGGTGATCTATTCAGAGTAGCCTTGTTCAGTGAGGTGGGAAAAAGGCTTTTTACCTCTTGCTACCTCTAACCCATAGGACTCTACCGCCGCCAAAACCGGTCTGGCCAAGCTCTAACGGGTGGATAAGCGCGCCTGCAGGCTGTCCGGCACACTGAACAGTACATAGAACAGACCGGCG
>CAZSMU010000085.1:0-15583 GCA_964607915.1 uncultured Haliscomenobacter sp.
CTTCGGGGTCACGCGCCTCAACCGCGTCGTATTTTACGATTATGACGAAATAGGCTTTATCACCGACTACCACTTCAGGCGCATCCCGGTGGCGCGGCACGAAGAAGACGAATGGGCCTCTGAGCCCTGGTATTCGGTCGGGCCCAACGATGTGTTCCCCGAGGAGTTCACCAAATTCCTGATCGGGCGGCCGGACATCCGGGACATGTTCCTGCGCTACCACGCGGACCTGTACGACGTCGCTTTCTGGCATGACGTACAGGATCGCCTCCGCCGAGGGGAGATTGTGACGGTATTCCCCTACTCGCAGCGCATTCGCTTCTCCAGGGTATTTAAGGATGCCAGTGCCAAGCCGGGCCCCGTGGAAGAACCCGGTGCGACGGATGACAAGCAGACCGAGTGGCCTTCAGAATAAAATTATGGTGAAGGGCGTTAGCGGCTCCCTCGTCTGGATTTGTTATTTTTATAGTCGCGGAACACAAACTCACCCAGCCCGTCGAGGCTACTGTAAAAGGCTTTTCCGTTGTTGGCGCTGGTGAACGCGTCCACGAAGCGCATCAGGTAGGGGTCGCGGGCGATCATGAACGTCGTGATGGGGATGTTGAGTTTGCGGCAGCTCGTAGCCAGGTTGAGCGTGCGGGTGACGATGCTGCGGTCGAGGCCAAAACTGTTTTTGTAGTATTTTTTTCCCTTCTTGATGCAGGTCGGTTTGCCGTCGGTAATCATGAAGATTTGCTTGTTCGGGTTGCGGCGGCGGCGCAGGAGATCCATGGCCAGTTCGAGTCCGGCGACGGTATTGGTGTGGTAGGGGCCCACCTGCAGATAGGGCAGGTCTTTGATTTCGATTTGCCAGGCGTCGTTGCCGAAGACGAGGATGTCGAGGGTATCTTTCGGGAAACGGGTGGTGATGTATTCCGACAGTGCCATGGCGACCCGTTTGGCGGGGGTGATGCGGTCTTCGCCATACAGGATCATGGAGTGGGAAATATCGATCATGAGCACAGTGCTGGTCTGGCTTTGGTTGAACGACTCCTGCACCTCGAGGTCTTCCGGGGTCAGTTTAAACTCTTCGATACCGTGTCGGATATGGGCGTTGCGCAGCGATTCGGATACCGCCAGTCGGTCGAGAGGGTCGCCGAACTCGAAAGGGCGCAGTTCCGAGGTGCGTTCATCCCCTTTTCCCTCTGCTTTGGTGCTGTGGTTTCCCTGTTTAGATTTTTTGATTTGGCCAAAGATATCGGAGAGTGCTTTTTGGCGCAGGGCCAGTTCCATTTTGGCTGCCGGCACAAAGCCCGGCTGCTGCGGATCGGGCTGTCGGATATAGCCTTTATCTATGAGGTCCTGGATAAAGTCGGCGATGCCGTAGTTGGCGTCGGTCAGTTTGTACTGTTTGTCCAGTTCCGTCAGCCAGGAAAGTGCTTCGGCGACGTCGCCGGAGGTATAGAGCAGGAGTTCCTGAAATATTTTGAGCAGGCGCTCAAAGGGGGTTCCGGCGTCTGCCTGAGGGGTGAATTCCGAGAATCTCCAGCCTATCATAAGATGCGTGGTTTGGCGCGGGGGGACCCACGCGGGTTCAGAGGATACTTTCGCGGGCGAACCGGATATAGTCGGGTCGGTCGGAAGCTAGTTTGTGGACGAAGCTGTGTTTGATTTCGCCTTTGGAGATGATAAAGATACCCGGCATTTGGGTATCGTCCCCGAGTCGCGGACCGATGCCGTGGCCGGCCACGACCCCGGCGGAGAAGCCCCTGATCCAGGTGGCCAGTCCGAACAACTGGTTGAAATTGCCCTTGGCCAGTCCGAACGCCTGATAATAGCGGCATTCCGGATCGCAGACATGCACAGAGCCTCCGAGCTGGTACTCGTTGAAGTACGCGTCGGCGGTTTCCTCGTCTGACATGTGCACGAAGACCAGGGCGATCCCCATTTTTTCGATTTCCTCCCGTTGTTTAGAGAGGTCTGAGAGCGCTTCCCGGCAGAATGTGCAGCCGAAATGGCGCAAGAAGACCAGCATGATGGGCCTGGTCTGAGATTGTTCGTACACGGTCTCTCCCGTATTGGTCTTCATGGAGTCCAGGACGGTCGAGGGCAGTTCATTGGCCAGCATGAAACAAAGTTTGCTTAAAAAATACAGGAGCACATTCGGGATTTTCTGCAGGGAAAACAGGTGTAGGGTTAGACCCTGCAGAAAATCCCGGGCGAGCTCTTACATTCCCATATTGTCATATACATCCATGACGGCTTTCACGGCTTTGGCGGAGCCGTGCAGCAGTTCCATTTCGTCGGCATTCAGTTTGAGTTCCAGGATTTGTTCGATGCCATTTTTCCCCAATTTCACGGGTACGCCGATGAACATATGGTGGAGTCCGTACTCGCCGTTTACCAGGGCGCAGCAAGGGAAGATACGGTTTTCATCGCGGACGATGGCCTCTACCATTTGCGCGGCCGCCGCGCCCGGGGCGTACCAGGCCGAGGTTCCCATCAGGTTGACCAGTTCGCCACCGCCTGTCTTTGTGCGCTCGACGATGGCGTTCAGTGCTTCTGCATCAATCAGTTCCGTAACCGGGATACCGGCCACGGTCGTGTAGCGGGGCAGCGGCACCATCGTATCGCCATGGCCGCCCATGAGTACGGCCTGGATATCTTTTGGCGAAGTGTGGAGTGCTTCGGCCAGGAAAGCCCGGTAGCGGGCTGTATCGAGTATCCCCGCCATACCGAAGACCCGGCTGGAGGGCAGGCCGGCTTTTTTGAAGGCGGCGTAGGTCATCACGTCGAGCGGGTTAGAGACGACGATGAGGATGGGGTTGGGCGAGTACTTGAGGATAGATTCCGTGACGGAGGTCACGATTTTGGCATTGATCGAAATCAGGTCGTCCCGGCTCATGCCCGGTTTGCGGGGCACCCCGGCCGTGATGACCACGATATCCGAGTCGGCGGTGTCCTCGTAGTTGTCCGTCCCGCGGAGGAAAGTGCTGTAGTTATCTACAGGGGCCTGCTGCCAGGAGTCGAGGGCTTTGCCTTTGGCCATATTGCCCTGGATGTCCAGCAAGACAATTTCTTTTACCAGGTCTTTGTGGGCCAGTACGTTGGCCACGGTAGCGCCTACGTTTCCTGCGCCGACTACGGTTACTTTGCTCATGATTCGTTTTTGCTTGTTTAAATGTGGGTACAAAAATAACGTACTTTTTTTGTATTTTTGAGCGGAGATTTCAGGAAAAAACCAGGTTTTTGGAATGGCGGGGCGGGAAAACACACCTCCGGCGTTCAATCTTTAGTACCATTGAGAGGCCACACACACAAAAGGGCTGAGAAAACTACATAAAAGCGTGTGTGCCCCTCTGAGAAAACCGACTTTTTACACATTCCCATCCTACCACGCCCTGCAGGATTTTTTCAGACATTTGGGGAGGTTTTAGAGCTTTGAGAAATGATGAGAGCCGCATTCCTTGGGATTGCCTGTATTGCTTATGGCCTGTTTGCAACGGCACAGCAGTCGGCACCGGTACGCTTTTGCGCTACGGAGCCCATCCGACTGTCCTGGTTAGAAGCATACCAACAGACAGGCATGCCCGTGGCGCGCTCGAACAACAAACTCTACCTGCCCGTCGTCGTGCATATCGTCCGTTCCGACGAGGGCAAAAGCGCTTTCCGGGAAAGCCAGATTTTGGATGCCTTCTGCGCGCTCAACGCCCATTTTGCAGCTTCCGAGATTGAATTTATCCTTCAACAGCCCTTCCTGTACCCCCAAAACTCAGATTGGTACGACCACAGCGACGGGCAGACGGCATACACCATGATGCGCACGACCCGCGTCCGAAACGCCATCAATACCTATTTTGTACTCAATGCGGCCGATGCTTGCGGTTATACGCTGCGAGAGCAAAGTACGGGACTGGCACTGGGCATTGCCCTAAGCGCGTCCTGCTCCGGCATGGAGGGCAATTCCTGGGCCCACGAGATGGGGCATTATTTTTCGCTGCCCCACACCTTTCACGGATGGGAAAACTACCCCTACGACTACAATAAGCCGGCTCCCTTCAAAGTCAATCAGATAGAGGTAGAGAAAGCAGACCGCAGCAACTGCCGCAGCGCTGGAGATGGGTTTTGCGATACACCAGCCGACTACCTAAATGGCCTCTGGTACTGCAATGAACAGAGCCAGAGCCCCATCATACAAAAAGACCCGGGCGGAATCGAGTTCCGCTCCGACGGCACCCTGCTGATGTCCTATTCCGGCGACCGCTGCGCAAAGCGCTTTTCAGTAGAACAACAGGGGGCCATGCGCTTTTTTATCCTGCAAAAGCTGTCGAGCCTGCTGCAGCGGGAGGTTTCAGCCCCGATCACGCAACGCGGCGAGATAGAGTCCCTGCGCCCTGTTCCGGGCGCCGTATTCGGTGCCGAAGAGCCCGTGGTGTTATCCTGGAAGCCCATGCCCGGGATCAGCCATTACCTGGTGGAAGTATCGCCCATCCCTTCTTTTTCCTTTGTCACATTCAGCCAGATCGTATCGGACTCGTCCTGTCAGCCCGACCTGGTTCCCGGGCGATCCTATTTCTGGAGGATCCGGCCATTTAACGGGTTCAGCACTTGTCCGTCGTTCTCCAAGCCTTCTCCTTTCAGCATCAGCACCATAACTGCGCAGCGGGGGCTACAGCCCGGAGAGTCGTTTGTCGTCTTCCCCAACCCCTGTACGCCCGGCGAGTTATGGACGCTTGAACTGGACACCCGAAGCAGCCGGGAGTGGCAAATGACGCTGTGCAATGCCCTGGGGAATGTACTCTGGAGCGCTCCCTGGGCGGTGACGCAGGGCTGGAACCGCCGTCATTTGCCCGACTTAAAGCTGCCTGCGGGTACGTATTTCCTGTATTTGCGCTCTGGCGACAGGCAGATTGCGCGCAAGCTCCTGCTCAGCCCTTCGCTTTGAACGACCAGGTGAGCGCGACCCGGCATACCTCGTGCCCGTCTTCCCGCCTACCTACTGAAACTACGCGCACCGTCCGGCCTTGCCCGGTTTCCAGCGCCTCCTGCACCGCTTGCCGGATCATCGGGCCATCGGTACAGGTAAAAATGGTCTTGCCCACCGCCTTTTTGCTGAAGGAAGCCTCCATCCCCGTCACCAGCATGGAAACAGGCCCCCTGCCGGCGACGGCGACCATTGCCAACATGCCGCCGGCCAACTCCCCCGCGCCCGACAAGGCCGCGAAATACGTGGAGCGAAAGGGGTTCTGGCTGCGCCAGCCAAAAGGAATCTGCACCTCGGCAGAATCCGCGTCCACCCGGCGCACGCGCACCCCCCAAAAGAGCAGGGTCGGCAGCTTGAACAGGTAGAAAAACCAGGTTCTCCAACCCGAATTCAAGTTCGCGATTGCGCGCCGTACTTCAACCGATTCAGAGTTAAACGGGATGGCTTTCCGCATGGTCGTTGCTTCCATATATTCTTTTTTCCACGCCCTGGTACCGGGCATACACAAAAATGCAGCTCTTTTCCCCAAAAGTATTGAAAATGGGGGTAATTTCTTAGTCTAATCACACATATTTGATTATAAAATGTTTGTGATTATCTGTGAACCCATCCCGTAGATTTAGGCAGATTCCAGATTTTTTTTACCTTTGCGACGGGTATATTTCGCCCTCGCCTAAACAAATATTGGTTATGAATCTGCACGAATACCAGGGGAAAGAACTCCTGAAAAAATTTGGGGTAGCCATACAAGAAGGCATCCTGGCTCACACGACCGACGAAGCCGTCGCGGCATGGCACCAGCTCAATAAGCGCAGCGGCTCCCCGGTAGCTATCGTCAAAGCACAGATACACGCCGGCGGGCGCGGGAAAGGCGGTGGCGTAAAACTCGCCAAAAACCTGGACGAGCTCAAAGAGCACGCCGGCAATATCATCGGCATGATGCTGCGCACCCCCCAAACGCCGGGCGGCATGGAAGGCCCCGGCAAACTCGTGCAAAAAATACTCGTAGCCGAGGATGCGTATGCACCCGATTTCAAGGCGTGCAAGGAATACTACGTCTCCATCCTCACCGACCGCGAAAAAAAGTGCAACGTCGTCATTTATTCAACCGAGGGCGGTATGGATATCGAACACGTCGCCGAGACCACGCCCCACCTCGTCCACAAAGAGTGGATTGATCCGGCGCAGGGCTTCCAAGGCTTCCAGGCGCGCAAAATCGCGTTCAACCTGGGCCTCGAAGGTAAGGCGTTCAAAGAATTTTCGCAGTTCATCACCCGCCTGTACAAGGCTTTCGTCGAATCGGACGCTTCGCTCTTCGAAATCAACCCCTGCCTGCGCACCGGCGACGACCGCATCATTGCCGTGGATTGCAAAGTGAGCATTGACGACAATGCCCTCGAACGCCGTACGGAACTGGAAGCGCTCCGCGATACCAGCGAGGAAGACCCCACTGAAGTGGAAGCCCGCGAGAACAACCTCAACTACGTCAAGCTCGACGGCAACGTGGGCTGTATGGTCAACGGTGCCGGCCTGGCCATGGCCACCATGGACATCATCAAGCTCTCCGGCGGCGAACCGGCCAACTTCCTCGACGTGGGCGGCACCGCCGATGCCCAACGGGTCGAACAGGCCTTCCGCATCATCCTCAAAGACCCGGCCGTCAAAGCTATCCTGATCAATATCTTCGGAGGTATCGTGCGCTGCGACCGCGTCGCGCAAGGGGTCATAGATGCCTATAAAAATATGGGCAATATCCATGTGCCCATCATCGTGCGCCTCCAGGGCACCAACGCCGATATCGCCAAAAAGATGATCGACGAGTCCGGCCTCGCCGTACACTCCGCCATCGCTTTGCAAGATGCCGCCGACCTGGTCCAGAAGGTGCTGCAATAACTCGCAATACACTCGAACAAGAGAGGGCCCCGGCGCACGTGATGTGTGCCGGGGCCCTCTCTTGTTTGTTCAATAAGCTTGTCGCGCGGGGGTCAGCGAGATGGTAAAAAGGACTATTGAACCCTCGCCAATCCCTCCCAACAAGTCTGTTTAGTTGCCCGTGCGGTTGTTCGAACTCAGCGTACTTGGAGTCGGTCTCGTATCCCCCATTTGAATCGGGTCAATCATCATGGGCAGTCCCTTCCCATCCGTGATGATAACCTTGGCGTTGGGCGACTTGGACAGCTCCATGAATGCTTCAATGGCTTTGAACTGCAGGAGCATGGGGTCCAGGCCCTGGGAAATGATGTTCTGCGCGTCCCGCACCCCTTCCGCCTGCAAGCGCTTGCGCTGGGCTTCCTGCTTCTCCTGCTGCAATACGAACTCCATGCGCTGGGCGTTCTGCTCGGCCTCCAGCTTGGCTTCTATCGCCCGGGCAAGGCTGGGCGGCATCTGAATGCTCTTCAGGAGCACCGCTTCGATATCTATCCCCTTATCATCGAGTATCTTGGCCATCTGGGTCCGGATCTCCTCCTCGATCTTACCCCGCTCCCCGGTGTGCATGTCTTTTGCATAGAACCGCGCACTCACATCGGCAACCGCAGAACGGAACACCGGCAGGATGATGTTGCGCTCATAATCAGGGCCTATGTTCCGCAAGATATCCGGCGCGGAGCCGGGTACCACGTTGTACAGGATGGACACCTCCGAACTGATGTTCAAACCCTCCCTGGAAGGGATGGACAACTCCACCTCGAGGTTCTCGGTACGCGTGCTGACCTTTACAATGGACGTGACAAACGGATTGTAAATCCTCAAGCCATTAGTATATGGCTTGTCTTTGTACGTACCCAGATTTCTCTTCACGCCAACTTCGCCCTCCCGTATGACCATACAACTGCTGAGGAAGCCCAGGGCAATCGCAAAAACAAAGAACCGTTTCATGACGCTTATGATTTTATAGGTTATAAAAGAAAGTAAAACTATCATTTTTAGTAGTTTTACAATTAAACCAATAAAAACCCATCTGGTTCAAAAATCCCTTCCTTTTTTAAGCTGCTCAGCTTGGGGATTGTACAAAAAGTCGTTTCTTCGCCTA
Organism: uncultured Haliscomenobacter sp.; assembly: GCA_964607915.1. Taxonomy (GTDB): domain Bacteria; phylum Bacteroidota; class Bacteroidia; order Chitinophagales; family Saprospiraceae; genus JADJPL01. The sequence continues at coordinate 7,995 of CAZSMU010000085.1, forward strand.
AGACAAGAAACAGACTTATTACAAATGGCCGGTGAGATGGGAATAAGAGCCATTTTGTCCTTCAGCGGCCATTCGCAAGCGGTCTGTAAAACAAGTATCCAATGAAGCCCACCCCCTTGTTTTTTCTCGGATTTTCCAACGCGGAAGGCGATTTCCTACAATCGCTCTCGGCAGAAAGCTCTGCCCTGTACGATATTTTATACCCCTGCGTAGAAAAAGGGCTCTTCCAGGTAGAACGCGAGGAGAGCATGCAAACCGAAGAACTCGTAGCCGCCTTGCGCCGGTACAAAGACCGCATGGTCGTGTTCCACTTCGCCGGGCACGCGGGCAGCGACGTACTGCACCTGGAAGACCAGGAAGCGGATGCTTCGGCGGTAGCGCAGTTGCTCTCCGGGCAAGCCGACACGCTCCGGCTGGTTTTCCTCAACGGCTGTGCCACCCGGCCCCAGGTGGACCAGCTCCACAAGCTGGGCATCAAGGCGGTCATCGCTACTGCCCGGCCCGTCGAAGACGACCGCGCCAGCTATTTTGCCCAGGAATTTTACCAGGCATTAGCCGGGCAAGGGTTTACGCTGCGCGAGGCGTTCAACCACGCCCGAAACGCACTGGCCCTCCGCTTCCAACAGCCGGCCAACCTCTACAAGCTCGCTGGTGCCGACCGCGAAGGGAAAGACCCCTTCCGCGGCATCCTCACGATGATGGACAGCAGTGCCCAGTCGTTTGAATGGGGCCTGTACGCGCCGGTAGATGCCGATTTAGACTGGACCATCCACGAGCCTTTTCTATCTTTTGCCGCCCTCCAACAAGCTTCCCGCCAGCGGCGCCAGGAACTTCAGGAAGGCGCTTTCCGCTACCTGAAAATCGAAGACGCCCTGCTCCCGGAAGCGGAGAACAAAGACAAACCAGCGCTCATCCCCATCAACGTGCGCCTCGGAGAGGAGTTCCTAAGCCTCGAATCGGCCGTGTACCGCCTGTGGAAGCAAAAACCAGCCCACGCCCTCCTCATCGGAAAAGGCGGTATGGGCAAAACCGTTTCCATGGTGCAACTCTGGGACACTTTCCTCCAAAAAGCCCCCGGCCGACAGTCGCCCGTACCGCTCTACCTCGCACTCGACGAAATCAACGAATGGGAAGGCAGCCGTAAAAACAACTACCTCGACGAGCAACTCGCCCACTATTACCAGGCTGTTAACCTGCGCGAACTCCTACAAAATGCCGACCCCGGCCCGGCACCGCGCATCCTGCTGCTCCTGGATGGCATCCACTATGTCAATCCCGATAAACTCCACAGCCTCGTAGAGGACATCGGTCAGTGGGCCACCCAAAACAGCACCGTGCAAATCATCGTCACCGCCCAGGACGACCTGCGCCAGAAAGAGCCTTTCCAGCACTGGGGCGATTTGTTTCCCCTGGTAGAGCTGCAGCCGCTTTCCAACCAGGAAATCAGCAACTACCTGGGCAAGGGCGTATCCTTGAGCGCCGAGCTGTTCAAACTCCTGAGCAACCCCATGATGCTGGCCCTGTACAAAACCAGTTCCTCCCAACAAGGCGGAAAAGGCTTCATACAGGACATCACCCAAAGCGGAGAACTGCTGTGCAACGTCGAACGAATGACGCGCCTCAACCTCTCGGAACGCCAAAAGAACAACCCCGGCGAACTGGCCTTCCAGCGTTTTATCCTGGAACATGTCCTGCCCGAAATAGCCTGGGCCATGTACCAGGCCGGCAGCACGAGCGTCCACAGCAAAGACCCCGCCTTGCTCAACCTCCGCAGCCTCCTCGACCGAATCATCCCCGAGCTGCTCAATGAGGAATTCTTCGACACCTTCGATTGGGAATTCGACCGCTACCTCGACGAACGCCGCTTCGAGCTCAGCCCCCGCCGAATGGTCAACCAGGTCATACGGGACGTATGCTCCGAAAAATTGGTCCTCCTCATCGAGGAAAACCAAAATTTCCGCTTCCTGCACAACCTGTTCCGCGACTACTTCGCCGCACGCCGCCTCCTCAACGCCATGGACCGCGCCCTGACCCACAGCGCCATACCTCCCGATTTCCGAAGCACCCGGATAGACGACGCACTCTGCCGCATCATCGGCCAAATCGAAGGCGAACACCGCCTCAACCCGTTCCTGCAACACCTCCATCCCGAATGGGCCAACACCCCCCGAAAGCCCAACCGCATCCACCGCTTACTCGACATCTGCCGGGGCAATTTCCGCGAACAGGACACGGGCTACTGCGTCCACAACCTGCTCCGCATCGTCCTGCTGAGCCGCGGGGACTTAGCCGGGGTGGACCTGCAACTCCTCGACCTACGCAAAGTCAACCTGTCGAATGTACCGCTCGTGCGCAAGGGTAAACAGCCCCTGCACGCACAGCTCTTTGGGGCAAGGGCCACCCGCCAGACCTTCACAGGGGAAAATACCCCCCTCGCCCTCGCCTTCACCCGCATCAGCCCGGACGGACAACGCGTACTCTTTGCATCCAAAACAGGTGAGGTGCAGGAATGGGACCTCGCCTCCGGCATATGCATCTTCGCCGACCGTGTAAAAACAGAACAGGAACACCTGACCCAGGAAAACAGCAACGCCTTTCCATATCTCTATTTAGCCGACATACAGGACATCCGCTACCATGCCGATGGGAAACTCCTCTTCCTGCGCTACCCGGAAGGCATCTACACCTGGAACCCGGGCGAAGAGCCCTTCCTGCAGGCCTTCCCCGACCCTGCTCCCTTTGATGTACTCACCGCCCCTCCGGGTACCGCCGACGAAAAAACGATGAAAAAAATAGCCCGCATCCAGCCTCTACAAGGGCTTTACCTACAGGGCCTCCCTCTGGGGTCCCTACACCCCGACAGCCAGCTCGGCGAGGAAGATGTGAAAATACTGCGGAAACACGGAGCAGTATTTAGCGATAAAGATGCCCAGATACGGCTTCGTTTGCTTCGGTAGCACAAGGTGATTAGGCTGGCCTGCTTCTTCCTACACATGCCATTGGGTGACCTGCCGGCGCATTTCCGTCTTTTTACAAAAAGCACATGTCCACACCTGCACTTGCCATGTTTATTTCGGCAAACCTCATCGTTACGGCAGCTACGATTTATTTCTTCTGGAAAGTACTGGTTACGCCGCCGGCCCCGTCTGAAGGGGAGGAACAACCCACCCCCGGCGTCAAGTCGTACGATGTATCTTGACGGGAGCCCGCTCCTCTATATGGGTTATTAGCTCCTTCAAGTCCTCTATCGTCGTAAACGGGTTGGTGAGCGTTACGCGCAGCCAGATTTTGCCTCTGAGCTGGGTCTGCACGATGTAAAACCGCCCTTCGTGCAGCAAATCCACTCTGATTTGTGCGTTTAGTGCGTTGTGCGATTCTTCCGGGACTTCCGAAGGCACATAGCGGAAACACAAGATATTGCACGACGGGCGGGTTGCGATTTGCCAGTGCGGGCGGGATTCCAGTATATCGGCAAACGCGGCGCAGAGGTCGTTGACTTTCGTGATATACTCCTCGAACAGCCCTTCGCCGTATTGCTGCAGCAGGGTGTACGCCCGCAGGCTCATCATCGTTTTGGTGCACTCGAACGTGCGTTTGGCCAGGTTGTACCAATCTTCGTCACCCGCCTGATCCAGCAGGTATTCGGCTTTTTGCGCGAAGGTGCGGAAGCTGTCTTTCTCCCGTTTGAACACCAGGGCCGTCGTCAGGGAAGGCGTAAGGAGCATCTTGTGGAAATCCATGGTCACGCTGTCTGCCCGCTCCAGGCCGCGCAGGAGATGTCGGTACCCCGGGGCATAGACGCAGGCGGCGCCGTGTGCCCCATCCACATGGAACCACAAGCCATGCGCCTCCGCAAAAGCGCCAATTGCCTCCAGGTCGTCGAAAGACCCCGTGGAGGTAGAGCAGGCCGAACCGACGACGGCGATAACCTCTTTCCCCTGTGCGAGGGCCTGTCGGTACAGGGACTCCAACAACTCGGTGCGCAGGGCGAAGCGCTGGTCGCAGGGCACTTTGATGATGCCGCCCTCGCCCCAGCCCATGATGCGCACGGCGCGGTCCACGCAATAGTGGGCCTCTTCAGACACCAGGAGCGCCAGGGGAGCTGCGCCACCTTCTTTCCAGACATGCGTTTTGGCCTTTATGCTTCGCGCCGCCAACAGGGCCGTCACATTGGCCAGCGTACCGCCCGAGGTCAGCATACCGCCAGCGCTTTCGCCAAAGCCCATTTTACGGGCCACCGACGCGAGGACCGCGCGTTCCATAGCGGTACCGGCAACCCCCATCTCATAGACGCCCATACCATTGTTTATGAAGTCGTTGAGCATCCCGGCCAGGGCGGCTACCGGCGCGGCCGGACTGATCTGATGCCCCATATAGCGCGGATGGTGGAGCTTTACGCTGTCTGCGAGCACCGACTCGAACAAGGCCAAAGGACTGGCGCCCTCCTTTAGGCGCTCTTCCCAGGCGCGGGTAGCCGTTTCCGGCTCTACCCACTCGATTGCTTTCTCCGGCACCCGTCGCTTGACGAGGTCCAAATAATCGGCCAGAGCGTCCACCAACGCATGGCCGGCATCGCGGAACGCTTCCGCACCATAGGCGCGTTCTAAAATAGAAGGCATAAAATACTGTTTTATAGAATTATCGGTCCTTGCTACAAGTCTATTTCAGGCAAAAAAGAAATACATCCATACCGAGGCGGCCACCAGCAGCCCCGCATAAAATCGGTCGTCCTGCCAAAAGCGCTTATCGCCCCCTTTGAGTAGGCCCGGCAGAAAAGCCAGGATTGCCAGGGCCGCCAGCGGTGCCACCTGGCGTGCGCTCAGCGGCGTCCAGTACACCACGGCGACAAAAACGAGTTGCAACAGCAAAAATCCCCCCACCCGGCGGAACAGGCGCTGTGCCGACAGGTGTAGGTCGAGGCGGTGATACCCCGACTCCTTCGCCGCCTCCGGGCTGCTCCGGAACACCGCAATCACCGCCATCCCGAAGAGGAAGCTGCAGGCGATGCGGTGCATGAAGTTGAGCTTTGGTCCCAGCCAGCCTTCAACGCCTGGCAGGAGGTGCAGCCAGTGCTTGTACGCCCATTCCAGGGATACGCCGAACACCGGCACCAGCACCATGGCCAGTACCGCCCCGCGGGCGCTGGCCCGGGGGGAAATCGCTCCGTAAAAAAAGGCCGCCATGATGCCCGGCGTAAAGTAAGAAAGCTGCGCCGACACCCGCAGGAAAAAGTTGTTGGAGCGGTCTGGCGTGTAGGTGTACAAGGCAGCCGCTATAGAGAGCACTACCATGCCCACAATGGCCAGTCGGCTGAACCGCAGGAGCTGCTTTTCCCGCGCTTCGGGGTGGACGTACTTTTGATAGACGTCCACGCTGAGCAGGGTTGTCGCTGCGTTCATCATCGAATCGACCGACGAAAAGGTAGCGGCGGTAAGGCCGGCCAGGATCATGCCGTGCAGGCCGACCCCGGAGGGAATCACCGTTTCGACTAATTTCAGGAATGTGTTGTCGGAGTTGAAATCCATTTGCCCAAAGCGCGACTGGAAGAGATAGTAGGCCGCTATCCCGGTAGCTATGGAAAAAAATGGGATGGTAAGCTTTAGAAAACCGCTGGCTATCAACCCCTTGCGTGCATCCTCATCCGAACTGGCCGCCAGGGCGCGCTGTACGATGAATTGGTTGGTGGAGAAATTGAACGCGTGCTGCAGCATCAATCCCGTAAAAATGCCCGTCCAGGGCAGGTTGGGGTGGTCTGTAGGCAAATAGAGCCGCATTTTTTGCGCCTCGAGCGGCTGATTGCCGTCAAGAGCGAGCAAGCCCATAAACCCGTTGATTTCCGGCTGCGAGAAGGTGAAAAACGCCACGGTAATCCCCGCCGCCAGCATCATCAGGGTCTGGATAGAGTCGGTGATCACCACGGATTCCATTCCTCCCCAGATAGTATAGCTGCAGGTAATCAGTCCGATCAACAGCAATCCCATGGGGTAGCTGATTGAAAAATGCGCCCCGCCAAACAGCCACTGCAGGGTGATACTGCCCACGTAAAACGCCCCCACCAACTGCACCAGGATAATCAACACCAGCAAAATGGTATAGACCAATCTCGCCGCCTCGTTGTAGCGGATCTCCAGGTAGCGCGACAAGGTGAAAAGCCCCAGTTTTCGGTAGGAAGCTAAAAAGACATAGCAAATCAACAGGATGGCGGGGAACACGATCTCGTAGTGCGCCTGCACAAACCCGATGGAGTAGCCTACCCCCAACATGCCGATCAGATGGAACGAACTGATGTTGGTGCCAAAGACAGACCCCGCCACCGTCCACCAACGGATGGAGCGGCCGGCCAGAAAATACTGTTCAGCGCTCTTTTTCCGCCACGCTACGATAACGCCCGCCGTGGGCATGATCAAAAGCATCAGGATGAGTACGGTGATGTCCACCGGCGATAATTGGCTCAGCATAACATTCGGGCTTGGTGTACGGGGATGTGTCCAATAAACTTGTCGCAGGGGGTCAAAAGACATTTCCACCCTGCGCTGAATCAAAAATAGAAGTTTTCCTGAGAATTTTTACATACCCTCGGAGCGACAGCTCCTAATTTACAACCGTATCTTTGACTGCAAAAGGACCACATGCTTCCAACTCCTCTACGGACTCTGATTTCCACCCTTGTGCTCTTTGCCGTGGGTAGTGGAGTCAACGCGTATGCCCTTTTTTCAAAAAAAAGGGCCGGTGCGGTAGCGCTACAGCTCTTTTCCAGGCCCCGGGCCGCCAAGAGCCGCATCCACAACCAGGAGTTACTGGCCCTTTCGCAGCCAAAATCCCTGCAGACAGGAGGCGACACCATCCGCTACTTCCACTGGCCGGGCAATGGACCGAGGGTATTGCTGGCCCACGGATGGGAAAGCAACGCCAGCCGCTGGGCACCCCTGGTGTACGCACTCCGGGAGCAGGGCTACGACATCCTCGCACCCGATGCCCCCGCGCACGGCCAATCCGGTGGGGCCATCTTCAACGTGGCCATCTATGCGGATGTGCTGAATGCCCTCTGTTCGCAATACGCGCCCAGCGTAGTAGTAGGCCACTCCGCGGGAGGTATGGCGGCGGTGTTCATGCTCTACCGATTCCCCCAAATCGCCCCGGAGCGACTGGTGCTGCTGTCCAGTCCGTCGGAGCTGGAGCACCTCATGGATACCTTCCGCCGCATGGTCTATATGAACAAACGCACCTTTGCGGGTATGCAGGAGACTTTTCACGAAAAGTACGGCTGGCACATGCGCGATTTTTCCCTTCAGCGCTTCGTGCAGTCGCTCCCCATTCCCGGCCTCCTCATCCACGACAAAGCGGATTCCCTCGTGCCCCTTGCCGAGGGCATCGCGATACACCAGAACTGGAAAGGCTCGCGCATGGTCACCACCGAGGGCCTGGGCCACAGCCTCCCCGGGGTGCAGGTATTGGAAGAAATTATCCGCTACATAGGTGAAAAAGAGCGGTTTTGATTCCCGATACTTCTACCCGACGCCTCCCTCGTGTTAAGATACGTTAAAGTTGAGGCTGTTTGGTGCCCTTTCGGTGCAGGCTTGCGTATTAAA
>CAZSMU010000086.1:0-15119 GCA_964607915.1 uncultured Haliscomenobacter sp.
CCACGGAGATGCCGAGGTAATAGACGGTGTTGAAGCCGGCGGTGAGGGGGTTGGCGGCTCCGAGCAGGGCGCTATAGACGCCGCCGATGACTTCGATATCGCCCTGGGTTTCGGACCAGACGGGGGTGCCCCCGGATTCTCCGGTATAGAGGCGGAAGGTCAGGGAGTACTTCCCGTCGTCCACAGCGCCCCCGAAAGACTTCTGGATGGTGCCCTGGATGCTGAGGGTAGCCTGGCCGTAGAGACTTCCTGTTAGGAGGAAGGAAAGCATAAGAGAGAGTACGGTGTACTTTTTCATGTGTGTGCATTTTTTAGTGTAAAGGAACGGCGCCCATCTCGGGGTGGGCAGATTGCTTGTTTGGCTATGCAAAACTCCGGAAAGTGAAAGGAAACGGATTGCAGAAATAGGCATGAAAAACGCAAAATGGGTCTAAAATTGGGGGTCTGGGAGGTTGTATGCGGATAAAAAGGGCGGGGTACTGTATTTTAGCCCGACAGAAGGCCATGAACCGGTTGTACAGGAGAGATGCCTCTGTGGGCATACTCCGCAGGCCGTTTTCCCGGCAGCTGTCGTTTTTAACCAGAATAATGTATGTACAGGAAGCGCATATCCAGTTTTTTGATTTGTCTGTGTTTTGCCGCAGGGCTGACGGCTAGTCAGGGTACGGGAGGAGCGGATACTGCAAAGGGAGACCTACAGTTGCTGCGGCAACAGTGGGATAAAAAAAACGGACTACCCGACTGGAAGGTCATCACGTTTATGCAAGACCGGCGTGGGTTGATGTGGATTGCATTCAATACAAAGGACGAGTTGTTCACGTTTGACGGGTATCGGTTTCGGGCAGTAAAAAGCGCCAACGCCCCGGGCAAAGGATCCATCACCCGTCTGGCTGAAGATATGCATGGCAACATCTGGATGGTCCGGGTATCCGGTAGTACCGCTACCATTGACGTGCTCGACCCTGCTGCGGAGACCGTGCGCCCCTTGCACCGCTACCTGTCCCTGCCCAACCCGATAAAGATTACCGCCCTCCGGGACAGACTGTTCGTCTATAACATTGCCGGCCATATATGGATTGGCTCCCACGAAGCGGTCTATCGCTACGATGGTGCCTGGAAAAAAGTATTCACAAGCGCGGGAGACCCCATGGAGGAGTGGTTTCCGGCAAAGGAAGATTTGTGCTGGTACCAAAAAGAAAATGCGATCTGCCTCGGCGATCCGCGGGGGGGCGTACTCGATTCTTTTTATCGCGAAGGGTTTGATTTGCGCTATATCTGGTTAGACAGCGGGCTCGACCTCTGGGCTGCCTACAGCCAGCCCGGGCAGATGGCCATAGACCACTACTGTCAGCTCAGTTCCCGCCGTGGCGCGATTGCGGTATACCAAACCCGCGACATCCCAAAGACCGACTGGGTGAACGACCAGGATATCTTTACCCGCCCCCCTCACCGGTCGAAGTTCATTGCCCATGGGCTTTTAGCTACCCAGACGCCGGAGGGCTGGTTTCTCGGCCTGCCCCGTGCTCCCCTCCTGTTGAACCTGTCTCGCCTATACCCGGATTCCGACGACATGGGGGCGTTTTATTTCGACCGCTCCGGCGGGATTTGGTCCAACAACACCCATGGTCTTTCGCGTTTTGCCCTGCGATCTGCAAAATCGCCGTTCAGGACCCTGCTCACCAGCTCGTCCCGCCCCCACAGTATGCGCGGCATCGCCCAAAAAGATGGGGTGCTGTACGCCCTGAGCTACAGCGGCAGCAGGCGCATAGAGCTGGCTACCGGCAAGGCGAGCTCTATGGTCTATCCGGGGGATTGGCTGGGGTATGCCCTTCTGTCGGAAGGGGATACTATCTGGATAGGGACCCACGAACAGGTCGTGGCCCTGCGGCCTGGCACCGGGCCGAAGTTGTACCCCCTCCGGGGTGGGCCGCTGCCGACCTTCGCCCTGTACCGCAGCCCGTCCATGGGGCTGCTCGCTGGCACGAAGAACGGGCTGTTCCGGCTCGACCCCCGCAGCGGGATTTTCGAACAGACCCCTTTTTCTGCCCGGGAAATCTATGCATTTCACGAAAACCCGGATGGGCTCTGGGTGGGGACCTCCAACGGTCTTTTTCTGCTCGATTCGCAGTTCCGCGTCAAACGCCAAGCCTTGAAAACAGGGCCCCGGTCAGGCGATATCCGCGTGCAATACCTCTACGAAGACCTCAACGGTCAGTTCTGGATAGCCACCCGGGGGGATGGACTCCTCCACTGGAACCCCAAAACAGGGCAGCTCGACCAGTACCACACCCGCAACGGCCTGCCGCACGACAACGTCCATGCCGTCTATCCCGACCAGTACGGGTTCCTCTGGCTGCCCAGCGATCGGGGCCTTGTGCGCTTCCAAAAAACGAGCGGGTTCATACAGACCTTTTATAAAAACGACGGGTTGGCCGACGACGAATTCAACTTGTCTTCCCATTTCCAGGGCAAGGACGGCACCCTGTTCTTCGGGGGGATCAACGGCATCACCTTCTTCCACCCCAAAGATGTGCCCGCCTACACCGGCAACCAACAGCCACTGCACTTAGTCGAGGCACATTCGTTCAACCTCAAATCCGGCACCTCGCAGGTCCAGGTCAAAAACGCTGCACACATGCGTACCCTCCTCCTGAGGCCACGGGACACCTACCTCGACCTCAACGTGTCCCCTTTGCTCTACCAGGCTGGCTCGACCGTCCAGTACGCCTGGAAATTCGAGAACTTCAGACAGGACTGGGTCGTGCAGGCCTCCCCCCGGATACGGCTGTACAACCTGCCCTACGGTACCCATACCTTGCAGGTGCGCTACCACAGTCCCGGAGACACCTGGCCTGGCCCTACTCTCCGGCTGCAAGTACAAGTGTTGCGGCCCTTTTTCCTGCGCTGGCCCTTTTTTCTGCTCGTCGCAATCGGCATTGCCGTCATCGCCCTGTCGTACAGCTACTGGAAGAACCGCCAGCTCAGCACCGCCAAGTCGTCCCTCGAAGCAGAAGTGCAGCGGCGCACCCGGCAGATCGAGGAAAACATCCAGGTCATCTCGCGGCAGGCGGAGGAGCTGCGCTCCTTCGACGGGCTTAAATCCCGATTTTTTGCCAATGTTACGCACGAGCTGCGCACCCCCCTGACCCTCATCATCGGGCCCGTCGAACGCCTGCTCCAGGGGGCTTCCTTACCTGTAAAAGCCGCGGATAGCCTCCGCATCGTGCAGCAGAACGCACAAAAACTCCTCACCCTGGTCGAGGAGTTGCTCGACCTGTCGAAGATGGAGTCCCAAAAGCTCGCCCTTGATGAGCGACCCCTGCACCTCTATACCTTTGTGTCCCGTCTGTTCAGTTCCTTTGCCCCGTATGCCGAGCACCGAAAGGTGCGCTTCAACCTTCATTACGACTGCCCCTACGACCTCACCCTATTGACCGATGCCCCCAAACTTGAGAAAATTATCAGTAACCTGCTCAGCAACGCGCTCAAGTTTACCCCTTCCCAGGGCAAAATCATCCTGACCATTTCCCAGGAAGGAGAGAGCCTCCGCATCCGGGTAGAAGATACCGGCCACGGCATCCCCCCCGAAGATTTGCCGTATATTTTTGACCGCTATTTCCAGTCCAAACGCCCTGATGCGCCCCTACAGGGCGGTACCGGCATCGGGCTGTCGCTGTCCAGGGAGTATGCCCGCTTGTTCGGCGGCGACTTAGAGGTGGAAAGCAGCGTAGGGAAGGGCAGTACCTTTTCTTTCGTATTCCCAGTGCGACACCCCCTGCAGACATCCCGGGATGTCGCTGCTAAGCGCCCCAGCCGGGCCCCGGCCTCGAGGAACCGGCAGCCTCTTCCCCCCGCCCAGGCACAAACCCTGCTCGTCGTGGAAGACGACTACGACCTGTCCCAGTATATCCAAAGCATCCTGGAAAGCGAGTACCATATCGTCGTGGCCGACAACGGGGCCAATGCCCTCCAGCAGTTGAACCAGTACCCGGTTGACCTTATCCTCTCCGATATCATGATGCCCGAAATGGACGGGTTTCAGCTCCTGGAGGCCGTCCGGGCCCAGGGGGTGGACATACCCTTCATCTTCCTCACTGCCCGCATAGACAGCGAGGACCGCATGAGCGCCCTGCGCATGGGCGTAGACGACTACCTCACCAAGCCCTTCCTGGAAGAAGAGCTGCAGGTGCGCCTGTCCAACCTCCTGAAGCGGCAGGCCGTGCGCAAAGCCACCAAAGCAGAACCGGACGAGGAGGAGGACGATGCTACCAGCTACGATCAAAAGTGGCTCGCCCGCCTGGAGGCAATCCTGCACGAAAACATCAGCGACCCCGACTTTACCATCACCCAGATGGCGGCCTGCATGAATACTTCCCTTCGCTCGCTGCAGTACAAAACCAAGCTCTACACAGGCCTGAACCCGGTCAACTACCTGACCGAGTTCCGCCTGAACCGGGCCCGCCAGCTCCTCGAAGCCCACGTCTATCAGACTGTGGCTGAGGTATCGTATGCCGTGGGCTTCAAGACCCCCCGCTATTTCGCCCAGCTCATCCGGGAACGGTACGGAAAATCGCCCTCCGAGTTTTGAGGGCGGTCGGATACAGTAGGGGAATGATTAAAATATTTGCACCGATTAAAAGAAAGCCCTATATTTGAAGAGTGCCTTGAAAGCAGGGTACAAGAGCGGTCGCGAAGTAATCTACGAAGGGCGAAAAAGTTTTTCCTCTTTTGTTTGGCTTTTCGCGGCAGTCTCATGCCACACAGGTGCCAAACCAGGATTTTGACTCTACAATTCAATCAAATTAGGGTTCGATTCGACCCGGCAAGGGCGGGCCTCAGCCCGGCAACGGGTTCCGGCAGGGCAACCTGAAGGACAAGGGGATTACCAAACCAGGAAGACGGCCTTATTCATGTTTTTCAGGGGTCTCAAAACCTCTGTTTCCGGCACTTGTGTGGCTTTCCAGATTTGTTGCGAGGGGAATCATATAGGGGTGTAAAACGACCTTTTTTCCCTTCCTCTTCGACCCCTCCAGACGGCTCTGTTATCTCTTGTAGTTTCCCTGTTCTCCCTGTACGAAATCCCTCTTTCCATTCGTTTTTACTTTCAAACCCAATTCCATGCGAAATGCCTCTCTGCGTGTTTTCCTGGCCTCCGCCGTTCTTGTAGTCGCTTCATTCTCCTGCAAAAGAGGAAGCGGCGAGCTTCAATCCTTGACCGATGTAAACCCGTTTGTGTATGGCTATACGTCAGGGGTAGTGTCCAAAACCAGTGCCGTTCGCATCCAGTTTGCGGAAGCAGCGGTCGGGCAGGACGATGTCGGCAAAGCGGCATCGGAAGACCTGCTCGATATTTCCCCTTCGGTAGCCGGCGCCCTGATTTGGGAAGATGAGCGCACCCTGCGCTTTGAGCCCGAAGAGCCGTTGCCCGCGGCCACTACTTTTTCAGTAGAGGTCGCCGTACAGAAAGCCATTCCCCGCGCAAAAGGAGAGGACGCGGCTTTCGCGTTTGCGTTCCGCACCCGCGACCAGTTCGCCCGGGCACATATAGACGGCCTTTTTTACCCCAATGAGCGGGACTATAGCCGCATCCAAATCCGGGGCGCCGTGCGCACCGCCGACCGGGCAGAACCCGAAGCAGTGGCGAAAATGCTGGACGCCAGCCAAAAAGGCAGCGCTTTGAAAGTCGCCTGGGAACACAGCAGCGACCTGATGACGCACTACTTCCGCATTGACGGAGCCTCGAGGGGCGAGCGGGAAAGCGAGGTCTCCTTCCGTTGGAGCGGGAAGCCCATCGGCGCAAAACTCGATGAAAAAGAAACGCTGTCCATCCCCGCCCTGGGCGATTTCACCCTGCTGGATGCCGAAGTGGTGCAGGGGGAGGAGCAGTATGTGCTCTGTGAGTTCTCCGACCCGCTGCTCGCCGACCAGATCCTCGACGGCCTGATAGCCCTGGAGGGGTACGAGGGTACCCTGCGCTACCTGATAGAAAGCAACCGCGTGCGCGTGTATCCTGAAAATAACCTGTACGGCTCGTTCCGCCTCGCCGCGCGGCAGGGGCTGCGCAACTCGAAAGACGCCGGCATCAGCCGGGAGGCTTTTTACGACCTGCGCTTCGAATCGGTCGAACCGCAGGTCCGACTGGCAGGCAACGGCGTGATCATGCCCCATTCGAACGGACTCCGCTTCCCCTTCGAAGCCGTAGGCCTGACCGCAGTGGACATAGAAGTATTCAAAATTTACCACAACAATATCCTGCAATTTCTGCAGGACAACGCCATTGACGGGAACTACGATCTCTATAAAGTGGGCCGCATCGTCCTACAGCAAAAAATAGATCTCGAAAGCCTCAACCCCAACGCCGAGCCGGGTAAGTGGCACGCATACGCCCTGGACCTCGAAAAGCTGGTCGGCCAGGACGAACAGGCTATATACTCCATCCGCATCGGGTTCAGACCGGAATACGCGGCACTGGATTGCATGAAACGGCAGGACGCAAAGGAGGAGGATGCCTTCGCACGGCCGCCCAGGTCCCTGGAGTTCGAAGACGAGGAGGAGGTGAGGAGTATCCTGGATTATTGGTACGGCGCAGAAGGATGGACAGAAGAGTATAACTGGGAAAACAGGGACAACCCCTGTGCCTCGGAATACTACCATTCCGACCGCTTCGTACAGCGCAATGTACTGGCTTCCAACTTGGGCCTCATCGCCAAAGCAGGCGGCGACCGGGAAATGTGGGTCGTGGCCACCGACCTGCGGACCGCCGGGCCGCTGTCCCGCGTAGAACTGGAACTCTATGACTATCAGCACCAATTGATTGGCAAGGGAAACAGCAACGAGGAGGGCATGTCCCGTATTTCCTACAAGGGCAAGCCGTTCCTCTTGTTGGCCAAACAGGGAAAGGAGCGGGGCTACCTGCGCCTGACGGATGGGGAAGCCCTGGATATCAGCCGCTTCGATGTGGACGGGGCAGCCGTGCAAAGAGGCTTGAAAGGCTTCCTCTACGGGGAACGCGGGGTATGGCGCCCGGGGGATTCTGTTTTTCTGAATTTCGTACTGGACGATCGCAGCGGCCAACTGCCGGAAAACTATCCGATCAGCGTCGAGCTGTTCAACGCCCGCGGCCAGTTGCAGGAAAAACGGACTACTTCCAGGAGCGTGGGCGGGATTTACCCTCTGCATTTTGCCACGCGGCGAGATGCGCCTACGGGCAACTGGCAGGTGAAAGTCAAAGCGGGAGGGGCTTTGTTTGAAAAAGTACTCAAAATAGAAACGGTCAAGCCCAACCGCATCGAAATAGACCTCGCTTTCGGGAAGAACAAACTGGGGGCTTCCGCTTCCGGCAAACTCCAGGCTCACTGGCTGCACGGGGCTCCTGCCTCGGGCATGCCCGCTATCGTAGAAGCACAGCTCTCCGCTGCGAACACAGCCTTCCCCGGCTTCCCTTCGTTCTCGTTCAGCGACCCCGCCCGAAAAATGGGGTCTGGCGACCCCATCGTCCTGTTCGACGGCAAGCTCGACGGCAGCGGGGCGGCTGTCGTATCCGCAGAGGCGCTCTCCGTCCGGGAAGCGCCGGGAATGTTGAACGCTGCTTTCCGCACTCGGGTGTTCGAGCCGGGCGGGGACTTCAGTACCGACAATGTCGTGCTGCCTTACTCTCCATACCCGGCCTACGCAGGCGTGGAAATCCCAAAAAATAAGTATGGCGAACCACAGATCGAAACGGGAAAAAGCGCCCCGCTCCGCTTTGCCCTGGCAGACCCGGAGGGTAGGCCCCTGGCCAACCGCACCCTGAGCGTGGGCGTCTATGCCGTCGAGTGGCGCTGGTGGTGGGACCAGTACGACGAGCAGGTGTCGAACTACAACTCGGGCAACCACTATAATGCGAAAGGGCGTTTTTCTGTGAATACCAACGCTCAGGGCATCGCCACCTGGCCGTTTACGATGAAACAGTGGGGCAGGTACCTGGTGAGGGTGTGCGATGAACAGGGCGGACACTGCGCCGGCGGGTTTATCTACGTGGGCAACCCCTGGCAGGGCGGCTCGGAGGATGCCGGCTACCGCGATGTGGCCGCGATGTTGAACTTCAAGAGCGATAAAGAATCGTACACCCCGGGCGAGACGGCTACCCTGACTATCCCGGGAGGTAAATCGGGCCGCATCCTGGTGTCCATAGAGAACGGTACGCGGGTGCTGCAGGCGTTCTGGGCCTCTTCCAAACCGGGCGAAAACCAGGTCTCCTTCAAGGTGACGCCCGAAATGGCCCCCAACGTGTATGCTCATGTCTCCTTGCTGCAACCCCACGGGCAGGTGGCAAACGACCTGCCTATACGCCTCTACGGCGTGGCACCTATCCGGGTAGAAGACCCGGCAACCCGCCTGATGCCGGAAATAAAAATGCCTGCCGTGCTGAAACCGGAACAGAGTTTTCAAGTGGAAGTACGGGAAAAAACAGGCAAGGCGATGGCCTACACCCTCGCCGTCGTAGATGAGGGCCTGCTCGGCCTGACCCGCTTCCGAACCCCTGACCCAAGAGAGGTGTTCTATGCCCGCGAAGCACTCGGCGTCCACTCCTGGGATCTGTACAACTCGGTGCTGGGCGCGTATGGCGGCGCTCTGGAAAACGTCGTCGCCATCGGCGGCGACCAGGCGCTGGACCCCTCCGCCCTCAACAACACAGCTAACCGCTTTGAACCAGTGGTGCGCCACCTCGGGCCGTTCGAACTGAAGGCCGGCGCTGGCGCGACCCACCGAATCGCCATGCCCAACTACGTAGGGGCCGTGCGCGTGATGGTCGTGGCTGCCTCAAAGGGCGCGTACGGCAAAGCGGAGCAACGCGCTAAAGTACAAAACCCGCTCATGGTACTGGCTACCGCACCGCGCGTGCTCTCTCCCGGCGACGTGTTCCAGATCCCGGTCAATGTGTTCGCCAATGATGCCGGGATAGGAAATGTACAGGTCAGTATCCGCGATAAAAGTGGAAAGACGGTCCCGGACGGGGCGTCCAGTGCCTCCCTGCGCTTTGCGAAAACCGGAAGCCAGATGGCGTTCTTCCCTGTCCGGGTGAAGAATACCAGAGGGGTCGCCCGCTTTGAAATCACCGCTACCGGCAAGGGCGAAAAGGCGCGGCAGGAAATCGAAATCGAAATCCGAAACCCCAACCCCTACACGACGACCTTGTACTCGGAAGTCCTGGAGCCAGGCCAGTCCTGGAACCCGGAGATCGCACCTGCAGGCATGCCCGGTACCCAGAGTGGCATCCTGGAAGTGAGCGCCGTCCTACCCCTCAACCTGGGCAAACGACTGGAATACCTGCTCCAATACCCGTATGGCTGCCTGGAACAGACCGTGTCGGCGGGCTTCCCGCAGCTATTCACCAGCCGACTGATGGAGCTTAGCCCGGAAGACCAGAAAAAAGCGGACGAACACATCAAAGCGGCTATTGACCGGATCAAGGGGTTCCAAACCGCAGAGGGGGGCTTCGCGTACTGGCCGGGAGTAGGCACACCTGACGCATGGACTACGAGTTATGCAGGCCACTTTTTGCTGGAAGCAAAAGAAAGCGGCTATGCCGTCCCGCAAAATTTGCTGAGCGACTGGGTGAAGTTTCAGAAAAAAGCCGCCCGGGTCTGGGACCCCAAACTACCTGCCCTGGGTTATGGTAGTGAAGATGCCCACCAGTTAACCCAGTCCTACCGCTTATACACCCTCTCCCTCGCCGGACAGGCAGACTTGGCCTCCATGAACCGCTTGAGGGAATCGGGTGCTCTCCTGCAAGCTGCCCGCTGGCGCCTGGCTGCCGCCTATGCGGTCGCCGGTAAAATGGAAATCGCCCGCCAACTGGTACAAGACCAGGACCTGACCGTCCAACCCTACCGCGAACTGGCCGCTACCTACGGCTCGGATCTGCGGGACCGGGCGCTCATGCTGGAAACGTTGTGGTTGATCAAAGATAAAAAACGGGCTGCGCAAATCGCCAGCTACATCTCCGAGGAACTGGCCTCCTCCGGATGGTACAGCACCCAGAGCACTGCCCAGGCCCTGGTGGCGATGGCTCGCTATGCCGGTGATAACAAACTGGCCAACGGCTTCTCGTTCACCTGGCAGATGCCGGGAGGGAAAAGCGTACAGGGAGGCTCAAAGAGCGCCTTGATGCAAATCCAGCTGCCGACAGCCCAACTGAGGGCGGGGAAAGCAATCGTCAAGAATACCGGAAAATCGCGCCTGTATGTGCGCTTTATCCTGAAAGGGCAGTCCGCACCCGGAGAGGAAGCAGCCCGCTCGAATGACCTCGATATAGCGGTGACGTTCAAAAACCTGGATGGCAGTATCCTGCAGCCGGCCAACTTGCCCCAGGGCAAAGACTTTGTGGCCGAGGTCAAGGTCAGCCACCCCGGGGCAAGGCCAATGCCTTATCAGGAGCTGGCCCTCGCCCAGGTTTTTCCCTCCGGCTGGGAAATCATCAATACGCGTATGGGCGACCTGAGCACAGGCACGCAAAGCGGCTTCGATTACCAGGACTTCCGCGATGACCGGGTCAACACGTTCTTCGATTTGTCCGAAAACCAGACCAAAGTGTTCCGCGTCCAGCTCAACGCTGCATACCCGGGCAAATATTATCTGCCCGCAACGTCCTGTAGCGCGATGTACGACGAGTCGGTATCCGCTTCGGTGAAAGGCCAGTGGGTGAGCGTGGTGCGCTAAGGGGGAATTTGCCTTATTGCGAGGGGGCCTGACCCCCTCGCAATAATCCTACTGCATTTGCTTCAGCAACTCCCCTGTGGGGTCGCCGAAGTATTCCCAAAACATGACGCCTTTCAACCCTCTTCGGCGGACGTAGCGCATCTTCTCCCGGATGGCGCGCGGGCTTTCATACGTGACAAATACGTTGGCGCCGGGGTGGAACAGGTAGTGGGCTTTTGCGTCTTTGTCCCAGAAGCGCTTGTATCCGGCCTGGGCGATCAGGCTGTCGCGGATTTGGTGGTAGCGGTATTCCCGTTCAAAGCGAAGTGCCGTTTGGTGCAGGCCGTTTGTTTCTGCATGGGGCATGGCCCAGGCTTTTCCATAAAAAGCGGCACCGAGGGCGAGTTTGTCGGCTGGTACGCCAGCGGCGATGAGGAGTTCGGCGCTCTTTGCCCCGTCCATAGTGGAGCCTTTGCCCGTTTTCGAGGCGTACAGGTTGCTGTGGTGCCCGGTTTCTTTTGACCAGGCTCCCGTGAAGTCGTAGCTCATGATGGTGGCAAAATCGAGATAGCGGGCTACTTCCGGCATTTCGGTGAGGTCGATGAAGCGCTGCCCGGCGGCGGCGGCTATGGTGAGCAGGTAGGGCTTTCGGCTCTGCGCGGTGGCGAGGGAATCGAGCGCGCTGCGCAGGGACTGCAGTAGGAGGGTGAAGTTTTGCTGGTCTTCCGCGCGGTAGGGGTTTCCCGCCCCGGGCTGCGCGGGGTATTCCCAATCTATGTCAATGCCGTCGAACTGGTGGCGCTGCAGGAAGGCCAGGGCCGAGCGGGTGAACGCCGCCCGGCTCTCCGGGCTGAGTGCGGCATCCGAGAAGCCGCCGGAGCCACCCCAACCCCCGATGGAGATGAGGATTTGCAGGTCCGGGTTTTGGAGCTTGAGCTTCTGAAGGGCGGGAACGTTCTGCTCATCGTACCGGTTGCCCGGAGAAGGGACGACCTCGTTTTCGACGATGACCGCAAACGCATAGTTGATGTGGGTGAGCCGATTGGCCTCTATCCGGGAAATGTCCAGGGGCCGGGAGCCAAAGACATATCCGATTACCGCCTTTTGGGGAGGCCGGGGCTGTGCAGTGGCAAGCAGGCCGAACAGTACACAGAAGGTGGAGAGATAAACTTTTTTCATTCGTCGTGTTTTTAAGTGGTGTATTTCAAGTCGTTTCCCAAAAATCTATAAATCCCGTAAATCCTGTGCTATATTTGCACGTCCAAAAAAAGTCCTGAAATATGTTCAACAGTTTAAGCGATCGGCTGGATAGCGCGTTCAAGGTACTGAGCGGCACCAACAAGCTCACGGAGATCAACGTCGCCCAATCCATCAAGGAAATCCGGCGCGCATTGGTAGATGCCGATGTAAACTACAAAATTGCAAAGGAATTTACCGACAAAGTCAAAGATAAAGCCCTCGGCACGGAGAACGTGCTGAAATCCGTCGCTCCGGGCCAGTTGATGGTCAAAATCGTACAGGACGAGCTGACCGAGCTGATGGGAGGCCAGGCGGAAGGGATAAACCTCAACGCCAAGCCCGCCGTTATCCTGATTGCGGGCCTGCAAGGCTCCGGTAAAACGACCTTCTCCGGTAAACTGGCGCTCTGGCTGAAGAGCAAACGCAACAAAAAACCGCTCCTCGTAGCCTGCGACGTGTATCGCCCCGCCGCAATCGCCCAGCTCACGGTATTGGGCGAACAGACCGGCGTGCCGGTCTTCTCCGACCTGGAAAGCAAAAACCCCATTCAAATCGCCCAACGCGCCATCGAACAGGCCAAAGCACAGCACCTGGATGTCGTAATCGTGGACACCGCCGGCCGTCTGGCCATAGACGAGGACATGATGGCGGAAATCTCCGCGCTTAAAAAATCCCTGCAGCCCCAGGAAACGCTCTTCGTCGTGGATTCCATGACAGGCCAGGATGCCGTCAAAACTGCCGAAGCGTTTCACGAAACAATTCAGTTCGATGGGGTGGTGCTGACCAAATTAGACGGTGACACCCGGGGTGGGGCTGCTCTGTCCATCAAATACACCGTTGGGAAACCCATCAAATTCGTCAGCTCCGGCGAAAAAATGGAGGCCCTGGATATGTTCTACCCCGACCGGATGGCGCAGCGCATCCTGGGCATGGGGGATATCGTATCCTTCGTAGAACGCGCCCAGGAACAGTTCGATGAAAAGGAAGCCGAGCGCCTGGAAAAGAAAATCCGCAAGAACCAGTTCGACTTCAATGACTTCCTGGGGCAGATCAACCAAATCAAAAAAATGGGCGATCTCAAAAGCGTGATGAATATGATCCCGGGCATGGCCAAAATCACCAAGGATATAGACATCAACAACGACGCCTTCAAGCGCGTAGAGGCTATGGTGTTCTCCATGACGCCCAAAGAGCGCTCTAATCCGGACCTGATCAATATGAGCCGCAAACAGCGCATCGCTAAAGGCTGCGGCTATACGGTACACGACGTCAATACGTTCATCAAGCAGTTCGAGAACATGCGCAAAATGATGCACAAGATGAGCAAGATGCCCGGCATGGGAATCGCGCCGCCGTCGTCTCCGGCCATGAAAAAACGCCGCTGATGGGGCCGGTCACACTTGTTGTGAGGAGGTCTATTTCTTGATAAAAGCGCGTAAAGTGGGTGCAGGTTGCAGAAACCGCCCTGTGCGGGCCGTCTGCTTAGTCTCCTTTCCCTTTTCGTGGAGCGCCTTGTAAATTTCTTCGACCTGCGCTTCCGGTCGAATGCTTTTCATCAGACCGACCATGCCGGCTACGTGCGGGGCGGCCATGGAGGTGCCGCTGTAGCGCGTGTACTGCCCCCCGGGAATGCTGGAGTAGATGTCCACCCCGGGCGCTGCGAGTGCCATCTCCATTCCTTGTACATCGTTTGAAAAATCGGCGCGTTCCAGGGCTTCGTTCACTGCGCTGACGCAGAGTACGCCGGGCACGTTGGCCGGGGTGAATTCCTTCGCGCTCCGGTTGGAATTGCCGGCGGCCGCTACCACAATCGCCCCCTTTTTTTGGGCGTACTGAACCGCTTTGGCGTATGCGCCTTGTTTGGAAGCACTCCCGGGGCCACCCAGCGAGAGGGAGAGGACGTCTGCCCCCTGGTCGGCGGCAAAAAGCATCCCTTCTATGATGGTTTTCTGGGTACCGAACCCTCCTGCGCCCAACACTTTGACACTGGTAATGTCCACAAAGCGGTTGTCGCGCGAGAAGGAGGCAATCCCGGTGCCGTTGTTGGAAACCGCCCCGGCAATCCCCGCACAGTGGGTGCCATGCCCCTTGGGGTCGTTGTCGTAAGGAGCCTTCAAAGAGCGGTAGTTCGCTTTGAGGTCTTCATGCCCGGCATCCACCCCGGTGTCGAGGATGGCAATCAGCGCCTTTTTTTTGGGCTTGACCCCGCTTTTTTCAAGGAAATCAAACAACGCGGCCATATCCATTTCCCGGAAGGCCCACAGGTTTTCCACGCCGGGGTCGTTCAACCCGTACGCAGCAGGGCCTGGAAGGCCGGGGTTCGGCCGCTCGGCGGGCAAGGGGGCTACCTGCACGATTTCGTTTTCTTCCACCCAGGCTACCCCGGTGTGCCGCGCGAGCTGCCGCGCAATGCGGCGCAGGCGGGGAGCTTGCGAAGCGGGTATGTCGGCTACGTAGTAGTTGTCGAGGGTCGTATAGGCGGCATCTGCCGGGTAGAAGGCGCGCCGTAGGCGCAACCCGTACCGCTCGCTCAGGTGTGCCAGCGAAGGCAGGTCGCTACCCTCCCGGAGTTCCAGCAGGAGCTCGGCAGCAGGGTCGGGGGTCGTTTCCGGGCGATAGGGGAAGGTGTGGGCCATCTCCCGCTGCGCGTATGCCCACAAAGACAAGATTGCCAGCCCTATGCCAGGGATAGCCCAGCGGGGCCGGCCCGCCAGGAAGCCGAAAAAGGCTCCAAAGAAAGCGATGAAGAACAAATCCCGCACCAGGGTTTCCAGCAGGTATATGGCCGGCGCACCCGAGAAGAGCAGGGAGCCGATATATGCCGACGACGCCACGGTAAACAACAGCCGGCCAACCTTCGCTGCCGGTCGCAAAAACCAAAGTGCTAACGACCAACAGGCCAACACAAACCCCAACAGATAGGCCATACCCATGTTTTTATGCAAAGATGGCGGGTTTTAAGGGAAAGGTCAAGGCCTTCGCCGACCCCGCGCAACAAGTCTAATGTCCAGTAGTGTGGTCTGAAGTAGGAGGTATGGGATACAGGACTGCCAGGATGGGGTATGGGCATATCGTATCCGAACGAAATTTTCCGTCCAAATGCACGCCTTTTGTTCTCCTTCTTTCCTTCTTCAAAGAACCGGGTGAAAAATATAGCTCGCTGATTATTGCCATTTTACATTTTCAGTTAAGCGCCTTAT
>CAZSMU010000086.1:15129-15517 GCA_964607915.1 uncultured Haliscomenobacter sp.
CCTTCCCGGCATGGAACCATCTTCGTCCGCAATGCGTTGTTTGACAAAAGAATCATAGCTTTGTTGCGAAGGGGCAGCAAGGGGTTAAAAAGTCCCTTTTTTCCCTTCTCGCCGATTCCCTTCGCAACACGTCTAAAGGAAAGAATCCCTGTTTTTACCTTCAAAAGCGATTGTATGGCGCTGCAAGACAAGTACATAAACCCCTTTACGGATTTTGGCTTCAAGAAACTTTTCGACACCGCCGAAATTGCGCGGTTCAACCGGGAGGACAGGGATAGGTACGAAGAAAGCCTGAAATATTACCGGGACCTGAAAAACGTAGTGGATACTTCATTCGAAGAAGGTAAAGCAGAGGGTAAAGCGGAGGGTAAAGCGGAGATTGCCCGTC
>CAZSMU010000087.1:0-15485 GCA_964607915.1 uncultured Haliscomenobacter sp.
AAAGTCCTTTTTCATCTTTTTACTGCCCCCTCGACACAAATCCATCTCCCTGTTGGTACTCCCGTTTAACAGTATTTAACAATCTGCCAGAAGAACATTTATATGTTAATGATTTTGTAACCTTTATACAAATTTTTAACCCTTTTTTAAAGAAATAAAGTTGACGGATGAAATGGATATACCTAATTTTGAACCGTCAAAACAAAGAAATCATATTTTGAATTCTTTAGCTTTTATAAAATAAATTGTATAAATATTTGCAATTTATACCTTTTTAATTTTAATAAAACCCATTTTTTTACTACAAAAACCTGAAATACCATGAAAAGGTTGAGTTTTCTGTTTAGCCTCCTCCTGTGCGGGGGATTATTTGCACAGACTTCCGTTCAGTTGCCCTATGGCCTTAAGCCGGTTCCGGGTGAGTTCATTGTCAAAATCAAAGGTACCAGCGTCAAGCCGGTAATCCTGCAGGCCCAGGACGGATCCACGGACCGCGAAGCCAATTTCAAACTTGCGTCAGCTCTGCGCACCCGCGTCGAGGGTCAACTTGCAGAAATCGCCAAGCGCAACGGCGTTTCCCAGCCGGCAGCTGTGTTCGTGGACGCTACCGTGGCCCTGTACCTCACCAATGTTTCGGACGACTTGGCCAAGCGAATCTCCCAAGATCCCGACGTGGAATCGGTGACGCCCAACTTCGTTTTCCAGTTCCCGCAGTTGCCGTTGGAATTCCCCAAAATTTCCACTCAACAAACCACTTGTGCCGTGAGCACCGCCGGCGGCCCGATAGATGGTTCCGGCAAAGCTACCTGGATCTGGATCCTCGACACCGGCATTGACCTCGACCACCCCGACCTCAACGTACAGACTTCCGCTACATTTGCCAAGTCCTTCATCGCAGGGGAAACCGTGGAAGATGGCCATGGCCACGGCACCCACGTAGCGGGTATCGCCGCTGCTAAAAACAACCTCTTTGGCGTAGTGGGCGTATCTGCCGGCGCAAGGGTCGTACCGGTAAAAGTATTGAGCAATGCGGGCAGCGGCAGCTTTGCCGGTGTGCTCAACGGCCTGAACCACGTGGCAATGTACGATATCCGCGGCGATGTCATCAACATGAGCCTCGGTGCTTATCCCATCTCAAACTGCGAAAACTCCAATGCTGCCCTGCGCGACGCCATCCGCAACCTGGGCACGGCCGGTACCTTTGTCGTCATGGCCGCCGGCAATGACGGCGACTGCGCCGGCTCCAGCAAGAACTTGCCGGGCTGCGTCAACGGCACCAATGTATTCACGGTCGGCTCCATGACCTGTGAGAAGGCCTGCTCCAGCTTCTCCAACTGGGGCAACCCATCTGTAGACTGGGTAGCAGTAGGCTCCTCCGTGTACTCTACTCACAAAAACGGCGGCTACGCTACCATGAGCGGCACCTCCATGGCATCCCCGGTAGTGGCCGGCATTATCCACGCCCGCGGCGGGGCACCGCTTAGCGCCGGTACCATCACCTGCTGCAACGGGTCATACCGCATTGCCAAGCGTTAAAAACGGCTCCCAAAAGGCGGATGGATATACTAAAGTCTATCCATTCGCCTTTTTTCCATATCTGAAAAACCCTTATCTTGCGGAAGCATCGTAAACGTACGACTATGAAAGCCTTCCTTCTCCTTCTGCTCTCCCTCTGTGCGTTTTACCTGAACGCCCAAAAAACCACATCCCCCGACTCCATGAAATGGGAAACTCTACTCAGCGGCAACCAGTGCCTGATTGAATACCCGGAGAACCTCGTGCTGAAAACCCCCGAAGCGTTTCAGGCACTCTGGAACCGGGCTTTCGCCAAAATGGACGTCCCCCCCGGCAAACCAGCGGTTGATTTTGAAAAGTACCACGTAGCCGCTATTTTCCTGGGCTGGAAAAAGAAAGGAGGCTATATCCTCGAAATTGAAAAAATCAAC
Source organism: uncultured Haliscomenobacter sp. (assembly GCA_964607915.1). GTDB lineage: Bacteria > Bacteroidota > Bacteroidia > Chitinophagales > Saprospiraceae > JADJPL01. The sequence continues at coordinate 1,947 of CAZSMU010000087.1, forward strand.
GCCCGTAAAGGCGATATCGTCATCCACTTCCTCGAAAAAGAACCCGGCGCCTCCTGCTTGTCTACCGCCGCCATAGACTTTCCGTACCTGCTGGTGCAAATCCCGATTGGAGAAAAAAATACCTACGTCTTCGACCACAAGAAGATGACCTACGAGTGCCCCTAGTTTTCTTTTCTCAGACTTATGAGGATCCGGATGGATCAAAAAAGCCCTTTTTCGCCCGCACTACAGCACTCCCCGCAACAAGTCTATTCCTTTCCAAACAGCACTTTCCTGCTGAAAGCCCCAACTCATTCGCCTGTTTTACGGCTCCCTCACCCTCTTTGGGAGCCGGGCAAAGCCTCCCCCACCCGTTTTTAACACTTGTTAACACTCCTTCAAAAAAGCGCTGTTTTTTTAGGAAAAGCACAACAAAAGGTTCAATTTTTAACCCTTTTTTAAAAAAATAAATTTTTTAGGGCCATTCGGGCCACTTACCTTTGACCTATCGAATCCAACACAAATTTATCTTCTGATTATTGTATAGATTGATATATTATTTTAAAAAAATATTTATTTCGTAATATAATTTTTTTTATTTTCATTTTTTAAAAATAAATGCCATGAAAAAATTAGCACTTCTCTACGCCTTGTTGTTCTGTTCCGTCGTCGGGCTGATGGCCCAGGATGCCAGAGTGATCCCGGGTGAGTACATCGTCAAAATCAAAGCGACGAGCATCAAGCCGCTTATCCAGCAAGTACAAGATATATCGCGCACCGACCGGGAGGCAAACTTTAAAAACAGCTCCCAACTCCGCGCCCGCCTGGAGGGCCAGCTTGACGAGATTGCCAAAAGAAACGGGGTTTCGCGCATCAGCCAGAAATTTGTGGATGCCACCGTTGCCTTCCACCTGACAGATATACCGCAAGACCTGGCAAGCCGCCTCATGAAAGATCCCGATGTAGAAGCAGTAGTGCCCAACTACCAATACATCATCCCTAAACTGCCCATCGAGTTTCCAAAGATTTCTACCCAGCAAACCCCTTGTGCGATCACCTCGGCAGGCGGTTTCGTGGACGGCTCCGCCAAGCCTACCTGGATATGGATTCTCGATACGGGCATTGACACCGACCATCCCGATTTGAACGTACAGACCTCTCCGACTTTTGCCCGCTCTTTCATCGCCGGAGAAACGGTTGAAGACGGCAACGGCCACGGCACCCACGTAGCCGGTATCGCCGCCGCCAAAAACAACCTCTTCGGCTCTGTCGGCGTCTCCGCAGGTGCAAAAGTCGTACCGGTGAAAGTGCTGAACAATGCCGGCTCCGGCTCCTGGGCAGCTTTGCTCAACGGACTGAACCACGTCGCCATGTACGATATCCCCGGCGACGTCATCAACATGAGCCTCTGGGGCTACCCAGTCAACAACTGCGAAAACTCAGACCCGGGCATCCGCGACGCTATGCGCAACCTCGGCCTGGCCAGTACCTTCGTCGTGACCATTTCCGGCAACGCAGGCGATTGTGCAGGCTCCAGCAAGACCCTCCCCGGCTGCATCAACGGCACCAATATCTTCACCGTCGCGTCCATGACCTGTGAGAAAGCCTGCTCCGGCTTCTCCAACTGGGGCAACCCATCCGTAGACTGGGTAGCTGTTGGCTCTAATGTATATTCTACCTACAAAGACGGCGGCTATGCTACCTTGAGCGGCACCTCCATGGCCTCCCCGGTAGTAGCCGGCATCATCCACGCCCGCGGCGGAGCACCCATCAGCGCAGGAAACATCACCTGCTGTAACGGCTCGTACCGCATCGCCCGGCGTTGATTTATCGCAATTTTTTTTTAAAACCCATATTTTCAATGTACCAACCACACTCCACCATGAAAAAGCCCATATTTGTTTTCGTCCTGGCACTGGCTATCTCGGCAGCCTTCACACAAGCGGCAAAAGCCCAAATGATCTGCGATCCCACGCTTGCCGCCACGGAATTGTTGCCCTACCGCACCAATGAGTCTTGCGGTACCAAAAAAGGGAATTACCTGCAGCGCACCGTGTGCAATTCCGCGACCTATTCCACCAATGCTATCTCGCTCCCCGCAGGGCGTACCGCAGGATGCTTCCGCATCGTAGCACTCAACGGAAAGCCGGATTGGAAAATCGTAAACGCCTCCACGGGTGCGTTGGTGTTCGATCCGGTCATGCCGCTTACTGCTCCCCGCCTCGGTGGACTGACCCTGCCGGCCGGCACCTACCACATCGTACTCGACAAGACCAAATCCTCAAAGGACGCCTGGATCACGCTCGGGTTCGTAGATTATCCATAGCCTTGCTGTGAAAAAATTCTCGGACGCGCAACGAAAATGGATTTTTGTTGCGCGTCCAAATTATATTAAGGCTTTTTAAGCGACTCTAAGAGTCCCTATTGGACTGAAAAAAGGCGCTATTGACCCCACTCATCACAAGTCTAATCCAACCCATCAAAAAATACCATAATGAAAACATCTACCCTACTCTTCAAAGCAGGGCTGCTCATGGCCTTGTGTACACTGAACCCCCGGCACGCTTTTGCCGCTTACCAAAACGCCGTACTGACGAACGGCCTGCTGACCATCACTTCTACCCCCACCTCTTCCATGATAAACCTCAAGGTCAGCGGGACCAACCTCGCTATTGAAGAAATCCCGAGCCTGAACGACCCTGCAGTCATCCGCGCCACCTTCCCCCTGGCTTCCGTTCGCCGGATAAAATACATCGGAGGGGCCGGAATAGACATTTTTACCGCAGCCAACCTGAACATACCCATCATTGCCCTGGGGAACGACGGCAACGACATCCTCTCCGGCGGTAATAAAAACGACGTCCTCATCGGGGGAAACGGTACCGATACCCTATTGGGTAAAGGCGGCGACGACACCCTGGTCGGTATTGATGCAGCCCTTGGCGACAACCTCGTGGGAGATATTGGAAAAGATGCCTTTTGGATGGACTTCATCGGGGGCAACCGCGATCAGAACGACCGACAGGCCGACGACTATATGCACGATGTATCGCGCTTTGCCAATGGCGCTGATTTGACCCTCAACGGCGACAACATTGCAGACCCCGCCTTAAATACACCGTTCACCTCGGGCTGGAGCTATGCCAACCACCGCGACAAGCCCCTATTTCCTTCTACCGGCCCGAGCCTTACCGATATCCGCCAGCGGCTGAGCAGCGATTGTAAAGTAGTGGCAACCATCGCCGGATTGGCCAATAACACCGTTTCGGGCAGCGCCTGGCCGGTGCGCCGCGCACTCGCCGACTTCGGAGACGGCACCTTCGGCGTGCGCCTCGGCAACAGCTTCTACCGGATAGATGGCGACCTGCCCATGAACGGCGGGAGCTTTGGCTCCTCCGCGCCGGGTGCAGAAAACTGTATCTGGCCCGCCATCGTAGAAAAAGCCCTTTGCTATCACCTGCCCCGCACCCCCGGCGTATTCCAGTGGCAGGACCTGTTCAGCATCGCTCCGCACGACATCATGCTCGCCTTCGGAGCAGAAGATGCCGACTCCCCAAAAATCGGCGAGCGCTATTCTTCCGCCCAGGATATGGCCGACAAGCTTTTCAACTCCTTCAACAACTATGAAAATGTCGTCTTTACCCTCGCGATGGCTAGTACCGTAGGGGGCGTACACGCCTACACCCTGATCGGGGTAACCCGGAATGCCAGCGGAGCGGTAGCCTCCATCACCTTCTACAACCCTTGGGGCAATTCCGATGGCAACGGGCGAAATGCCAACAACGTCCAGTGGTACACCGATGCCAACGCCAACGATGCCCGCGTCACCTTTACCCCCGAACAGCTCTGGCAGGACGCCAATGTGGGCCGCGCCACGGTAGGTAGCCGAATACAATAGACTCGTCCTTCTATCTTCGGTCAACCCTCTTTTTTTTCAGAACGGCGACCCATTTTCACGGCATATATGTTTACTTGGCAGCGTCTTAACCAAACCAGATTCGCTATGCAAGAAGTATATATCGCCGCAGCCGTACGCACCCCCATCGGTAGCTTTGGAGGGCAGTTTTCCGGAATTTCCGCGACGGACCTGGGCGCTGTGGCCATCCGGGGCGCCCTGGCCCACGCCAACGTCCAGCCCCACCAAGTGGAAGAAGTATTGATGGGAAACGTATGCTCCGCAAACGTCGGACAGGCGCCGGCCCGCCAAGCCGCCCTGGGGGCGGGAATAGGAGAGAACACCCCCTGTACCACCGTCAATAAAGTATGCGCCTCGGGCATGAAATCCGTCGTGTTTGCAGCTCAGTCCATAGCCTTAGAGCAGAACGGCATCGCCGTGGCCGGGGGCATGGAGAGCATGTCCAATATCCCCTATTACGTTCCCTCCGCCCGCTGGGGGAGCAAATATGGCAATATGGAACTCGTAGACGGCCTCTCGCGCGACGGGCTCACCGACCCCTGGGAGCAGCAGGCTATGGGCGTATATGCCGACCGGACTGCCGAGCGGTACGGCATCCTTCGCGAAGCACAAGACGCTTTCGCCGAACGCTCCTACCGACTGGCCGCCGAACATAGTGCCCAAAGAGCTTTTTTTCCGGAGATTGTGCCCGTCAGCGTGCCTCAGCGCAAAGGGGAGCCGCTGCTCATCGCTGAAGACGAAGAGTACAAGCGCGTGGACTTTGCCAAAATCTCCACTTTGCGCCCCGCTTTCAGCAAAGACGGCACCGTGACCGCCGCCAATGCCTCGACGATGAACGACGGCGCCGCCGCCTTGGTACTGGTGGGGAAAGCGCAGATGGAAGCCCTCGGGCTCACGCCCATGGCCCGCATCCTGTCGTATGCCGATGCCGAACAGGCACCGGCCTGGTTCACAACTTCCCCCATCTTAGCCGCCCCGAAGGCGCTGGAGCGCGCCGGACTACGCGTGGAAGACATAGATTATTTCGAGGTGAATGAAGCCTTTGCCGTTGTGCCCATCGTATTCTGCAAGGAACTCGGAATACCCATGGAAAAAATGAACGTCCGCGGAGGAGCCTGCGCGATAGGGCATCCCCTTGGCGCATCGGGAGCGCGCATTCTCGTCACCCTTCTCCATATCCTACAACAAAAAGGCGCTCGTTATGGCCTGGCAGCGATTTGCAACGGCGGGGGCGGCGCCTCGGCGATGGTGGTCGAGAGGGTGTGAGATTCCCTCAGCCCCCCAACAACTCCTGCAATAATTGGGTAGCTTTGGCCGGGTCTGCTTTCCCCTGGGAGCGCTTCATGAGTTCGCCCATAAAGAAGCCCAGGAGGCCTTTTTTACCGCTTTTATACGCTTTCACTTTATCCGGGAACTGGCCGATCACTTCCTCGGCGAGGGCGGAGAGGACATCGGTACCCCCCACCTGTAAAAGGTCGAGGCCGGCAGCCAGATCTTCCGGGGACGACACTTCCGGGCTTTCCAGCCAGGCAGGCAACAGGCGCTGCTGCGCTGCGCTGTGGCTGATCCTGCCGGAATCAATCAGGGCAATGAAAGCCCCTAATTGAGCGGGGCTGAGCGGGAAATCCGCCAAGGCAAGGCCCTTTTCCTGACAGTACGGCAACAGGCGGTTGATCAGGAGGTTGGCTGCTGCTTTTTTGTGGGGCGTATGGGCAATCAGCGCTTCGAAGTACAGCACGCGCTCGCGTTCCTCGAAGAGGATACCGGCATCGTAATCGCTGAGGCCGTGGGTATGGCACAGGACCTCGAAAGTTTCCCAGGGCAGGGCGGGCATTTCCTTCCCGATCTGTCCCAGGAAAGCCTCGGAGAGGCGGACCGGCGGCAGGTCCGGTTCAGGAAAATAGCGGTAGTCGTGGGCGTCCTCTTTCTCGCGCAGCGCAGCGGTCTGCCCGCTGTTGGGGTCGAAGTTGAGCGTTTGCTGCTGTACGGCCTGGCCGGACTCCATGAGGGCGATCTGGCGTTTGGACTCAAAATCTATCGCCTGCCGGGCATAGCGCATAGAGTTGAGGTTTTTGATTTCGCAGCGCTCGTTGAGTTTGTTTTCCCCCTTTTTGCGGACGGATACATTGACGTCGCAGCGCAGGGAGCCTTCTTCCATGTTGCCATCGGAGACACCAATATACCGAGCCAGTTGGCGGATACCGCTCATGAAAGCATCTACTTCCTGGGCGGAGCGCAGGTCGGGCTCCGTGACGATTTCCAGCAGGGGCGTTCCCGCCCGGTTGAGGTCTATCAGCGACTTGGTCGGGTGCAGGTTGTGGATGGACTTGCCCGCATCCTCTTCCATGTGGACGTGGTGTATGCGGATGGGCTTCCAGGCACCGTCCACTTTGATAGGCAGAACACCTCCGGTGCATATCGGTTTGCGGTCCTGGGTGATTTGATACCCTTTGGGCAGGTCCGCATAAAAGTAGTTCTTCCGGTCAAAGGCATTCGTGCGGTTGATATCGCTCCGAAGGGCCAGGGCAAGGCGGACGGCATACTCCACCTGTCGCGCGTTGAGCCGCGGCAGGGTGCCCGGATGCCCGAGGGAAATCGGGCTGACCTGTGTGTTGGGACTGCCGCCGAAGCGGGTATCGTCGCCGCAGAAGGCTTTGCTCTGCGTAGCTAACTGGAGGTGTACCTCCAGCCCAATGACTATTTCGTAGGCACTATTTGGCATGGGAGAACTTCTTAGAAGAGATATAGCATATAAACGCACATCGAGAACCCGTTTCCGCTTTGCGGAAACGGGTTCTCGATGTGCGTTTATATGACACAGACTGGTGGTAAAAGGTCAGTGAGGGAGGAAGGGTCAATCAAACGACTGGTTGTACGCCGATGCCGCTTTGACCAACTCCTGGTACTCTTTAGGCGTCAAGCCATCGAATACGAACTGGACGGGGTTGACCGGTTTGCCCCTTTCGTGCACTTCATAGTGGCAGTGGGGGGCGGTAGATGTGCCCGTGCTGCCCACGGTGCCGATTTGCTGCCCGCGCTTTACCCGCTGTCCGTTTTTGACCGTAATCCGGCTCATGTGCCCGTAGAGCGTCTCGTACCCATAGCCATGGCGGATGATGACCGTATTGCCATAGCCGTAATGCCAGCCCGCTTTAACGACCACTCCGTCGCCGGTTGCCTGGATGGGGGTGCCTTTGGGCGCGGTGAAATCAATGCCCTGGTGTTTTTTCATGACTTTGTACACCGGGTGTATGCGGTATCCAAAACCGGAGAGCAGGTTCACGGATTTAGACAGCTTGTCCGAGCGAACGGGCTTGATGGAAGGGCGGGCCGCCCACATCTCATCTTTATCTGCCGCCAACTGGGAGATGGTGTCGAGCGAGCGAGATTGCACTGCAATTTGGTGGCGTAGTTGGCGCACCTTTTCGCGCGCTTCTATAATCGTTTCCCCCGCATCGTGGCGGCGGAACAACTCGTACTCATCGTGCCCCCCGATACCGCCTTTCAGGACCTGGGGGTCAATAGGATCCATACCGAAGACCATGCGATATGCGTATGCATCGCGCTCTTGAAGGTTGCCGAGGGCTTTTTGCAAAGTCCCTACTTCCTGGATGAGTTTGGAGTATTCTGATTCCAGCAGGGCGATTTCCTGCTTCAGGGATTTTTCTTTTGGAGAGGGGAAAAAGTTGTGCATGACCAGGGTGAAGAGGAAGGCAGAGACAGCGGCCGCACATAAAAACCCGAAAACCTGTAACACTTTTTGCTGCGTGCTCATTTCCGCACGTTCATAACTAAGGGTGTGCACGTTGTACACAAACTTTTGCTTCTTCATAGTATTCGTCTTATCAATTTCACTACCTTTGCAACGCTTTTTTTTGAACATGAAAGCGGCAAGGGCGGTGCTCCTGCTTGCACTCGAAACGAGGCGAAGTCATAGGGAGAAATAGAAGTCCTTACAAAATTCAACATTTAAAGAAGTCATCTTTTGCATTGCGGTTGTACCGCGTCAAATAGCTGTCCAAACAGAAAGACAGACCGATGATGCCGATGGGACTATAACAATAGGACAAAAATAGAAATTCAAATGAAAAACCCCATACTTTTATCAAACTTTAATCTGCTTGCACCGAAAATAATCCAACCTTCATGAAAACATCTGCCGAGATCCGACAACTTTTCTTAGACTTTTTTGCTTCTAAACAGCATAAAATTGTGCCATCTGCGCCTATCGTGAACAAAGATGATCCTAGCCTCCTGTTCACCAATGCCGGGATGAACCAATTCAAGGACTTCTTCCTCGGCAACCAGGTACCCGACAACCGGCGCATCGCCGATACGCAGAAATGCCTGCGCGTATCCGGCAAACACAACGACCTGGAAGATGTAGGCTACGACGGCACACACCACACGATGTTCGAAATGCTGGGCAACTGGTCTATCGGCGATTACTTCAAGGATGAAGCGCTGAGCTGGTCCTGGGAGCTGCTGACGCACGTGTATGGCCTGCCCAAAGATCGGCTCTACGCCACGGTTTTTGAAGGAGATAAAAAGGACAACCTGCCCGCCGACGATGAAGCACGCGCCATCTGGCTGCGCTTCCTACCGGAAGACCACGTCCTCTACGGCAATAAGAAAGATAACTTCTGGGAAATGGGCGATACCGGTCCCTGTGGTCCCTGCTCCGAAATCCACGTAGACTTGCGCAGCGATGAAGAACGCGCCCAGACGCCCGGCCACGCGTTGGTCAACAAAGACCATCCCAGAGTAGTCGAGATCTGGAACAACGTATTCATCCAGTTCAACCGAAAAGCAGACGGCACCTTAGAGCAACTCCCCGAAAAACACGTGGATACCGGCATGGGCTTCGAACGCCTCTGTATGGTGCTGCAACAAAAAACCGCGACCTACGACACCGATGTGTTCACCCCGTTCATCCGCTTGATCGAGGAAAAATCAGGTAAAACCTACACATCCAGCTACGACCGCAATAATAAGGTAGATATCGCCATGCGCGTCATCTCCGACCATATCCGCGCCATCGCGTTCGCTATTGCCGACGGACAACTGCCCTCCAACACGGGCGCCGGCTATGTCATCCGGCGCATCCTGCGCCGTGCGGTGCGCTATTACTATTCTTTCCTGGACCTGCGCAGCCCTTTCCTCCATACGCTCATCCCGCTGCTGGCCGATACCTTCCGCCAGGTATTCCCGGAATTGTACGCCCAGCAGGAACAGGTGGCCCGCATTATAGAGAGCGAAGAACAGGCCTTCCTCCACACCCTGGAAAACGGACTGCGCCGCTTCGATACCATCGAAGCGCCCGGCGGCACCATCCGGGGAGAAGATGCCTTCGAACTCTACGATACCTACGGCTTCCCCATAGACCTCACCCGACTGATCGCCCAGGAACGCGGCTATGCCATTGACGAAGCTGGCTTCGATACCGCTCTGAAGGCACAAAAAGAGCGCTCCCGCTCCGCAGCCCAGAAAGAGGTAGGCGACTGGACAGCGCTCAACGAAGGCGAAGTGACCTTCGTCGGCTACGACCAACTCTACGCAACCAATGCCAAAGTCCTGAAATACCGAACGGTCAAAGTCAAAAAAGAAGACCAGTACCAAATCGTATTGGACAAAACGCCCTTCTACGCAGAAAGCGGCGGACAGGCAGGCGATACCGGAGTGCTCTGGTTCAACGAGGAACGCATCGCCGTACTGGATACACAGAAAGAAAATGACCTGATTATCCATATCCTGGAAAAATTCCCCCGCCACCTGGAAGCACCGGTACGCGCCGACGTGGACGCCGCCAGACGCCGCGCGACCTCGAGCAACCACTCAGCCGCACACCTCATGCACGCAGCCCTGCACCGCGTCCTGGGCGCACACGCCCTTCAAAAAGGACAAGATGTAAACGAACAGCGCATGCGCTTTGACTTTTCCCACTTCCAAAAAGTGGGCGAAGCGGAACTCCTGCAGATTGAGCAAATGGTCAACGAGAAAATCCGCTCCAATATCTCCCTGGAAGAACAGCGCAACCTGCCCATCGAAGAAGCCAAAAAAGCAGGGGCCATGATGCTCTTCGGAGAAAAATACGGCGATGCCGTGCGCATGGTCACCTTTGACCCCGACTTCTCCCGGGAGCTCTGCGGAGGTACCCACGTGGCCTCTACCGGAGAAATAGGCCTGTTCAAAATTGTGGCCGAAAGTGCCGTCGCCGCTGGCATCCGCCGGATCGAAGCCGTGACGGCAGATGGCGCGGAAGCCTTCCTGCGCCGGGAACTCGCAGAACTGGACGACATCCGGGGCCTCTTCAAACATGCGCCAAACACCGTCCGCCAAATCGCCAATCTGCAAGAGGAAAACAGACAGCTCCGCAAAGAAATCGAACGGCTGCAAGCTGCTCAGGCCAACGCACTGAAAGGGGAACTCAAAAGCCGCTTCGTACCGTCGGGCGGCGCCAACCTGCTGGTGGCCCGGGTCCCCCTGACCGACGGTGCCGCCTTGAAAAACCTGGCCTACCAACTGGAAAATGAAGTGGGCAACGCCGCCATCGTTTTTGGTGCCCTCATTTCCGACAAACCCCAGGTCATGGCCATCGTCAGCAAGGAACTCGTAGAAGGCAAGGGCCTCCACGCAGGCAATATCGTGCGCGAACTGGCCAAAGATATCGAAGGCGGCGGAGGCGGGCAGCCCTTCTTCGCCACAGCCGGTGGCAAAAAAGCCGAAGGACTGGACGCCGCTATGGAAAAAGCCGCGAAACTGTTGGGGATTTAATAGACCTATTGCAAAGGGGACCAGTGAGGGACAATACCCTTGCCCTGCTCACTGGTCCCCTCTGACATCATCTCCTGAGCCTCTACGCCTGCCCCCGAGCCCGGAAGCAAGAAAAAAACTCCCTTTACTTCGCTCCCCCTCGCTCAATAGAACTCCCGCTGATGGTGTGGCCGAAGAAAACGGCATTGGCGAAGAGCTTGTTCGTGCCAAACCAGTGTGCGCGGAAGTTGGGGTCGTCGGCCATGAAGACGACCTTGCCACTGCCGGCACCACTGACTACAATTCCTGCGCTGCGCCTGGCCTGTCCGATGACCTTTGCATTGACGTAGCCGCTCAGCAGCGGATCTTCGGTATAGATGAGCGGGGTAGAATACGGGTTTTTGCCCGGTTCCAGGTACAAGTCGTAATCCCTGAACACCGGAAGTTTGCCCCGGCGGTAGCCAAAGCCGATCGGATGGGTAGGGTCAATTTCCGCTTCAAAGATAGAACCCGGCGTTTCCAGTGAGGCGATATCCTCATCCATTTGTATATATGGCTTGCGGCCCTGCGGCTTGTCGAGTTCTTTGTTTTCCCGGATTTCCACATAGCCGATTCCCTGTGCTTTGAGCCAGGAGATAGCGCTTTGGATACCGATGAGTGTACCGCCATCCTGCACCCATGATTTTAGTTTGGCTGCGCCTGCGGCACCGACACTCCCGTATTGCCCGCCGCCAAAGACGAGGACGTTGTACCGGCCTAGATCGGCGCGCGCAATGTCGTCGGCTTCGAGCTTGGTCACGGGGATGTGGTAGCGCGTATCTAAGAGGTGCCATGCTTCGCCTGCTCCGAAGGGAGTGGTCGTCTCCCCCACGATAATCGCAATTTTGGGCAACTGCAAGGTAGTGAAGCCATTGCTACCAAAGTCTATACCCTCTGTGGTGAAGCCGCTGGCCGCCGCCTCAAAAGCTACTCCCGAAGACTCGGAAATGCCGGCGACGATTTGGTGGATTTCCGAAGCGCTCTTGTCCTGGTTCTGCACGGGAATCAGGATAGTTCCCGGTTCATAGCGCTTCCCGTTGGAGAGGAAAGGCTCCCTGCCCACTTTGGCGCGGATACCGGCCTTCAAAAGGGCGTACAACGCTTTGGGTGCGTAGTAGTGATCCCATTCCATGAGGTAGGCATAGCTGCTCTGGGCGGGGATGCGCAGCGGTTTGCGCAGCGGGCGGGCGCCTTCTACTTTTTCCCCGAGAAGATCCGCTGTCCAGGCTTTGCCCAGCGCGGCATAGGGCAGGTTGAAGGAAAGGGGCAGCGTCCAGGAAGAGATATCGTAGAAAATGCTGTCTTCAAACGTTTTCATCGTTTCAAACGAGCCCCGGATCAAGGTGTACTGGCGTTGGTCCAGGGGCACGACAAACGCGTTGCCCGGTTCGAAAGTCTTACCTTCTGCGCTGACCGGGTTTTTGAGGGCATATACCTCGATTTGATGGCGGCGCAGCACCTCTACCAGTTGATCCGTACGGGCCAGGTCGTGCGAATCGCCGAATACAAAGCCTTTGCGGGGGTCAGCTTTTCCCGCCGAGAGGGCCTCTTTAAAGAAGGTACGCTGGTGTTCGAGGAGCTCCTGACGCATCTCTACGGCAGCCTGATACGTGGACAGGCCGGTGCGCACCTGGTTGCGGATGGTGAAGTGGAAGGCCAACGGCCCGTTGGCCGTTTCCTGCAGGTGCCCGCGGGAACTGGCCTGTTCAAACAGGATGCCGATACAGCCGTTGGCATCGGGGAAAGTCGAGCCCTTGCCGTAGTAAAAGTCGTCATACCCTTCGCCGGAATAGTAGAGCGAGCCTATCTCGTCCAGGAATTTACTGTGGTAAGTACCGATTTTGGCGGTCAGCTCCTGGTTTCGTTTGGGGGTGATGGGGTTGACCCGCGTGGCGACGCCCGGCATGAAGAAAAAACTGGAATTGGTACCCATCTCGTGGTGGTCGGTGAGAATATTGGGCTTCCACTGGTGGAACAAGGCCGCGCGGCCCCTCGACTCGGGATGGGCACACAGAAGCCAGTCGCGGTTGAGGTCAAACCAGTAGTGGTTGAAGCGCCCGCCCGGCCATGCTTCGGAGTACTCCCGGTCCTGCGGGTCGCCGGTGAGGGTGGCATTTTTATGGTAGTTGGCCCAAGTCGAAAAGCGCGTAAGGCCGTCCGGGTTGAAACTGGGGTCGAACAAGACGACCGCCTGCTCCAACAAGCGCTGTACCTCCGGGCTTTGTCCGGCGACCAGGTAGTACGCCAGCAACGGAGCAGCGTTCGCCCCGCTGGCCTCATTGCCATGGATACTGAACCCCTGGTACAACACCGTCGGCATATCCTTCAGGTTCAGCGCAGCGGCTTTGGAGGGGTCGGTAAGGGCAACGTGTTGCTCCCGGATGGCTTCAAGCCGTTCGTGGTTGGCCGGAGAAGTGATCATCAGGTGAATGAGAGGCCGGTTTTCATAGGTGCGGCCGTGCTCCACCAGCCGGACGCGCGGGGATAATTCCGCCAGACGCCGCATATACGCGTACTGCTGGTCGTGGCTGATATGCCATTCCCCGATTTGGTAGCCGAGGAAAGCCTCCGGTGTCGGGATTTTGGCATCGTAGGCAATATCCGGCAGATAGTAGCTCAGTGGTTGCTTTTGAGCGAAGGCGACCTGTACAGAAAAAAAGGTCAGCCATGCGAAGAGTTGGACTTTTTTCATGCGCGCTTGACTTATTGCGAGGGATAAACAACCCGAAAGATAGTTCTGAATTCCTGGAATCAAAGCGAAGGCACCAAAAAAAAGCAGCCCTTCCCGTTTCCAGCGAAGGACTGCGCAACATCAGTCTTATAATTCTGTAAATCTTAAAGCGCTAACTGGG
>CAZSMU010000088.1:0-15379 GCA_964607915.1 uncultured Haliscomenobacter sp.
GTTGGGAGGGTATGGACGAAGCACAGAGATGGCAGAAAAAGTCTACCCTCCGGGTTCCCTCACCCTATGCGTTTCTTTACCTGAACCATTTCATCAGGGCTGTTCACATTGGTCAACGCTGACGTATCTTTTGCGTGTATCAGATGTATAGAGCTGTTGATTAGTGTTTTTCTGGGACACGAAATACCCTGGGCCAAAAACTGCAGCAACAGCGGATAGCTGCGAGGTTCCCATATAGCGATGAGGGGCTCCGGAAATGGGTTCTCCGGACTTTGGAAAGCAGTGGCCACCCGTCCGCTGTGCCGATTCTGTACGAGTTGCGCGAGCACATCTGTATGTAGAAGGGGCAAATCACAGGCGATGACCAACCAGGCGGCGTTGGGGTTTTCCCGGAAGGCAGAGAGGATGGCCCCCAGCGGACCGAGGCCCAGGAAGGTATCCGGCAGCAGAGGGAAAGCACTGCTGAGCTCCCCGAGCTGGTCGGGGCGAACGGAAAGAAAGACGCGTTCGCAAAATGGGGAGAGCAAATGCGCGGCGTATTCGCGTTGCGGCATTCCGTGATAGGCTATAGCTCCTTTGTCCTGCCCCATGCGGAGGCTTTTACCGCCGGCGAGTACCAGCCCCATCAGGGGCGCCTGCAAAGATTCCAGTTGTTTTTGCAGGAAAAGCGCGATTCCCGGGATATCGTCGAGCGGTAAAATGGGAGGAAGTACCTGCTGCTGTGCTTTGAGATGCTCCAGTAGAAAAGGATAGGGGACTTCTTGCCCCTCTGCGAGCAAGATGAGGTCCACGTGGGAGAGCTGGCCCAGGCGTTTCTGCAGAGATGCCTCCTTGCGGGGGTCTATGAGCACAATTTGGCGTTTGCCTTCAAAATGGTTGCCGTTGAGCAGGGCAGCATCGGCATCGTAGAACGCGCTGCGCTGCTGAAAAACGGAGGGCCTGCCCATACGGTCTATACGGGCAAACTCGATTTTGTCGGTGTATTGCAGAGAGGCACCTGCGCCGAGCATGGAAGACGAGGTTTCAGAGCCGGGTTGATCCGCCTCGCGATGGTCGGCATCTACATAGGCGATTTGCCGATCGGGGCCAAGGGACTGGATGATCGCCCTGGCCAGGCTTTGGATGACGCCGCAGGGCGCCCCCAGCACAGCCCATTCCCGACGGTGGAAACTCCCGTAGTCGGCTTTGACGAGGTCGGTGTGTTTCTGGTGCGCTTTATCCATGGCTTTACTCCTTATCCGCTCGTTTGAAATCCCTTTTTCCTCCCGTTTTTTCTATGAGTTTTATTTCCCGGATCACAATGTCATGGGAAAAGGCCTTGGCCATGTCGTAGATGGTCAGGGCGGCTACCGAGGCACCGGTGAGCGCTTCCATTTCTACCCCTGTTTTTCCGCTGAGGGAAGCGGTACACTCAACGACTACTTCGCGAAGGTCATTGACGCGGATGTCCACCTGGCAGTGGTCGAGGCCAAGAGGGTGACACAAAGGAATCAGTTCCCCCGTTTTTTTGGCAGCCATGATACCGGCGAGGATAGCCGTCTGGAATACAGGGCCTTTTTTAGTATGGATTTCGTCTTTTTCCAAAAGCTCCAGGATAGCTTCGTTGAGCAAGACGATGGCGCGGGCGCGGGCGCTGCGGCGCGTTTCCGCTTTGGCACCTACATCCACCATAGCCGGGTTGCCGGAAGCATCTATGTGGGTGAAATGATCGGACATAGCGTTTGTTTTTTCGGTTTTGACCCTCTCCAAAAGTTTGTCAGACCGGGGTTACCTCAACCCATACCTGGATATCGTCCGGCAGATCGAGCAGATCGCCCTTTTGGAGATTTTCCTGCAGGACGAGCAAATCGGCCAGCGTTTCCTGGCAGATATAATCCCCAAACTGCTGTACCGCGGAGGCCACAGCCGGATGTGGCTGCAGGGCGACCCGGATGCGGTCTGTAACGTTGAAATCCCGATTTTTGCGGATGTTTTGGATGCGGTTGACCAATTCGCGGGCCATGCCCTCCGCCTCTAGTTCCGGGTTGAGGGTGATATCCAGGGCCACGGTAATGCCATTATCCGTAGCCACTTGCCAGCCCGGGATATCCTCGGTGAGGATTTCGTAATCTTCGAGCGTTGTTTCGCAAGGTACGCCCTCTATCTCCAAGGTAAAATGACCGGTTTTTTCGAGTTGGCGGATTTCATCCTGGCCCCAGGCGGCGATGAGGTCAGCGGCAGCTTTCATCTGTTTGCCGAGGCGCTTGCCCAATGTTTTGAAGTTCGGTTTTGCCCGCTTGTGGATCAGGCCGGAAGCATCCGTCACGTAATCCATCTCCTTGACGTTTACCTCGGCCAGGATGAGGTCTTTGACCTGATCCACCTGGACGGTGAAGGCATCGTCCAGTACGGGCAGCAGGATTTTTTGAAGCGGCTGCCGCACGCGGATTTTCTCTTTTTTGCGCAGGCTCAGCGCAAGGGAAGCGATGCGCTGGGCGTAATCCATACGCTGTTCCAGGGCCTTGTCTTCCCGCTGTGGGTCGTAGGCCGGCACCAAGGCCAGGTGTACGGAGGTGTGCGATTCTTTCCCCGTGGTATCGTTGAGATTGCGGTAAAGCCAGTCGGCAAAGAAAGGCGATACAGGAGCCATGAGCTTGGCAAGGGTCGTCAAACACTCGTAGAGAGTCTGGTAGGCTGCAATCTTATCCGTGCCGTACTCTCCTTTCCAGAAGCGGCGACGGCAAAGGCGCACATACCAGTTACTGAGTTGTTCATCCACGAAGTACATGATTTTCCGGGTGGCCTCCGTGGGTTCGTACTCCGCGTAGCTGGCATCTACTTCGGCACTCAGGGAATTGAGCGCAGATAAAATCCAGCGGTCAATTTCCGGGCGTTCTGCTACGGGAATTTCCCCTTCGGCAAACGCAAAACCGTCAATATTGGCATAGAGAGCGAAGAAGGAATACGTATTGAAAAGCGTGCCAAAAAAACGCCGGGTGACCTCTTCAATACCCGAGGCATCAAACTTGAGGTTGTCCCAGGGCTGGGCGTTGGAAATCATGTACCAGCGGGTGGCATCGGCGCCGTACTGTGCGATGGTGTCAAAGGGGTCAACGGCATTTCCGAGGCGCTTAGACATTTTGACCCCGTTTTTGTCGAGCACGAGGCCGTTGGAGACCACGTTTTTATAAGAGACGCTGTCAAATACCATAGCGGCAATAGCGTGTAGGGTATAAAACCAGCCCCGGGTTTGGTCCACGCCTTCCGCGATGAAATCAGCAGGGAAATTTTGCTTGAATTTCTCCTGGTTTTCAAAGGGATAGTGCCATTGAGCATACGGCATGGCACCGGAATCGAACCATACGTCAATCAAGTCGCTTTCGCGATGCATTGGTTCGCCATTTTCAGCTGCCAGGACGATATCGTCTATGAAAGGCCGGTGCAGATCCTGGGGAACCGACTGTTGCAGCCCGAGCCGGTCATTTGCTTTTTCAATTTCTGCCGAGAGTTGTTCTATAGAGCCGATGCAAATTTCCTGTTTTCCATCTTTGCTGCGCCAGATGGGCAGAGGTACGCCCCAGAAGCGGGAACGCGACAAGTTCCAGTCCTGCAGGTTTTCGAGCCATTTCCCGAACCGGCCTTCACCCGTCGAGGCCGGTTTCCAGTTGATGGTTTGATTGAGGGCAAACATGCGCTCTTTGACAGCAGAGGCGCGGATGAACCAACTGTCGAGGGGGTAGTAGAGCACCGGTTTTTCCGTGCGCCAGCAGTGCGGATAGGGGTGGAGGTATTTTTCCGACAGGAAGAGCTTGTTTTCTTCCTTTAGCTTGATGACGATATCCACATCCACCGAGCGCTCTTCCTGCTGACCGTAGTCTTTAACATAGCGGCCCGCGAAATCGGTGACTTCTTTGACAAAGCGACCCTGCCGATCGACCAGAGGGGCAGGGTTTCCCTGCTCGTCTTTGACCAAAAGCGGCACGATACCGTACTGGCGGGCTACTTTAAAGTCATCGGATCCAAACGTAGGAGCGATATGGACGATGCCGGTGCCGTCTTCCGTAGAGACGAAATCGCCCAACAACACCCGGAACGCAGGGCCGTCGGGTTGGACGTAGGGCATGAGTTGTTCATATTCCATGCCTTCCAGGTCAGCCCCTTTGATTTCCTCTTCGATTTCGATATAGGGGATAGGCTTATTGCCTGGTTTTACAGCGTCTGCTTCCAGTTCCGGATTGCATTCGCTGAAGTAGGTGGAAAAGCGGTCTTTCGCGAGGATTACGGCAATAGGCTCCTGGGTGTAGCGGTTAAACGTGCGGACCTTGACGTAGGTGATTTGCCGTCCTACCGCTAATGCCGTGTTGGAGGGCAGCGTCCAGGGCGTGGTAGTCCATGCCAGAAAGAAGGTGTTTGCACTACCTTTCAGGCGAAACTGGGCGACCGCGGTCGTATCGGTGATATCGCGGTATGCCCCGGGCTGGTTTAGTTCGTGTGAACTTAGGCCCGTACCCGCAGCAGGGGAGAAGGGCTGGATAGTATAGCCTTTGTACAGCAGCCCTTTATCGTAGAGTTGGCGCAGTAGCCACCAGCAGGTCTCGATGTAGTCGTTGGTATAGGTGATGTAGGGGTTTTCGAGATCCACCCAATAGCCCATTTTGCGCGTAATATCGTCCCATCGGTCTTTGTAGCGCATGACGGTTTCCCGGCAGTGGCGGTTGTAGTCTGCCACAGAGATTTTTTTGCCGATATCATCGCGGGTGATCCCCAGTTCTTTCTCCACGCTGAGTTCGATAGGGAGGCCGTGCGTATCCCATCCCCCTTTCCGTTCGACGCGCTGGCCTTTCATGGTGTGGTAGCGGCAGAAAATGTCCTTGATGGTGCGGGCCATGACGTGGTGAATCCCCGGCATACCGTTGGCAGAAGGGGGGCCTTCATAGAAAACGTAGCTGTGGGCAGGATCCCGCTCTTCAATACTTTTCTGGAAGATACCCGCGGAGTCCCAGAAGTGGAGAATTTCCCGGTCTATTTCGGGCAGGTTGAGGCCTTTGAATTCCTTGTACATGACGTTTGGGTTGGGCGCATGGCGCCATACTTGACAGACTGGCGGCAAAAATAGGAAATAGACTTGTTTTTCAAGCAGATACCCCTTGGTTTATTCAGGCTTGTCATTTTCCCAGCCTTCGTCCAGGGTGGGCGGGCGGTAATGCAGCTTGGTATAGGCGCGTTTTTTCTGCCGATCCAACACCAGACGGGCAATGGCTTCGTGGGGCGGCACCGGGGAAGTCGGCAATAAGGCAGCCTCTACTTTGCGCTCGTCAATATCGAGGCGGTACATGAGGCTCAGGAGGAACTCCATGCGGTTTTCAATCAAAAAAGCGATTTGTTCGGAGAGCATGCGGAGAAGTTCTTCTTCCGTGATGCCCCCTGCCCTTGGCTCAATGGAAAAATCCTGGGCGAGCAGTTCTGTGGTAACGATGAGTTGTTCCTGTTCCATGGTTGAGCAAATGGGTCAGATAAAGAGTTGGCGCATGTTGTCGTCCGCCATATCTTCCCGGACGCGGGGATGAATGACGACGAAGCTATTGTGCTTGAGGTACTGGTCGAGGTGCTGGCCGATTTGTTCGAGTACCCGCTCATGGGACAAGTGCCCCTCCCGCGGAGAGACCACTATGACGAGATCGCCGTCGGCAAACCCTGCCGCCAGGTCGCTAAAAGTCTCCCACTCCTGAAACCGCACGTGGTCGAAAGCAGCTCCCGTTTTGCGCTTTTGGAGCTGTTTCGAGATACTGTCGAACGTTTCCTGAGTGCTGTAACAAAGCACTTTTCGGCCCAGCCCGCCGGATAGTCGGGCTACTTTTTCCACCCACTGGTCAAAACCGTATTCCAATTCGCAAAAAGCAGGGCAAAACAAACGAATCGTACGGTGCAGGTGGATAGGTTGGGCGATTCGGCAGACCCAGACCGCCTGGTTGCTGGATTCGATGATGTTTTGGTTGGTCTTGCCAAAAACCATCTGGAAAAGGTTGGTTTTCTCACTATGCCCAAGGATGATGTCCGTAGCATCCACTTCCGTTGCGATACGGCGGATACCGCTCGCCACGTTTTGGTCAATGGTAGAAATGATTTCGATGATATGGCCAGAGGCAGAAGCGTGGACCATCGCCTTGTTGAGCAGTTTTCGGGCCTCCGCCAATTTAGAGCGGGCTTCGGCGTCGTCCATGACGACGGAAAGCCCATAGATGGGCGATGGAGACTTGGGCTTTTTGAGCGTCGTAGCCAAATCAATCAGTTTTTCCATCGTTTCCGGGTTGGCGATGGGAGCCAGGATGCTTTCCTCTTCTTCGTCAGGCACTTGCGGGGCATGGCGCACTTCATCTAACGCTACTCTGCGCCCATAGTGCTCCGTCGCAAAAGAAGCAGCCAGACAGGTCACCAATATCAGCACAATCGTACCGTTGAGGATGTTTTCATCAATGATATCCAAGCGGAAGCCTACGAGGATAATCGCCAGGGTAGCTGCCGCATGTGAACTGCTAAGACCGAAAATCAGGTTTCGCTCGGCATGGGAGTACTTGAAAATCAAGCCTGTGGTCCATGCGGCAACCCATTTGCCCACAAGAGCCACCACCGTGAGAACCGCTGCAACAATAAGTGCTTGTGGCCCCTTGGTCAACACTGCCAAATCTACAATCATCCCCACGCTGATCAGGAAAATGGGAATAAATAAGGCATTCCCCATAAATTCAATCCGATTCATCAACGTGGAAGTGTGGGGAATCAGCCTGTTGAGCGCTAACCCGGCCGCAAAGGCCCCGATAATGGGCTCCAGTCCCGAGAGTTCGGCCATGAACGCGATGAAAAAAACCGTGGACAACACGAAGATATACTGCGCATAAGGCTCCGAACCCGCCGATTTCAAAAACCAACGGGAAAATCGAGGTACGAGATAAACAACCACCCCTAAAAATACCGGGCAGGTAATGGCAAGGCGCAACCAGACCTCCTGGTTGGATCCCCCCTTCGCCGAAGCCGCAATCAGAGGCAACATCAGCAGTACCGCCGTATCGGTTATTATCGTCCCTCCTACCGTAAGCGCAACGCTTTCATGCCGGTTGATGCCCAGACGGCTGGCAATGGGATAGGCTACCAGCGTATGCGTGGAAAACATACTGGCGGTCAGCAGACTGGTGTAAAAACCGTAGCCCAAGAGGTAATAGCACACTGGAAACCCTATTACTAACGGAAGGATAAACGTGAGCGCCCCAAAAACAGCGCTTTTATGCCGGGTTTTGCGAAATTCCTCCAGGTCCAGCTCCAGACCCGCGATGAACATGATGTAAAGCAAGCCAATCGTCGCAAACAAATCCACCGCCGCGTTCTTGTCAATGATGTGCAGCCCGTGCGGCCCTATGACAAGCCCCGAAAGAATCAGCCCGATGATGCCGGGCAGACCCAACCTGCGAAGCAACAAAGGCGCTATCAAAATGATGAACAGCAGCAGTGCAAAAATCAGCACCGCGCTTTTAAAAGGCGTTTGAAACGCTTCCTGTACATGGGTGATTAGTGCGTGCATGGTGCGCAAGACAGTCTGGTGAAAAGAGGATTTTCACGAAGATACAAAAAATCCTCTTTCCAACCGAAAAACAAGCCACTCCAGTACAGGATGAAAAATTGCCAAACAAATAGTACCTTTCCCCCTGTCGAACCAACTACACAATCGTATGAACAAATCTTTTTACCTGCTGATTATCGCAGTCCTATGCGTTTTCAAGGCCGAGGCCCAGCCCGAACTAAAACGGGTAGAACCCGCCTTTTGGTGGACCGGCATGCGCGACACAAAGCTCCAGCTATTGGTCTATGGCAAGCAGATTTCCACCCTGCGCCCACATATCGTCGCTTCTGATGTCCGCCTGGTACAGACTATACAGGTCGAAAACCCGAACTACCTGTTCCTCGACCTAGACCTGAGCGCTGCCAAACCGGGTAGTTTTGTCATCCATTTTCAGGATAAAGGCAAAACCGTCCATTCCTACACCTACCGCCTGCTCGAACGCACCGCTCAATCCGCCCAACGCATCGGGTTCAATACTTCTGACGTGATGTACCTCATTACTCCCGACCGCTTTGCCAACGGCGACCCCGACAACGATAATGTACCTGCCTTGTACGAACGCGCCAACCGGAGTTTTAAAGGCGGACGCCACGGGGGCGATATCAAAGGTCTATCCGAACGCCTGGACTATATCGCCGGCATGGGATTTACCGCCATCTGGCTAAACCCCCTACTCGAAAATAACCAAAAGGAATACTCCTACCACGGCTACTCTACTACCGATTTTTACAACGTGGATGCCCGTTTTGGCAGCAATGAAGACTACGTCCGGCTCGTGCAACAGGCCCACACAAAAGGCGTCAAAGTCATCATGGATATGATCCTCAACCACTGCGGCTCGGAGCATTGGTGGATGTACGACCTACCCTCCAAAGACTGGATCAACTTCGGGGGAAAGTTCGTGCCGACCAGCCACCGACGGGAAACTATTCAGGATCCCTATGCCTCCGCAACCGATATCCAAAAGCATAGCGATGGCTGGTTCGTAGAAACGATGCCCGACCTCAACCAACGAAACAAACTATTATCCAATTACCTTATCCAGAATACCTTATGGTGGATTGAATACGCCGGCCTCGATGGCATCCGCATGGATACTTATCCCTATCCGGACAAAGAGTTCATGACCGACTGGACACGCCGCGTCATGGAAGAATATCCCAACTTCAACGTGGTAGGGGAAGAATGGACCGGTATGCCTTCCCTGGTATCTTTCTGGCAGCGCGGCAAGGTAAACCCCAACGGATATGTGTCCTACTTGCGCAGCCTCATGGATTTCCCCGTCCAGGAAAGCCTGCGCGATGCCCTGCTACAGGAAGAAGAAAACGCCTGGGAAAGCGGGTTCGTGCGCTTATACCGCATGTTGGCGCAAGACTTCCTCTATCCAAGCCCCAATGACCTGGTCGTCTTTGGCGATAACCACGACATGGACCGCTTCTACACGGCCCTGCGGGAAAATATTCCCCTCTTTAAGCAAGGACTGCTCTTCCTGGCTACTACCCGGGGAACACCCCAAATCTACTACGGCACCGAAATCCTCATGACCAACACTCCCAGCGGCGACCATGGGAATATCCGCTCCGACCTCCCCGGCGGATGGCCGGGCGACCCGACCGATGCCGTCAGCGGAAAGGGCTTGTCGAAGGAAGCTCTCGAAGCCCAGCAGTGGATCCGCCAACTGCTGAACTGGCGAAAAACGGCAAGCGCTGTACACAGCGGCAAGCTGCTGCACTACGCACCGGAACAGAGCACCTACGTCTATTTCCGCTCAGACGCTGCCCAAAAATTGATGGTCGTACTCAACAAAAACAAGAAAACCCACACGCTCAGACTGGACCGCTTCCACGAAGGACTACAGGGAGCTTCCCGCGCAAAAGATATCCTCACCGGAAAAACATACGACCTGAGCAGCGGATATATTGAACTACTCCCACTCACCCCCCTGCTCTTGGTCCTGGAATAGATCAGACTGGTTGTGATAGGTCAAAACCCAAGTTTTACTTTACAAATAAAAAATACCCACCTTGACCGCTAACCCATTCTTTACTTGTAAAACAATCGTTTTTATTCTCGTCGGGCTCGGTATAGGCTCGCCCACAACAGCACAACGCAGGCCCAACGTAATCCTCATCTACGCCGATGATTTGGGGTACGGCGATGCCGGGTGCTATGGCTCTGTTCAGTTAAAGACGCCGCAACTCGACCGTTTGGCTAATCAGGGCATTCGATTCACCAATGCCCATACTACTTCTGCAACGTGTACCCCCTCCCGATATGCCTTGATGACCGGCCAGTACCCCTGGCGCACATCAGGCACAGGGGTGCTGCCCGGAGATGCCGCGCTGGTAATCCCTCAGGATAAGATGACGCTGGCTTCTTTATTCCAAAAAGCAGGCTACGCAACGGGCATAGTAGGAAAATGGCATCTCGGCCTGGGCGATGCGCTCCAAAAAGATTGGAATGGCGAAATCTCCCCCGGCCCTAATGACGTAGGCTTCGGCTACTCCTTCATTTTTCCGGCTACTGCCGACCGCGTCCCTACGGTGTTCCTGGAAAATCAACGGGTACTCGGCGTGGAACCCTCCGACCCCATCGCCGTAGATTACCAGGTCGATCCGGGTAGCGAACCAACAGGGCGCGCCCATCCGGAACTGCTCAAGATGCGGGCCTCGCCCAAGCACGGACATGACTTTACCATCGTCAACGGCATCGGACGAATCGGATACATGAAAGGCGGACGCGCCGCCCGTTGGACCGACGAGGAGCTGCCCCTGACCTTTTTGGAAAAGTCCAGGGAATTTATCCAAAAAAACAGATCCAACCCTTTTTTCCTCCTCTACTCGCTCACCGAGCCCCATGTGCCCCGCATGCCCTCTACCATGTTCAAGGGGAAAAGTGGGCTGGGGTACCGGGGCGACGCCATCCTGCAACTCGACTGGGCGGTAGGACAGATTATGGATTGGGTGGAACTGCTCGGAATAGCACGCAATACGATAATCCTCTTCAGCAGCGACAATGGCCCCGTCCTCGACGATGGCTACGAAGACGGGGCAGTGACCATGCGAAACGGACATACCCCGTGGGGACCGTTGCGCGGGGGGAAATACAGCGCATTCGAAGCGGGTACGCGGGTGCCTTTTATACTAAGTTGGCCGGGAAAAGTACGGGCGGGAACCACATCGGAAGCCCTCCTCTGCCAAATGGATCTGCTGGCATCCTTCGCCCGTTTGCTCCAGGTTCCCCTGAACCCAGGGGATGCGCCCGACAGCGAGGATATGCTCCAAGCGCTTTTAGGGAAAAACGCCGTTGGCCGACAAACCCTCGTAAAGCAGGGCTTTCAACCCAATGTAATCCTGCATGGCAACTGGAAGTATATCGAACCCAACAAAGGGGCCGAAGTGAACGCCCTGACCAATATCGAGCTGGGCAACCGCCCCTTCCCCCAACTCTACAACCTCAGCTCCGATATCGGCGAACGCGAGAACCTGGCCGAAAGATATCCGGAAAAAGTAGCCGAACTGGCGCAGTTACTGGAACGTATTCGAATGGTTACAAAGGGTCAGCGAGGAGGGAAATGAGTCATTTTTTGACTTATTGCGAGAAGCCGGCGTGAATACCCCCTCGCCGATAAGTCTTTCGATTTCTGCCAAACGGAAGCCCTTCTTTGCAAAGAATTACCGTTTTTTATTAGCTTCGCTCCGCAAGCTTTCAAAAAAATACAAGCATGAGGAATTGGATGACATATACCCTGCTCCTGGGCATTTGCCTGAGCGCAGCGACCTTGCAGGCACAACCCGTCGCAGCGTCGCAGTACCAGGGGCTGCGCTACCGGATGATTGGCCCCTTCCGCGCAGGGCGCACGGTAGGTGCCGTAGGGGTCCCTACCCAGCCTAATGTGTTCTACATAGGGGTCAACAACGGAGGAATATGGAAAACAGATGACTATGGACGCACCTGGAACCCCATTTTTGACCAGGCACCTACCGGCTCTATAGGCGATGTGGCCGTGTCCCCTTCCCACCCGAATATCCTGTATGCAGGTACGGGCGAAGGGCTACACCGCCCCGATCTGAGTGTGGGCGATGGTATCTACCGATCCCCCGACGGAGGGCTTACCTGGACGCATGTAGGGCTACGCGATATACAGCAGGTGGGGCGTATTATCGTACACCCCAGCAAGCCGGATGAAGTGTTTGTGGCAGGGCTGGGCCATCCCTACGGCCCCAATGCGGAGCGGGGCGTATTCCGTACCCGCGATGGGGGAAAAATCTGGGAAAAGGTACTCTACATAAACGAGAATACAGGCTCCATACAAGTGGAGTATGACCCCAATAACCCACAGGTGCTGTTCACGAGTCTCTGGGAACACCGGGAAGGCCCCTGGGAAAATGCCAGCTTTTCCGGCCCCAACAGCGGTCTGTTCAAATCTACAGACGGCGGAACGACCTGGCGACGCATCACCACCGGGCTGCCCGGCGCCGAACAGGGCCTGGGCCGGATTGGCATCTGCTTCGCCCCCAGCAACAGCAAACGCATGTACGCCACCGTAGATGCCCGTACCAATGGCGGAATCTACCGCAGCGAAGACGGGGGTGAGAGTTGGGCACTCATCAGCACCGACCGCCGAACCTGGGGGCGCGGCAGCGATTTTGCAGAAATAAAAGCGCACCCCCAAAACCCAGACGTGGTTTTTATCGCCAATGTCGCTGCCTACAAATCTACCGATGGAGGCAAAAGCTGGGTATGCATAAAAGGCGCCCCCGGTGGCGACGACTACCACCGCATCTGGATCAACCCTCTGCAACCCGATATCATGCTCTACGCCGCCGACCAGGGCGCAGTAGTCACCGTAAACGGCGGCAAAACCTGGAGCTCATGGTACAACCAACCCACCGCACAGCTATACCACGTATCCACCGATAATCAGTTCCCTTACCATGTGTACGGCGGACAGCAGGAGAGCGGAGCCATCGGCGTCTCCAGCCGCGGCAACGGAGGACAAATCTCCTTCCGCGACTGGATGGGTGTAGGGGCAGATGAGTATGCCTATATCGCCCCAGACCCCCTCAATCCCGATATCATCTATGGAGGCCGCGTGCTGAAATTCAATAAAAAAACCGGCCAAACCCAAAATGTCGCCCCGGAGGCAGTGCGCTCGGGAAAATACCGCGTGCTGCGCACCCTGCCCCTGCTCTTCCATCCCGCTGACCCCAAAATGCTGCTCTTCGCCACTAATGTCCTATGGAAAACAACCAACGGAGGACACGACTGGCAAATCATCAGCCCCGACCTCACCCGGGAACAGCCCGAAGTGCCGGAGAGCATCGGCACCTTCCGAACACCAGAACTGGAAAAAATGCCCCGCCGAGGTGTCATCTATTCGGTAGGACCTTCACACCTGGATGCCCGGATGATTTGGGCAGGGACAGACGACGGACTGGTACACGTCACCCGCGACGGGGGAGCTACCTGGAGTAACGTAACCCCACCCACCCTGCGCACCTGGGACAAGGTTTCCCAAATCGACGCCGGCCATTTCAACCCGCAAACAGCCTATGTAGCTATCAATGCTTTTCGCCGCGATGATTTGCGCCCGCATATCTACCGCACCCACGATGGCGGCAAAACCTGGAAACATATCGCTAAGGGCATCGCCAACGACCCGGTAAACGTAGTGCGGGAAGACCCAAAACAACCTGGCCTCCTCTTCGCCGGAACCGAACGGGAAGTGTTCTTTTCCGCCGATGATGGGGAAAACTGGCAGTCGCTGCGCCTCAATATGCCCGCCTCCTCCATCCGTGACCTCGTCATACACGACAACGATCTGGTGATAGGCACCCACGGCCGTTCTATCTGGATCCTGGATAATATTGCCCCCCTGCGCGAAATAGCCAAAGCAGCAGCCCTAAAGCAGGCATTCTTGTTTCAGCCCGCCCCCGCCGTACGCGTCCGGTGGAATATGTTCTCCGATACGCCCCTGCCTCCCGAAGAACCCACCGGCCAAAACCCGCCAGATGGGGCCGCGATAGACTACAAACTGGAACTCGCCGCCAAAACACTGACCCTCGAAATCCTCGACTCTGCCGGAAATACCGTACGCAAGTTTTCCAGCACCGACCGCCCGGAGGAATTCGATACCAGTGCCATGCAATACCCGACGTATTGGTTCAGACCCCAACAGGCCTTAGGCACCACAGCAGGCCACCACCGACTGGTCTGGGACTTGCGGCACACGCCACCACCCGGTACCGAACGCAGCTACGCCATCGCCGCCGTACTACATAATACACCGCCCGGCCCGGACGGACCTTTTGTACACCCGGGTAAATACACGGTACGGCTGAATGCAGATGGCGCAGTCTTGCAACGCCAGATAGACGTGACGCTCGACCCCAGGGTTCAAATCTCCGCCGAAGATCTGCAACTCCAAACGGATTATTCCATGGCCTGTTACAAGGGCTACCTACGGCTGCAAACCCTGCGCGATTCTATAGACGCACAACTCAAAGAAAACCTCGTAAATCAGGAGTTGCGCGATCGGCTCAATACCCTGCGCGGCACCGGTAAGCCCAGCGGCGGGGATATCTTGTACGGAAGTATCTACGATACCCCCGCCGAACGGGAAAACATCGTAGCACTACAGGAAAAATTCCTCTACCTGCTGCACCTGCTCCAAACCGCTGATATGCGACCTACCCCACAAGCTATGGAAGGGGTGCAGAAACTGTACGAATCCCTGGGTACATTGGGGAAAAAATATGCAGCTATGAGGTAGTCAATATTGATATTCATTTAATTAAATACTATTTGGTGAGGTGCTTTTGTGCCTTTAAATCCCTTTCGCCCTATGCAAAAGAAGTCGTTTTCCCTCCTCGGATTCTTTCTGGTCCTTTCATCGTGCGCTTGGACACAGGTTGCCGATTGCCCGGGGAAAGGAGCCTACCCCATGCCGGCCCTTTCCGAAAAAGCGAAAGCGGTCTATACGGAAAACCTACTTCGCGCAAAAGAAACCCTTGAGGCTAAACCCCAGGATGCCGATGCCCTGATTTGGTACGGCAGGCGCCTGGGGTACTTGGGCGAGTACTACGATGCGATGGAGGTTTTTAGCAAAGCCATAGCCCTACACCCCGCCGACGCCCGTGCGTACCGGCACCGCGGCCATCGCTGGCTCAGCCTGCGCTGCTTTGACCAGGCTATACAGGACTTTGAAACCGCCGCCCACCTCACCAAAGGCAAAGCCGACGAAATCGAACCGGATGGGTTGCCCAATGCTAAAAATACCCCGACCAGTACCCTGCAGTCCAATATCTGGTACCATTTGGGCCTGGCATACTATCTGAAAAAAGATTACGCTTCCGCAGAGAAAGCATACCGCCGCTGCCTCGCCGTATCCAACAACCCGGACATGTACGTAGCCACCGCCAACTGGTACTATATCACCCTGCTAAAACTCGGTAAAACAAGAGCTGCCGCCAACTTGCTCGCTACGGTGGAAGAAACCCCGGCCCTCATAGAAAATGAGGATTATCACTTGATCCTGATGCTCTACAAAAAGAATGACCCCATGCCCAACCCAATGGCATTCCTGGCCCAACACCAGGACCTCAGCCTGGCCTCTTTTGGGTATGGTCTGGGCAACTTTTTACTCGAAAAAGGGCGTTGCGCAGAAGCCCGCCAGGTATTCGAACGGGTCACATCAAGCCGCCAGTGGTCGGCGTTTGGATATATTGCGGCAGAGAAAGCACTGGTAGGCTTGTCTTGCCCCTGATTAGAGCGTCGTTCCTGCGA
>CAZSMU010000089.1:0-14937 GCA_964607915.1 uncultured Haliscomenobacter sp.
ATACCACAGCGCGCTTTGCCGCTGGGCAAGGAAAGAAGAATATCCCTGCTGTTCGAGGGCGCGGAGGTCCTCGAGGGTGCCTTGTTGTTCAATCCAGAGGCGAGGCAGGTCGCTGCCGTTGAGCAGATCTATGGGCATCTGGTCGTGGACATACTCAAAGGGGGGCTGCCGCCAGGTAAAATCGGAGCCCATGAACTGGTAGAGAGCCTGCATCAGCGCTTGTCCGAAGGTCCAGGGCAGAAAGGCATGAGGATCCTGGAGATGAATCTGGAAGCCGTTGCAGGTTTGGCCTACATACTTGTCGAAGGTGGGAATAAAAACCGCGGTTCGCAGTGCGGCACCGCGCAGGGAAGGGTGGCGCAGGCGCTCTGCAAAAGAATCGACAAAAGGATACGCCGCGAGTTGTGGGTATCCGATGAGTTCGAAAGGGCGGGTCGTGCCGCGCCCTTCGGAAAGGCTACTCCCTTCAAAAAGGACAGTGCCGGGATATACCTGGGCGGTATCGGTACTTGGAAAATTGGGGGAGGGCAGCACCCAGGGCAGGCCGCTCTGGGCGAAGGTACTTTCGCGGGTCCAGCCGTACATAGGCACGACCCGAAGCCGGGCGTTTACGTCCCAGTGCTGAACGGCATAGCGGGCTACTTCGGCAATGGTCATCCCGTGCCGCATGGGCAGTGGGTACCAGCCTATGATGGAGCGGAAGCGGATATCGGAGATGTTCCCTTCTACGCGGGTTCCCCCCAGCGGGTTAGGCCGGTCGAGCACGACGACTTCGACCCCGGCGCGGGCGCAGGCCTCCATAGCGAGCACGAGGGTCCAGATATAGGTATAGACGCGGGCCCCGCAGTCTTGCAAGTCCACGATCAGGCAATCTATGCCTTCGAGCATAGAAGGAGTGGGGACGCGCGTTTCGGAATAAAGGCTGTATATAGGCACCTGGAAATAGGGGTGAAAAAAATGGGGCGACTCGATCATATTGTCCTGGGCATCGGTGGCGAAGCCGTGTTGTGGTGCGAAGAGGGCCTTGAGTCTGTTGCCGAAGACGGCTTTCAGTCCGACGACCCCATGCTGTGCTTTTGCGTCTACGGAAGCACTGTGGCAGAGATAGGCGATATTTCCGCGGATTTGGTCTTGCAGGTTCTGCTCCTGCAGGAGGCGGTCGAGTCCGGTTTTTACCATGTTATTCGAGGATGGTGACTTTGATTTCCACTTTTCGGTTTTTGGATTTTTCGCTGCCGTCGCGCAGTTCGCCATTGCCTTTCATAGCGATGCGGTTGATGGGGAACCCTTTACCCAGTAGCAGCAGGGCGATTCGTTTGGCGCGTTTCTCACTGAGGCCGAGGTTATAGCTTTCTTCCCCTATATCGTCGGCGAAGCCGTTGATTTCTACCCGCATGAGTTCCTTACCGGCAATTTGGCCAACGAATGCGATGAACTTATCGTTTTCCCCTAATTCGAGTTCGTCGCTGTCGAACTGAAAGTAGAGGGTGAGTTGATAGCGTTGCAGGGATTTGAAGCCCCCGCTGAAGGTTGCGCTGTCTCCTTTCAGCTCGGGTTCCGGGCGGGGAGGGGGTGGGGGAGTAGGGGTACGGATGGGCTGTAGCAACAGGTAGGTAGTAAAAAACTGCTTGTTATCCCATTCCGGGACGGGGATTTGTCGGATGTAGGGATGAAACCCCTGGGCCTGGATATTGATTTCGAGGGTATCGTTGGCGTATAGACAGAGGAAAAAGCGCCCTTGCCCGTCGGATTCTACCAGGCGTCCGTTGCGTAGGCTAGCGGTTGCCTGGATAGGGGTGTTTTCTATAGAGTCGCGGATCAGGAACTCGGAGAAGGTAATCGGCTCGCTAAAGAGTTCTTCGCCTAATTCTACACGGTAGATATCCATGCCCCCGAAGCCGTTGGGGCGGTCGGAGGCGAAGTAGCCTGTTTTGCCGTCGGCGGAGAGGAAGAAGCCGAGTTCGCGGTGCGGGGTATTGATTTTGGGACCTAGATTGGTGGGTTCGCCCCATTTTTTTTCGGCATCGCGAAAGCTGACGAAGATATCCTGGTCGCCCATGCCGAGGTGGCCGGTGGAGGAAAAGTAGAGGGCATTTTCGTCGTTGCTGATGAAGGGGGCTTCCTCGTCCTGTGCGGTATTGATTTGAGGGCCCATGTTTTGGGGTTCGCTCCAGGAGCCGTTGTTCTGGCGCTTGCTGAACCAGATATCGGTACCACCCCGGCCTCCCGGGCGGTTGCTGGCGAAGTAGAGCGTACTGCCGTCGCAACTGATGGCTGCCTGGGACTCCCACTGGTCAGAATTGGGATTTCCGTTCATAGGGCTCACTTTTTTGACTTCGTCCCGCTCCAGTTCGGCTTCCCAGATATCGCAGGGGCCCAGGACGGCCTCGCGGTTACAAGCGGTAAAATACATGCGCCGGCCGTCGCGCACCAGGGTGCTCATGCCTTCGTTGAGAGGGGAGTTCAGGATGTTGCTAAGCGGGGCAGGGTTTTGCCAGCCGTTGCCGTTGGAGCGGGCGATCAGGAGGTTCTCATCAGCGCCCGGACGCCGACGGGTGAAGTAGATCAGGCTTTGGTCATTGGACAAAAAAGGGAAGTACTCATCGGAGCGGCTGTTGATGACCGGGCCCAGGTTGAAGAGGGCAACTTCTTGTTTGAAGCGGGCAGTGTCCATTGAGATCTGGCAGGCGCGCATATTACCGCTGAGCTTGGTCAGAAATTGGTCTTCGAGCAGCCGTTCTTTTTCCCCATTGACGGTAAACGAGAGCTCGTCGAGCAACTGTAGGCGGCGGAACTGGTCAAAAAAGGCCAGTGCCCTGCTGTGCAGCCCCAGCTTGAAGTACAAATCGCCAATTTGGTAGTACATGGCCCTGGAGAACCTGGGGGCCAGTTCTATCACTTTGAGGTAGTGGGTGAGGGCGCTGCGGTAGTCTTTCATGATTTCATAGCAAAGCCCCATGCCCCGTTGTGCGGCGACCAGGTCGGGCTGTAGGTCAGCCGCCATACGGAAGCGCCGCAAGGCCTTTTTGAAGTCGTTTTCCAACAACGCCAACTCACCTTGATGATAGTATTCTGTGGCCAGGAGGTTGGGCTGCGCCGAAACCCGCTCCACCAGGGCGGTCAGGAGAAGGAAGATAATAAGACGTAATGCTGTACCCATAGCGCGCTGCTTGAATAGCCTTTGATTCAGCGATGATAAAAAAAAAATTGCTTTTTTGGAAATATACCCGCTATTGTATTGCAAGATTTTGTGCATCTTTGAAATACACGTTTCATAAGTTCACTATATGCACACTTCTTTTTCAACTCTGTTTTCTCGTTTTTTTGGAGTATTCATGGCTCTGTCCGGCTTCTCGCAGGCCCTGGCGGCTCAGGAGCAGGCTTATTTTCCCGACCCCGACCCGGCGATACGCCAACGCATCGAGGAGTGGCAGGACTTGAAATTTGGTGTACTCTTCCACTGGGGGCCTTACAGCCAGTGGGGCATCGTAGAAAGCTGGAGCATCTGCCCGGAGGACCTGTCCTGGGCAACTGGTGCGCGCAAGCCGGGTCTGGGGCAAAATTACGGGGAATACCGGAAGGCGTATGAGGCGCTGCAGACTACCTTCAACCCCACCCGCTTCAACCCGGAAGGCTGGGCTGCCGCAGCGCGGCAGGCCGGTATGCGCTATGTGGTCATCACGACCAAACACCACGACGGCTTTTGCATGTGGGATACGAAATACACGGACTACCGCATCACCCACCCCGGTACGCCGTTTTCGACCCATCCGCGGAGCAATGTAATCCGCGAAGTATTTGACGCCTTCCGCAAAGAAGGGCTCTGGACCGGCGCCTACTTCTCCAAACCCGACTGGCACAGCGATTTCTATTGGTGGGAGCGCTTCCCACCCGTTGACCGCAACACCAACTACTCCATCGCCAAGTACCCGGAACAGTGGGCTCGATTCGTGGACTACACCCACAAGCAAATAGGCGAATTGATGAGCGACTACGGGAAGGTGGATATCCTCTGGCTCGACGGCGGCTGGGTGCGCACAAAAACGGAAGAGGAGCTGAAAAAGGAAATGTTCGAAATCTATGAAGGCAGCCGCTGGGCGCGCAACCCTCAGAGCCAGGATATCCGCATGGCCGACCTGGTGCGCGATGCCCGCGCCAAACAGCCCCAGCTCATCGTGGTGGACCGCGCTGTGCCAGGGCCTCACCAGAACTACCTCACCCCCGAGCAGCACATCCCCGAAACCGGTCTCCCGTACCCCTGGGAGACTTGCATGACCATGGGCCAGAGCTGGAGCCATATTCCCAATGAAGTCTATAAACCCACCGACGAACTGCTCCGCAAACTGGTAGATATCGTATCCAAAGGGGGTAACTACCTCCTCAATATAGGCCCCCGCCCCGATGGAGAACTGGATTCTACAGCCTACCAGCGCCTCCAAGATATAGGCGCATGGATGGACGTACACGGTCGCGCTATCTACAACACCCGCCCCTACCGCGTCTGGCACGAAGGCGACGACCTGCGTTTCACCCAGAGCAAAGATGGGAAAACCGTGTTCGTCTTCTTCCTGAAAAAGCCCGGCACCCCACAGGTCTCCCTGAAAGCACTGGAAGGATTGCCCGCCCACGCCCGCATCCGTACCCTGGACAGCGGTCAGTCCGTAAAGTGGAAAAAAGGGGCCGAGGGTGTAGAATTAAGCCTGCCTCCGGCTTTTTTGCAGGCGCGGCATCCGGTAGGCGTACTGGAGGTGGGCTTTTAAGCAATTCCATATGAGCCTCCGCTAAAAACACGACAGGGGCTATGCAATGCGCATAGCCCCTGTCGTGTTTTTGAGAACTTTATTTCTGTCAGGCGGGCTTGGCGTCTTTCCAAGTTTGGTAGAACACATACCCATAGCCGAAGGCCAGCATGAAGTGATAGACCAGGAACGTCGTTTCACCCCAATACAGTCCCCAGACGAAGGCGATGGCGAAATACATGGTCAGCACCCCTTCCAGGATGGTCGTCCAGCTCAGTTCGCGAATGATGTATTTATTCGCGGTGAAGCTGTTGTCTTTGCTCGCCTGGATATTGAACTTGGGGGTGCGCACGAAGGGCGATTTTTTCCCTCTCCACCCTTCTATTACGGCAATCATATTGTGCAGGGAGAGGCCCATGGAAAGTGCCAGGAAGAGCGGGAAGCGCGTGGCGAACTTCAGGAGGGCCTTGGGCACAGATTCTTTGCGCACCGGGGATTGCACGTTCGCTGCGTAGAACATGCCCGCCACGACGAGGAGGCCCACCAGGAAACCGGTGAAAGAGTCTTTGTCGAAGCCGTAGTTCAGTGCGAGGTGGTTTACGGTATAGACCAAGGGTACGCTTGAGACGCCGAGGATGAATACCAGGATAAAAATAGTCGAACCCAGCAAGTGCATGCTGGAGCGTACTTTTTTGGCGAAGGACATATCGGCGTTCCAAATGGTAGGCAGCATCTTTTTGGCCGTTTCGGCCCCTCCCTTCATCCAGCGGAACTGTTGGGAGCGGTAGCTGTTCATCTCTACCGGTAGTTCGGCGGGTGCGCCTATTTCCTGGAGGAACTTGATTTTATAGCCCTTCAACTGGGCGCGGATGCTGAGGTCGAGGTCTTCGGTGAGCGTATCGGCTTCCCAGCCTCCTGCCTCGTCAATGGTCTTGCGACGCCATACACCGGCGGTGCCGTTGAACTGGAGGAAGTCGTCGCTGGCCATGCGCCCTACCTGCTCCACAGTGAAGTGTACGTTCAACTGGTATGCCTGAAGGCGGGTCAGCAAGGAATATTCTTCATTGATGTGTTCCCAACGGGTTTGTACCACGCCAACGCTCGGATCGGAAAAATGCGGTACCGTGAGGCGCAGGAAATCAGGGCGCGGAAGGAAGTCTGCATCGAAAATAGCGATGAATTCCCCTTTGGCGAACTCCATGCCGTCCTTTAGCGCACCTGCTTTAAACCCTTTGCGGACTTTGCGGCGGATTTGTTCAATGTTAAAACCCAGAGCTTTGTAATAGTTGACCCGCTCGCGCACCAAATCCTGCGTCTCGTCGGTCGAATCGTCGAGGACGTGGATTTCGAAGCGATCCCTGGGATAGTCGAACTGGGTGACGTTGTCAATGAGCCGCTCTACGACATAGCGCTCGTTGTAGAGGGGCAACTGGATGGTCACGAAGGGAAGCTCTTCGTCCTCGCCCATCCCGTTCCCGTAGGCATTGCCACCAGGGGCCATGGGCAGGAGGGAAGATGACTGGTCGCCGTCAGCGGCCATGGCAGCGAGTGCGCGTGCCTTTGCACGGGCAGGGATAGCTTTCAACTGCTTCTGCTTGCGGTTAAAACGCAGGTAGTTGTACAGGATTCCAAACTGTGACACGCCAAAGATGGTGACGTAAGTCAGCGCAGTCAGATAAATCCCCAGGGACAAAAATCCAATGACGGACATGGGTAGATGTTATGGTTATGAATGACAAACTTGCCGCGAGGGCTCTACGGAGCAGTGGATAAAGAACCTCCTGACCCCTCGCAACAAGTCCAATGCACAAAAGCGTTTCTATTAGAACGCAGTACCTGCGTTAAGTCACTTTTTTTCAATGTTTTTTTTATTTGCGGGGGCAGCGCAACGGGTCCGTTTAAGCCGCTGCAAAAGTACGTATAATCTTGTACCTGCAACAGGTTTTGTACAAAATGGTTTACCAGACTTATTGCAAGGGGTTGGCGAGGAGGGGAAAATAGCATTTTTGACCCTTCAGGATTCCCCTCGCAACCATATTCAGATTACTTTTGCGTTTGAAAACGTGAATCCATTGCGATGAGTAAATATCTGCCTCTTCTTTTTTTCATACCTTTTGCAGCGCTGCTCTATTCCTGTGGCCCGGAGGAGGTGTTCCTGACCGACCCGGCCGCGAAGCTGGCATTTTCGTTGGACACCCTGCGTTTCGACACCGTTTTTACGCAACTGGGCTCTGCTACGCGGCAGTTCAAGGTGTATAACCGCAATGATCGGCCAGTGCGGGTTTCCCAAATCCGGATATTGGGCAGCAGCAAAGTAAAATTCCGCATGAATGTGGACGGTATTCCCGGCAGCGACATCCGGGACGTGGAAATCGGAGCCAACGACAGTATTTACGTTTTTGCCGAAGTGACAATCGACCCGAACCAACCAGTATCGGTAAGTCCGTTCATCGTAGAAGACAAGATTGTATTTGAGACGAACGGCAACCTCCAGGAGGTGCGCCTGGAGGCCTGGGGGCAGAACGCCAACTACTTCCCCAGCCGCTTCAACCGCGGCGTGCCGGTAGTGCTGAGTTGCCGCAACGGTGAGCTCACCTGGAATGACCCTAAACCCTACGTGTTGTATGGTATTGTCTTTATAGACAGTTGCACCCTTAATATTCCCCCGGGTACGCGCATTTATGTACACGGAGGCATCGCCCGGAATGACCTGTTCGGCGTATTCAACGACGGTATGCTCTACACCTTGCCGAACGGGCGTATCCGAATGACGGGCACGCGCGAAAAACCCGTCATTGTGCAGGGTGTTCGCCTCGAAGCGCCTTTTCAAGATGAGCCGGGCCAATGGGCAGGCATCGTGTTAGGGAAGCGGAGCAAAGGCAATGTGGTGGAAAACACGCATATCCGGGGTAGTATCTTCGGGATTTACGCCGATTCTGCTTCCGACCTGACCTTGCGCAGTACGCGGATATACCATACATCGAGCAGCGGCCTCATAGGCGTCCGGAGCCGTATAACAGCAGAAAACTGCCTGATATACAAAAACTTGTCGAACTCGGTTGTCTTGTCGCACGGGGGAGACTACTCCTTTTCCTACAGTACGATATGCAGCTACGGGGTGAACGCTGCCGCTTTGTCGGCCAGCAATTACTTCTGCTACGACGACCCTCTGATTTGCAGGGTCCGCAGCGATTACCGGCTGAACGCGTCTTTTCGCAACTGTATTTTCTTTGGTTCGCAAAAGGACCAGATCCGATTGGCGGACGTATCCGGCGGAAACCCGGCGAGCATGTTCAACTTGAGCTTCCAGAACTGCGTCGTGCGCGTGGAGGGCCTGTTGACGGAGCAGAACAAGCGCTACGCGCAATTTTTTCAGACCTATTGCAGCGATTGTATCAACGGGAAAGCCACGGACCGGCTTTTTATGGATCCCGGCAAAGACAATTTTTACCTGGACTCTTTGTCCATCGCATTGGATAAAGGAAAACCTGTACTATCGCCCCAGCCCGTCTTATTCGACCTCGAAGGGAAGGCGCGCAGTACTTCAACCCCTGACCCCGGTTGTTTTGAACGGAACTAATCGTGCTGGCCTTCTTCGTAAAACTCCAGTTTGAGCGATTGCACGAAGCGGATTGCGGCACCCGGGTTGGTAGCCAGCGGGATATTATAGACATCGCAAAGGCGCATCAGCATGTTGACGTCCACTTCATGCGGGTGTTTGCCGAGAGGGTCGCGGAAAAAGATGACCATGTCCACCATGCCTTCGACGATACGGCTGGCGATTTGGGCATCGCCCCCGAGCGGCCCGCTCTGCATTTTTTCGACTTCGAGGCCCGCTTTTTCCAGGTAGGAGCCCGTGGTGCCGGTAGCGATTAAGTTGATGTTCCTTTTTCTGAAAAAATTGATGTGGTCACGAACAAAACCGACCATGTCAACCTTTTTACCGTCGTGTGCTATTATTGCTATAGTCATATTTGTTTTTTTGCCAAAGTTGCGAAAAATCCCTTGATTTCACGCATTTCGGCAGATGTTGCACTTTTTTAAAAACTTGTTAAAACCAATCATCCAATGAAGCAAGCCATCCTCAAGGCCTGTGCAGCTGCCCTTTTCCTGGCACCTGCGTTCTCCTCTTTTGCTCAAATCCAGACTCCGGCAGCCAGTCCGACCGCTGAACTCAAGCAGCGGGTGGGTCTCACGGACGTCGCGATTGTGTACTCGCGCCCCAGCATGAAGGGCCGTACGGTTTTTGCCGATAATGGTATTGTGCCTTTCGGCCAAACCTGGCGTACGGGTGCCAACTCCGCTACCAAACTGAGCTTTGGCGACGCGGTCAAACTCGGCGGTATCGAACTGAAAAAAGGCGATTATGCCCTCCTTACTGTCCCTGCTGCTGCAGAGTGGAAAGTGATGGTCTATGCCTATGATGGCACCAACTGGAGCGCCTACACGAGCAAGACACCGGTAGGCCAATTCACGGTCAAGCCCGAAAAACTCGGGAATAAAGTGGAAACCTTTACCATGGATATCAACAACGCGCGCAGCGACGGAGCCACGATTGACCTGTCCTGGGAGATGACCCGCGTGAGCCTACCCCTCAGCGTGGAAGTGGACAGCCGCGTGATGGCCACTATTGACCGCGTGATGGCAGGTCCTTCCGCACAGGACTACGCCGCTGCTGCAGGCTACTATTTCGACAACAAAAAAGACCTCAACAAGGCGCTGGAATGGATGCAAAAGGCCAACTCCATGGGGACTCCGGCTTACTGGAACCTGCACCGCGAAGCCCTTATTCTGGGCGAACTGGGGCGCAAAAAAGAGGCTATCGCCGTCGCTGAGCGCTCCATGAACGAGGCGATGAAGGCAAACGATGATGCGTATGTGCGCATGAACAAAGAAGCCATTGCCAAGTGGAAATAAGCGGCAGGGAGGCGTGAAAACTATCCTTCGCCCTATCAGGGCGGTGCGGAAAGTCCTTTTCTTTACCTCCGGCGTAAAATAGTATTTCTTAAACGCGCATCAAAAATCCATTTCCGCCCTGCGAAAATGGATTTTTGATGCGCGTTTAACATAGTATGCTTTCCTAATGCAGCGAGGCGGCCTATCGCGCTGCCTCGCCGCCTACCATTCCTCGTCCATAAAGACCCCGGAGGTCTTTCTGGAACTTCGTTTTTGAATCCATTTCCAGTATAAGGTAAGGGCTATACCAAGGCCAATCAGGCCGATGAGCCAGGATACGACCCATTGGAGCCGTGGATCCGGGAGGGGTGCCATATTACCTGAAAGGGTCATTCCCGCCCAATAGTAAGGATGGGTGTCGAGGTTGGCATGCTGGTTGAGGTAATCCTGTTTGGCGCGTTGCAGGGCCAGGTCTTTGGGCAGCCCTCCGCGGATATAGAGGAAGAACTGCTGTACCACCCAGGAAAAGCGGGGGTCATCCACCTTCCAGGAGCTTGCTGCGAGGCTTTTGGTACCGGCATACCACAGGCCACAGGCCAAAGGGTCCAGAGCGCTACCGCGCCCAAAGGTCTTTGGAACGGTTTCCTGTCTGCTCAACACGAACAAATCCGCTGAAAGGGCGATCCCGTACAAGTCTGCTGCATATAAAAACTCTGGCTCTGCACTGCTGCCAGGTTCGGAAAACGCGATAAACGACGTGTCGGAAGGAGCGGAGCGCGCGGGGGTGGACAAGTGCAACACCCTGTAACCAGGCGCCAGCCCGGAAAAATTGGCTGCGGTAGCTTCTGTTCCTTTCAACTGGCGGCCGCCGAAGAGTTTTCGGACTGCTTTTGATTCCTCGAGGCTGCCCGGCAGCTTATCCGGGGAGCGGTTGTCGGAGGAAAAACGGGGGGCTACAGTGAGCAGGTACTTGCCAGCAAACCGGCTGCGCGGACTCTGGCGACTCAATTCATAGAACAGGTTGGCCGAAGATGCATAGCTGAGTCCGTACCGCCGGCCTATGTACGCGTGCGACTTGAACTGGGTGGCGAAGGTGGGTGTCTCCATGAGCAACGCTTCAAAGGGAACGCCGCGCAGGGGGCCGTCCGGGACGATGACGATGCGCGGCGCAGGTGTAGCCATCTGCAGTACAGGAGCCAGTACCCAATTGAACAACTGCTGCGAAGTGCCCGTCCACAGCAATGCCTGTTTTTCCCGCTCCGGCCCTGTGCGCACAGGGGCTGTGGACATTCGCTGCAAGTAGTTGGAGACGACAATTTCCAGGGGTATATCGTTTTTCATGCGCATCCCCTGCAGCGATTTCCGGGAGAGGGCAAACACAAACCAGTCATCGCCTTTCATATAGTACGAAATGAGGGTCTGGTCGGTGGCCAGGGCGTTCTGCAAGGCGCTCACCGACAAGCGCTTCTCGTACCCGAAGAAGCGCGCGAAGCGGGGGGCTTCCCTTCCCAGGCGGGCGTTTGCGGCAGATAAGCTGCCGCGCACGGTGTACAGGCGGTTTTCGAGGCTTCGAATCCGGTCCGCATCTTCTTCCTGCTTTGCGTCCCAGCTTTGTTTTTCCAGGCTCAGCAAGGTGTGTTCCAACTGTATTTTTTCTTTCAGGAGTTTATCCGGGACATCCCGGTACTTCAGTGTGCGGGCCGCCAGGGCACTTCGGAACCAGTCCTGGTCTTTGTGCTCTTCGGCCAGTATCAGGGCTTTTTCGATAAAAGATTGGTCCTTTGTCTTTTTCCATGCCTGAAAATAAGTTTCTACTGCGGTAGTGTATAACTTTTGTACGGCGTCCTCCCAGTGGAGGTGTCCGTCTTCTGCGAAAGGCAGGTTGAGGCGGCGGGCCAACTGTAGCCCTGTGCCGATGAGGCCGAGGGCGGCGGCGGGAGAATGGCTCGTTTCGGCGATCAAGTGCGCCTCCAGGGCCAGCAGCTCCAGGACAGGGGAGGCCAGTACGCGGTTCACGCGGCTGATGTCCCGGTCAGGCCATAACAGCCCCAGAGATTTGCGCACCCATGCCAATGCCGGTTCGGGACGTCCGGCCGCAGACTCCAGCAAGGCTTTGTTTTTGAGTACTTCGGCTTGGTCCAGGACGTTAAAAGGGAAGGGGCTCTGGAGGATTTCTTCCGAAAGGGCGAGTGCGGCGCGGGCGTTGGCCCATTGGCGCAGGTTCAGGTAACAGAGTAGTTCGCCATTCCGCGCACGCAGCAGGCCATGTCGGGCATCGGGCATGGACAGTGCACCGTACCCCTGGGCCGCCTGGCGAAAGAAAGGTAGGGCCCGCGCGTAGTTTCCCTGTCGCGCCAGGATACTGCCGCTGCGTTCTGCGGTCATGGCGGACAGCAGCGGCTCGGGCAGCACGGCCAGTATCGCCCGCACGCTGTCGTACAAGCGGATAGCGGCATCTTCCAACCCAATGGATTCCATGCAGTAGCCGATTTTATACTGCAGGTATGCACGTTCCGGGCGGGGTATATGCCCGTAGGCCTGCAGGGCTTCGCGGTAGCTTTCCACCGCTCCCGGCAGGTTGTGTTGTGCCTGGAGCATATCGCCTTTTCGTTGGGATAAAGGTGCAATACAAGGCTGGCTGCTATCATAGAACCCCTCCAGGACGCGGGCGGCGCGTCCGTACAGTTCAAAAGCAGAGGTGTACTGTTTTTTGGCTGCATACACCTCTGCCCTGTCCTGCAAGAGTCGGGCCATTTTTGGGGTTTTCCCTTCGGGGCCTGATTTCAGGAGCGCGTAGGCAGTGTCGTAAAAAGCCAGGGCCTCTGTATATCGGTACTGTGCAGCCAACCATTTTCCGAGACCCTGGTAAGCGGGGGCGAGCGCGGGGTCTTGTGCGGGTAATCCGGTTTGATAAATGCGCCATGCGTAGTCAAAAAAGGGGGCGGCCCTGGCGGTGTCGCCCAGCGCAAGGTATATATTCCCCATGCTGATGGCGGCATAGCCGGTGGGAAGGGAGTCCCGTCCCAACAGCCTTTCCCGCGTTCTCAGTACTTGAAGTTGCAGCGGCAAGGCCTTATCGGCAGCCCCTGCCTGTAACTCACAGCGAGCGAGGCCCTCTCGGGCCTGAGCTTGCAGGAGTTGTGTCTGATCAACCCTTAGTGCGGTATCGAACGCCATTCTTGCAGAGTCCGTCTTGCCCATATCTATGTACAAATCGCCCAACAGCAGGTATAGGGGGGCTATCGAATCGGTTGCTGTAGCAGCTGCGAGGTAGATCTTTGCCTTTCGCAGCGCTGCCAATGGATTGCCTTTCGCGGCGTATTGGCGCAGTTCCATGGCTTGCGAGGAGGGTGCTGTACCCTGTGCGGGGGCCTCCGGGAGCGTTGCTGTCAGCAGCAGGAGCACTATAAAAGTATATTTTTTTGTCATTCGGATTGTATTTGTCTTGTGGGCAGGATTAGGTGCGTTCATCTCTGCTTTTGGCACGTCTAATATAAGGGGAATATCGCATTTTCGTGAGGATTTACACCATGCGTGTTCTTTCATTATTTCTTATTGGACTTGTTGCACGGGGATCAGCGGGGTGTTAGAAAGGCCCTTTAGATCATATAGCGCTGCTATGCTCCATCAAAAAGCCTTCGTTTGAACAAAAAATGACTCTTTTTTGACCCCATGCAACAAGTCTATTTATTATTTTTGCAGTTGAAAGAACAGCCTTACAGCAAAAGGGAATCAGAGAGGGGTCAAAAAGGCCTTTTTCTTCTCACCTTGTGCCTTTTGTGGTTATATCTCCCACAAAATCCCTAGTGTGAAAAAAAAATGACTCCTTTTTCCTATCCCTTTGACCCCATGCAACAAGTCTGATAAATCAAGTGAACATAATCCACTTGATTTTGTCTTTACGTTTTCATTACGCATAAACCATAGTAAATGAACCTTGTCACCACAAAGTTGGCTTACAAAGTAAAGGATATCTCCCTTGCAGACTGGGGCCGCAAAGAAATTGAGTTGGCGGAAGCCGAGATGCCGGGGCTGATGGCGTTGCGCGAGAAGTACAGTGCAAGCAAACCATTGCAAGGTGCCCGTATTGCAGGCTGTTTGCACATGACCATTCAAACGGCCGTATTGATCGAGACACTCATAGAGCTCGGCGCGGAAGTGAGCTGGTCTTCCTGTAATATCTTTTCTACGCAGGATCATGCGGCTGCTGCCATTGCTGCCCGCGGGATTCCCGTGTTCGCCTGGAAGGGTATGAATGAAGAAGACTACTGGTGGTGTGTGGCGCAAACGCTCTACGCCTTTAAAGATGGAAAGACGCGCCATATGATCCTCGATGATGGTGGCGATTTGACCAACCTCGTACTCGACCAGCGGCCTGAGCTGTTGACGGAGCTCCGGGGCATCAGCGAAGAAACTACGACGGGTGTGCATCGCCTATACGAGCGTATGAAAAACGGTACCCTGCCCATTCCCGCCATCAACGTCAACGACTCTGTGACCAAGTCGAAGTTCGACAACAAGTACGGTTGTAAAGAGTCTCTGGTGGACGCTATCCGCCGGGCTACGGATATCATGCTGGCGGGCAAAGTAGCCGTAGTAGCCGGGTATGGCGATGTAGGCAAGGGGTCAGCTGCTTCCCTGCGTGGGGCAGGCTGCCGCGTACTGGTCACCGAGATAGATCCGATTTGCGCACTGCAGGCGGCTATGGATGGCTACGAAGTCACTACTATGTCGAAGGCTATCCCGCGCGTAGACATTGTCGTAACGGCTACCGGCAACTGCGAAATCGTAACGGAAGAGCACTTCCGCATAATGAAAGACAAGACGATCGTCTGCAATATCGGGCATTTCGACGACGAAATCGACGTAGCATGGCTCAACGAAAAGTACGGCCATACCAGGGTCAATATCAAGCCTCAGGTAGATAAGTACCAGATTGAAGGCAGGGATATCATCCTGCTGGCGGAAGGCCGCCTGGTCAACCTGGGCTGCGCCACAGGGCACCCTTCGTTTGTCATGTCCAACTCTTTCACCAATCAGGTTCTCGCACAGATGGATCTGTGGATGGATCCGGGTAAGTACGAGAATGCCGTGTACA
This sequence comes from uncultured Haliscomenobacter sp., assembly GCA_964607915.1. GTDB lineage: Bacteria > Bacteroidota > Bacteroidia > Chitinophagales > Saprospiraceae > JADJPL01. The sequence continues at coordinate 14,734 of CAZSMU010000089.1, forward strand.
CCCTGCCCAAGCACCTCGACGAAGAGGTTGCCCGCCTCCACCTGGCCAAAATCGGGGTAGAGCTGGATACGCTGACCGATAAGCAAGCCGCATACATCGGCGTGGCGGTGGACGGTCCCTTCAAAGGGGAAGCGTATCGCTACTAAACCGTAGACTTGTTGCGAGGGGTCAGCGAGGAGGGAAAAAAGAGTCATTTTTCGTCCA
>CAZSMU010000090.1:0-14898 GCA_964607915.1 uncultured Haliscomenobacter sp.
ACACAACCCCAAGCCAGCGAGGAGGGAACTTTTCTCCACACCACGTCTTTTTACACACCCATTGCTATAATTCCCCTTGTTTATTGCCGGCGAAAACGTATTTTTGTACAATTAGCGAATTTTCGCTACCTGCTTCGGCCCACACCAAATTTATTAAACCATCCGCTATGAACAAACGCATTAAAAAAGCCGCTGTCCTGGGGTCCGGGGTAATGGGATCCGGGATTGCCTGCCACTTCGCCAATATCGGACTGGACGTCCTCTTGCTGGACATCCTGCCGCCGGATCTGGCAGAGGGCGAGAAAGCCCTCCCTGCAGCCCGCAACCGCCTCGTCCAAAAAGCGCTCGAAAACGCCATTAAAAGCAAGCCTGCCCCTCTGTACGACCAGGCTTTCGCAAGCCGTATCAAAACGGGGAACTTCGAAGACGACTTCGAAAAAATCAGAGACTGCGACTGGATCATAGAGGTCGTCGTGGAAAACCTGGAGGTGAAAAAGGCCATTTTCGAGAAGGTGGACCGCTTTCGCGCCCCCGGCTCCTTCGTCACGTCCAACACGTCTGGCATCCCCATCCACCTCATGCTGGAAGGGCGCAGCGACGACTTCAAACGCTGCTTCTGCGGAACCCACTTTTTCAACCCGCCCCGCTACCTGCGCCTGTTTGAAGTAATCCCCACCCCGGCCACCGACCCTGCCATGGTGGATTTCTTCATGCACTATGGCGATCTCTTCCTGGGTAAGCAGACGGTCTTGTGCAAAGATACCCCCGCCTTCATCGGCAACCGAATCGGGGTCTATGCCATGGCTAAAATCTATCAGCTCACCACCTCGCTCTCCCTGCGCATCGAAGAAGTGGACGCCATCACCGGCCCACCCCTCGGACGCCCGAAAACCGGTACCTTCCGCCTCGGCGACCTGGTCGGCCACGATACCGCCGCAAAAGTCATCATGGGCATCCAACAGAACTGCCCCCACGACGAGCAGGCACATACGTTCGAGGTACCCCCCTACCTCCAGTTCCTGCTCGACAACAAATTCCTGGGCAATAAATCCGGACAGGGATTCTATAAAAAGACAAAGGACAAGGATGAAAAAGGCCGCCCCGTCACCCTCGCCCTGAATCTCGAAACCCTTCAGTACGAACCCTCCGTCCGCCCCGAACTGCCCAGCCTCAAAACCGCAAAGCAAATAGACGACCCCAAGCGGCGGATCGCAGCCCTCTTCAAAGCAGAAGATAAGGGCGGCGACCTGGTACGCCAGTCGCTCGCCGGCTTGTTTGCCTATGCTTCCAACCGCATCCCCGAAATATGCGACCAGCTCTTCAGCATTGACGATGCTATGCGCGCTGGCTATGCCTGGGAGTTCGGCCCCTTCGAATATTGGGATATCGTGGGCCTGCAAACCGGCATAGACGCCGCTGAAGCACAAGGCGAACACGTCGCCCCCTGGGTGAAAGAAATGGCGGCCGCAGGGCTGACGTCTTTTTATACCACCAAAAACGGGGTGCGGCAATACTACGATATCCCCGCCAAAGCGTACCGCGAGATTCCCGGAGCATCTTCCTTTATCCTCCTGGACAACTACCGCGACCAGAGCCCCGTCCATAAAACCAGCGAGACCATCCTCCACGACATAGGCGACGGCGTACTCTGCCTGGAGTTCACCAGCCCGCACAACACGCTGGGCGAAGGCGTGCTGCGCGGCATCCACGAATCCATCCAGCTGGCAGAAGACGGCGACTGGAAAGCCTTGGTCATCGGCAATAACGCCGCCAACTTCTCCGTCGGGGCCAACCTGATGATGATTGGTATGATGGCCTTCCAGCAGGATTTCGACGCGCTGAATATGGCCGTCCAGTACTTCCAGCAAACCATCATGCGCTGTCGCTACTCGCGCATCCCCGTAGTAGCTGCCACCCAGGGGTATGTGTTCGGAGGGGGCTGCGAAATGCTCATGCACTGCGATGCGAGCGCTGTTTCCGCCGAATCCTACGTCGGGTTGGTGGAAGTAGGCGTAGGGCTCATCCCTGGGGGTGCCGGCACCAAAGAGTTTGCCCTGCGCACCTCCGACTCCTTCCGCGAAGGGGACGTGCTCATCCCCGCCCTCATCGAACGCTTTAAAACCATCGCCCTGGCCAGCGTCGCCACGTCTGCCCATGAGGGGTACCGCTACGGCTACATGATCCCGGGGCGGGACCGCGTCGTGCTGAACAGGGACCGTGCAATCAGCGAAGCCAAGACCATAGCCCTCGATCTGGCCCGCAACTATGTGATGCCCACCCCGCGCACCGATATTACCGTGCTGGGGCGCAGCGGCCTCGCCGCCCTCTACGTCGCTGCCAACGAACTCAAACTCGGCGCCTACGCCAGCGAACACGATATCAAAATCGCCCAAAAGATCGCCTGGGTGCTCTGTGGGGGCGACCTAAGCGCAGCACAGCAAGTGTCGGAACAATACCTCCTGGACGTCGAGCGGGAAGCCTTCCTAAGCCTGGCCGGCGAGGCCAAAACACAGGAGCGCATCCAGTACATGCTCCAAAACAACCGACCGCTCAGGAACTGATCCCGCAGCGGGGATCGCCGTTCTTTTTTTCAAACTTTAATCATCGAAAAAAATGGAAGCATATATCGTAAAAGCCTATCGTTCAGCTGTCGGGAAAGCCAAGAAGGGTGGGTTTCGCAATTTCCGCTCCGACGACCTGGCCGTCGAGGTTGTCAAGTACTTAGCCGCGCAAACCCCCGAACTCGATCCTCGTCTGGTGGACGACGTCATCGTAGGCTGCGCCAACCCCGAAGGAGAACAAGGGTTTCAGATTGGACGCCAGATTTCCATGCGCGCCCTCGGCATCGAAGTGCCGGGCATGACCGTCAACCGCTATTGCGCCTCAGGCTTAGAGACCATCTCCATCGCCGTCGCCAAGATCCGGGCCGGCATGGGGCATATCTATGTGGCAGGAGGTACGGAGAGCATGAGCCTGATTCCTATGACCGGCTATAAACTCGCCCCGAGTTACGCCGTGGCGAGTACCACCCCGAATTACCTCGCCAGCATGGGCCATACCGCTGAAGCAGTAGCCCGCAAATACGGCATCACCCGCGAAATGGCCGACGCGTTTTCCGCGCGCTCCCACCAGCGGGCCGCCGCCGCCATCGCCGCCGGCAAGTTCAAAGCGGAAATCGTGCCCGTCACCGTCACCGAGGTCGCGGTGAAAGGCGATAAGCGCGTCGAGACCACGCATGTCGTGGATACCGACGAGGGCGTCCGCAGCGATACGACCCAGGAGGGCCTGGCAGCCCTGCGCCCCGCCTTCGCCCAAGGCGGCATCATCACCGCCGGCAACAGCTCCCAAACCTCCGATGGCGCGGCCTTCGTACTGGTGGTCAGCGAAGAAATGGTCAAGCAACTCGGCTTGACGCCCATCGCTCGCCTGGCCTCCTGCTCCGTCGGCGGCGTGGACCCGCTCTACATGGGCATCGGCCCCTGCGTGGCTATCCCTAAAGCACTCCGCCAGGCAGGCCTCTCCCTGGGCGATATAGACCAAATCGAACTCAACGAAGCCTTCGCAGCCCAAGCCCTGGCCGTGATCCAGGAAGCCGGGCTCGACCCCGAAAAGGTCAACCCCAACGGAGGAGCCGTCGCCCTCGGGCACCCGCTCGGCTGCACCGGCGCCAAACTCAGCACCCAGCTGTTCCACGAAATGCGCCGACAGGGACATAGATATGGGATGGTCACCGCTTGCGTGGGCGGTGGCCAGGGAATAGCAGGCGTTTACGAACTGCTGTAAAAAGAAAAAGCCCGGCTCATCGCCGGGCTTTTTCTTTTTACAGCAACAAGTCTATTTCAAAATCGTCACATCCCCCTGGATGATAAGACCCTTTGAGATATCCAGCCGCAGGATATAATAATAGGTGCCGTGCGGGAGTTCCTTGCCCGCTGCATTCAAGCCTCTCCAGTCGTTGTTGTAGGGTTTCGCCTCATATACGATATTCCCCCAGCGGTTGAAGATGACAATATGGTTGTCGGGGAAGATGGTCGGGTCGCCATTTTCCAGTACCTCAAAGCGCAGTTCGTCGTTGGCCCCGTCGCCATTCGGCGTGATGGCGTTGGCCACCGGAGCCTGGGGGAGGTTCGGGTCAAACTTGACATCCACTTTTACGATAGCCGTATCGCACAAGGTCGGACACGCCTTGCTGCACAGCGAATACGTGAATTCGTCTTTTCCGTAGATCCGGGGAGGGACGGCATAGACCATGACCCCGCTCAGGATAGAGTCCACCCTGCCCAGTTTAGGCTTGGCAGCAAGCGCCAGGGTATAGCCCATGGAAAAGGCAGACTGGTCGTTTTGCACTACGTTGACTGACCCACTGCGCTGAATAGCCTCTACGACGAGCTCGTCGTTGTTGGCATTCGGGGCCGACTCGCGGGTCACGAGGAGCGAATCGGAGCTGTAGTTCGGACATTCCGCTTTGGAGAGCGTCCAGACGAACACGTTGGCACCCAGTTTCAATCCGAATACTTCGGTCAGGAATTCGCCGGGGGCTTCGATGGAAGCCCCGTTGCGGCTGGTCCACTGGCCGGAAGCCCCGCTGGGCAGGTTGCCCGTCAACTGGGCATCGTCGGCGCAGGCTACCTGGTCTGCACCCGCATTGGCCAACACCAACTTGGGATCGATGATGACCGTTACCGATGCCGTATCCGTACAACCATTGGACGTATTGGTGACGCGCAGGCCATATACGCCCGGGCTATTGATTTTAGCCGCCAGGGTTGTTTCATCTGTAATCGTGCCCTTGCCGCTCAGGGTAGTCCAAAGATAGGTAAACCCTGTACCGCTGCTGGTGCCCGTCGCATCCAGGGTCCGGACGGCCCCCTGGCAGGGCAGCTCCAACTTGGCGTTGGTCACCGCATCGGGCGCAGCGCGGTTTTGAGTGACTTCCACCGAAGCCATGCCGATACAACCATTGCCGGTATTGCGGAGGCGCAGGGAGAAGACCCCCGTCTGGGAGATCTTGATCTGATAGGGGTTAGCCGTAGGCACGATGGTCTGACCGGACTGCGAAGACCATTCCGGCACCAGTTTGCTTCCCTTCTCCGATTTATCCCCGTCCAGAGTGACCTCATTGACCGTACAAGTTAGCACGGCAGGGGTGGCAAGGACGACTTTCGGAGCAACCGTATCCAGAGAAACGAGAACAGTATCTATTGCAAAACATCCGCTGAACGTATCCCGCACCTGAAGCAAGTACCGTCCCGGTTGGCTGACCACGGCTTTGACCCCGCTGGCAGGTGCCGGGTTAGGACGGCCATCCAGACTCGACCAGGCGTAGGCTATCTTTGCGCCACTCGCCGAAGCGCTGCCATTCAAGGTATCGGCTTGCAGGGCGCAGGAGAGCGCGAGGTCTTTCCCCGCATTGGCCACAGGACGAAGGGTATCGGCAAAGACCGGCACGTTGGCCTCCCCTTTGCAGCCCGTCACCGTATTCGTGATCATAGCCTGGTAGATGCCCGGGGCACCGACTATCGGGGAGAAGCTCGTCGCACCGCTCACGATACGCCCACCGGACGTGATCCAGTTCACCGAGTAGTTGGCAGCCGGGGAGACACTGACACTCAGGGAGAGTTCCTTTTTGGCGCACGTGATGGTCGCATTGACCGTGTTGACCACCACTTTGGGCGTATCAATCGTAGAAGTAATCGTCACCGAATCCGATGCCGAGCAGCCGTTGCGCTTATCGGTGACCGTCAACCGGTAGGAACCCGCTTTATTGATTTTCACCTGAAGCGAATCCATCTTCACCGTAGTGCCGGCAAGGGTCCACAACGCAGAGAGGGCGCCATTCGGACTGCTTGCCGTACCCTGAAGGGTGTATTCCGGAGTGAAACAGGACAGAACAGCCGCTTTACCCGCCGACACCGTCGGCTTGCGCGTATCTTCGCTGATCACAATCGTATCGCTCGCAGAGCAGGCGCTTGCAGTATCCGTCACCTGCAACACAAAGCGCCCGGCAGTCAGTACCCTGGGCGTGCGGAGGGTATCCCCGCCCGCTTCGAGAGTACCCCCGTTTTCCGCTTTCCAGATAGCCTTGAACGCGGTAGTATTGGTGATGGCCGGGTTCAGGCGGATTTGCGTTTGCACACAAGTGAACGCCGTATCGGCGCCTGCATTGACTTTGGGAATCGAGCGGGAAGGAACCACCTGCACGGTATCCCGTGCGATACATCCACTTCCCTCCTCCTGGGCCTGGAAGATGTAACTGCCCAGCGCAGATACCTGTACCTGGGTGCCGGAGGCAATTTTTTTACCCGCAGCATCCAACCAGGAATACGTAACGGGGCGCAGGTTGACAGAGTTCGAGCCATCCAGGGTAATGGGGAGGCCTTTGCAGTTCGACTCCACATCGCTGCCTGCTTTGACATCCGGAATCTCGCTTGCCTTGGTCACCCGGACGGTGTCGGTAGCGGTACACAGGTTCGTGGTATTTTGTACCTGCAGCGCATATACGCCGACAGCGATCGCCCGCGGCTTTGACTTGATTTCGTCGCCGGGCATGATGATACCCCCATCCAAGGCAGTCCATCTGAACAGAATGGAATCGGAAGGCGTAGAGAGGCTAGCGTCTAAAAGTACCGTATCGGACAGGCAGCTCAGTACCTGATCCCTGCCTGCTTTTGCTTCCGGTATACTGGCGGGTAGGACCAAGGCGGTATCGCGCACCGTACAACCCGTTACTTTATCCGAAACAGCAAGGATGTAGGTACCTGCTTTTGAGGCCAAAGTAACGCTGCGGTTAGAGGTTCCGGGGAGTTCGCCATCTACGGAGCTCCAGGTATAGCTGTATTTGGTACATTCCACACCGGCGCAATCCACGCCCAGCCGCACGGCGGCCGAGAATTTACACGTCAGTGTTTTATCCGTACCCGCGTCTGCTTTAGGCAGGGTATCCGTGAGAGACACATAGAACGTATCCCGGAGCAACAGGGGAGGTTCGGATTCGTCGAAGATAGTAACCGCCACCTCTCCTACCGGAAGGAAGCGCGCTTTGTTGGAGAACCGCACGCGGGAGCCCTGATAGTCTTTTGACAACACCTCCCAGTTGTAGAAGATGTTGCCTTGGCCGCCTTCTACTTCCAGTGTGACTGTGCCATCTGCTGCGTTGAAGCAGGTGACCGGAGTGATGACTGCCTTAGTGATGATCAGGCGGTCTTTGATGCATACACTACCCCCGGTAGTACGGACACTGCCCGGGCCCTCCAGCGTCTGTGCAGAGGGGAAGGGATCGGTGTTCACTTCCAGGTCATAGCATTTGCCCACCTCCCCGATAGCGGTGAAGCACACTTCGAATAAACTGGTGGAGTCCGGGAGGCTTTGTGCGAGTTCGCCATCGCCCCAGGTAAAGTCCAGCTTACCTACATTGACCGAGGAGGTCACCAGGTTCAAGCCCACTTTAAGCCCGCCGAGGATGGAGTTGTTGGGTTTTACCGAAGCGAAACCCAGCGCGGTCGGATCCCAGTTGAGGATGAAATCGGTCTGGGTGATATTCTTGAAATTCGCCACGCGGAAATTGACGCAGGCGGTGTCGTTCTTGTAGGTATCCACCCGGCCTACATAGAGGTAATACCCTACTGGGTTGATGATGCACACCTGGCCGGGGATTGGGGTCAATCCAATATTATTGCCATTGGACAGGTTGCTCACGACTTTGGATGCAACCGGAAAATCCGGGATGATCCCCACTGGTTTGCAGTTGTCCACTGTGCCCAGGTCGCCGGGGGGGGCGCCGATTACCTCGAAGCAAGCCTGGAAGAGGGTCGTTTTGTCGCTGACCGTCACGGGCGTGATCCGGCTCCACTCCAGGGTGAAAAGCCCCCCGTCCCCGGCGCCGTCCAACTGAAAGCTGTCGAGGGCCAGTCCGGTGAGGGCCAGGTTCTTGATTTCGATGAAGCGCAGGTGTTCGGGGTCCCAGTAGGACGTGAAGTCCAGCTCTATGATTTCCTGGAAGCGGTTCACGCGGTAGTCCAGGCAGATCGTATCGCCGGGAGGGCCAAAGCCCCCCACGATTTCGAGCTGCACCCCGTCGGGTTGGATGACCTCTACGGAGCAGTTATTGGGGGCTATCCCGATATTGGCGGTGCTGCCTCTCTTCGTCACGACGGCATTGATGGGGTCGAAGACGATGGGGGCATTTCCGCCCAGGCCGACCACCATGAAACAGACCTCGAACAAGGTCTCCCCGTCGGGCACATCGGCGCTGACGCCCGAAATACTCGGGATCCAGTTGATGCCGATGATGCCGTTTGCGGCATTGTTGGTGTTCGTGTTAGAGCGGGCAAAGCCGGGGATTTTTACGCTGTTTAAATTTTGTATCCGCTTGTATTTTAGAATATTAGAATTGAACTTCATCAAAAAGGACAACTGCGTGATATCCTTTAGATCTTTAGCGGTTACTTTGACGCACACCTCGTCGTTGAGTTGCACGGGGCCGCCACAGTTGGCGAACAATTGGAGTCCGGTAGGCTTGCACTTACCTACCTGCACCGAGCCCGGGTGTACCACGAGCGGGATTACATATTCCGAATCGGCCGTCACGTTGATGGCCTCCAGCTTGGTGAGGCCCGAGGTGAAGTTGATGTTGGAAAACTTTTCGCACTCCCCGACAATCGTATGACAGAGCTGGAAGATCACGGTGCTGTCGCGAACGGTGACACTGGGCACTTCCTTGTCGGCCCAGCCCCAGGACATAGTGATACGGCCCTCGCCAAAGCCCTCATTGGCCGGGGTGGCGAAGCTCTCTTTGCTCAAGTTCCGCAGACCGCCTGTCAGTATGATGTTTCCATAGCGCAAGACCGTAGAATCGTACTCCATAGTCAACTGCAGGGCGGTCAGGCCGTCGAAGCCGGTGACGGAAACGTCGGTACAGACGAGATCCCCCGTATTGCCGCCCGATTGGCTGGCGTAGAGGTGCAGGGGCCGCACACAGGTGGACACGATGCCGGACTGCTGTCGCAAGCCGATGTTGGGGCAGGGCACGATAGGGTTAGGAGTAGGTCGCGTCACTTCCAAAGGCTCCGGATCGTTGTTCTTCAAGATAGCGGGGTCTTCCATGATACCTACGGAAGTGGTAGAGCCGTAGGTGCCTTTCGAGACATAACAGATACTGAAAACCCGCGTATCATCTGGTTTGTCCACATTGGCTTTGCAATCTGAGGCGAACACCCAGTTGAGGAAGAGCAGGCCTTCGGCGGCGCGGCTGCGGTCAAAAGCACTGCTGTCCAATTTTTCGAGGCCATAATTTCGGGTGCCGATGAATTTCAGCACTGCGGTATCCCAGTAAACGGGAAATTTGACCTTGGAGATATCCGTAAAGTCCTTCACGGTCACATCTACGCAAAACGTGTCCCCTGCGCAGGGCGTGCCGGAAGAGAAAGAGAAGGTGGGCTGTGCCCAGGCTGCAGTGGCGGCAAAAACAATAACCAGAACGGCTAAGAGTTTTTTCATAAGTGGCTTTTCATTTGGGATCCTACGCGTCCGCATTGCATAGGGCGGACAAGAGGCGCCAATTAGATATTTCTACTTGCGAGGGGGTAATGTGTACCTCTTAGTTATGAAAAGAGAACGACAGGTTGATTTCGTGGGTACTGCCTGCTGTAGGGCCAAAAGTGCTGAAGGAATAATCGAATCCATAGCCCAGTTTCAGCGTGTTGTCGAGCCCGAGGCTACTGCCGAGGGTCAGACCTGTTTCCAGGTGAACGGAGCCGGCAGAGGAGCCACCTGCGCCTATCCAGAGGGCCTGCGGCAACTGGTAGCGAAGGTTCAGATCCACGTTTGCAGGAGCATTGGGGGCGTACTTCACCCAAAGGGAGGGCTCCAGGAAGCTGTCGTTGCGGAAAAATTTCAGGAAGCCTAACTGTCCGTAGATATGTTGTACCCTTTTGGAATAAAACTGGCCCTGTTCGTTTTGAAAGGTAAAATCGAGGCCGAACACCTGTGGCACGGAGATACCTGAATAGAAATAGTTGTCGGCCCCGGAGCGCCCCCCGACAGCCCGATACAAAAAGATACCCACCCCGATATCGGGGAAGAGCTGGCTCTGATCCAGCGTACCGAGCACGTCGTTTTCATCGCGCAGGATAATCTCGGAAGAATTGACCCGGTACTGCACCATCCCCGCACTGAGCCCGATGGAGAGTCCGCCATACGTAGGGTCGTCTGTGACGATACCGGAGATGCGCCCGTAAGCCCCGGTAAAACCACAGGGGCCGGTCTGGTCGTTGACGAGGTAGCCCCCGAACTGCATAGCCACACCGCTCATGCCGTCGGCGATGAAGGAGCCCCTGAGCGTCTGGGTCTGTGGGTTACCGGACAGCCCCACCCACTGCGTACGATAGGAGGCGCCGAACGATATATTGTTGTTAAAGGCCAGGAAGTCGGTTTCCACCGCCCCGGGGTTCAACATCGTCATGTTCTCGCGGTACTGGGTAAACAGGGTCAACTGCTGGGCAGTCAGCTTACCCCATAGGGATGTGAGCAAGAGGGTAGAAAAAAGCGTAAAAAAACGTATTCCATCCATGGGATGAGTTTTTGAGATCGCATTTGAAGTGGTGCAATTAAAAAGTCCCCTTCTATAAGGCATACTGATGTAATACCTTTTTCAGGCGGCACCAAATTTAGGCCATTACCCGTGATTTGGAGTACTATATGAATGTCATTTTTGGAAAAATATTTTGGCCGTGCCGCTATTTTTAAGCAGCGGTCTTATCCGTCTTTTTAGCGGTATCCTTTCGCTGAAAAGTGGCATACGGCTTTACAGGGGCGGCAACTCAGCGGCGCATAGCCTCTACAGGATCCATGCGGGCAGCCTGCAGGGCAGGGATCATACCGGCCAGAATACCGATGGTGACCGACAACACGATACCCAGGATTACATTGTTTAGGGAGAGTACGAACTGGAAGGACTCGAACTGGCTCGTCAGCAGTTGCAACACGCCCAGGATGAGCAACAGACCTACCGCGCCCCCTACCAAACACAGGATGATGGATTCAATCAGGAACTCCAACAGGATGTAGCCGGATTTTGCGCCAATAGCTTTTTTGATGCCAATAATCCGGGTGCGCTCCTTGACTGAGACGAACATGATGTTGGCCACGCTAAACATCCCCACCAGCGTGGCAAAGCCGCCGATGAAGACCCCCAGGATATTCAGTACTTGAAAAAACCCGTCTAGGATATCGCTGAGGATAGACAGTTCGTTCAGCGAAAAGTCGTCCTCCTGAAAAGGCTTGAGCCGGCGGTGCGCCCGCATGATGCCTGTCAGTTCGTCCTTCAGGTAGGCGAGGGATACTCCGGGGGCGGCCTTTATGGCTACCGAAGTGTTGTCGAATATCTGGTTGCGGTTTTTTAGGTTGGCCATGTTCCGGCCCAACTCGTAGGAAATCATCAGGATGGGATCGTAATCCATGACGTTGATGATGCTTTCCCCACTTTTTTCCAATACCCCGATTACTTCCAGATTGCGACCGGACACCTTGATGTTCTTGCCGACCGGATCCAGGTTGCCGAACAAGGCGTCTGCCACTTCCGCGCCGAGCACCACCTTGTTGGAGCCGAACTGGTACTCGGAGGGCGAGAAAAAGCGCCCTTTGGCCAGTTCCAGGTTGAATACATCGGCGTACTCTAAGGAGACGGCAAACAGATAGGAGCGCTCCACACTGGTAGAGCGGTATTTGACCACCCTGCGGCCAATACCGGTATAAAAGGCAGTCTTGTCGGCTAGTCGGGACCGGTCGCGGATGGTTTCGAAATCGCCATGCGTCACGGCAGGGCGGCGCAGGTATTTGAAAAAGCTGCGGCCCGGGTCTTCCGTCCAGGATACTTTGCTGAGGTACAGCACGTCCTGTCCCAGCTTGTCGAAGCTTGAACGGATATTTTTTTCCAATGAATCCACTGCCGAAAACACCCCGATGATGCAGAAGATGCCAATGGTGATTCCCAGCAGGGAGAGAAAGCTACGCAACTTATTTCCAATCAGTTGCTGCATAGCCTGAGCCATGCTCTCATATAAAATGCGCCAAAACAATTTCATCGCTCCCGTTTTTCTGCCTCGAAGGTAGCCCGTTTGCAGCAAACCGGTGAATCCGTTCGATGAAAAACCGGCTTTTTCTGCCCAGTGACCGCTTTATTCAGATAGAAAAGCACATTCGGCGGGTAATATGCCAATTTTTTTTTACTTTTGTGTTCATTTTTTGAAAAATCCTTCATGCTGATGCGAACCAAGCTCTCTCAATTCAATTTTGAGCTCCCAAAAAAACTTATCGCGCAATACCCTGCTGAAAACCGAGACCACGCCCGTATGATGGTCATCCACCGCGAAACGGGAAAAATCGAACACAAGATCTTCAAAGATATCCTGGGCTATTTCGAGGAAGGGGACGTCATGGTTTTTAACAACACCAAAGTATTCCCTGCCCGTCTGTACGGAAGAAAGGAAAAGACCGGTGCCAAAATCGAAGTTTTCCTGCTCCGCGAACTCAATGCCGATGCCCGTCTCTGGGATGTCCTCGTAGATCCGGCCCGGAAAATCCGGGTAGGCAACAAGTTGTATTTCAGCGACGAAGAAGACAACGATATCCTCGTAGCCGAAGTAGTGGACAATACCACCTCCCGCGGCAGAACCATCCGCTTCCTCTACGACGGCCCCGAAGAGGCGTTCCAGAAAGAGTTGTATATGCTCGGAAACACGCCGCTCCCGAAATACATCACCCGGCCCAACGAGGACTCTGACCGCGACCGCTACCAGACGGTCTATGCCAGCGAAGTAGGTGCCGTCGCCGCTCCCACGGCTGGCCTGCACTTCAGTCGCGAGTTGCTCAAAAGACTTGAAATCAAAGGCCTTGAGTTTGCGGAGATCACCCTCCACATCGGCCTGGGCACCTTCCGCAGCATAGACGTGGAAGACCTCTCCAAACACAAGATGGACGCCGAGTACTTTCGCATCCCCGCAGAATCCGCTGAACTGGTGAATAAAGCCAAGGAACACCGAAACCGCATCTGCTCGGTAGGCACCACCTCCATGCGCGCCATCGAGTCGGCCGTCTCTGCGGAAGGCTACCTCAAACCCGCCGAGGGATGGACCAACAAGTTCATCTTCCCCCCCTACGACTTCACGATTGCCAACTCCATGGTGACCAACTTCCACCTGCCCAAATCCAGCCTGTTGATCATGGTCTGTGCGTTCGGGGGCTATGAGCTGATCATGGAAGCCTACCAGGAAGCGATTCGCGAAGAATACCGCTTCTTCAGCTATGGGGACGCCATGCTTATCCTTTAGACCTTTTGCACGGGCTCGGCAGGGGGGGGAAAGATTCTTCCGCCCTGCCGAGCCCGCGCAAAAGCTGCGCATATACTCCCTGAAAATTGTCCAGCGCTACGGCCTGCCCCTGGTGTTCTGCTGCCTCTTCAGCTCCCCCGCCCAGGGAAACCTGCACCGCCTGCACTTCCCTTTTTACTCGATAGACGTACAGGTCAGCTATGCCGATGAGCTGCGGAATTGGCATCCGCCCAGCTCTGATGACCTGCTCTTCGCACGCCCGTTTGAGCGCCTCAAACAGTGCCGGGCCCACCTCTTGCTCGACGGAATCGCACACGTAAGGCATCAGTATGCCCTCAACGACTGGTTGTCCCTCAAATTGATACAGGCCACTGCCCGCGCCGTACTCCCCCAGCACTCCCCCCCGGAGCAGGAAATCCTGACGGCTTTCCTGCTCCGGGAATCGGGCTGGGATGTGATCCTGGCCACCGGTGGGCAAACGGCCGAAACCTATGTCTATTCCGAAGACCAGATTGCGGAAGTGCCCTTTTTGGACGAAAACGGCCGCGACTACTACCACCTCACCCGAGCAGGGGCTCCGGGTGCCGACTCCGGTGCCGTCTATGTGCTCGAACCGGCCCTGCCGCAGGCCGGCCGCCCTTTCTCTATGTCCCTGGAAAAATTGCCCCGGCTTCCCGAACAGTGCGAAACCCGGCGGGTATCCTTCTTCCATGCAGGGAATACCCACCACCTGATGCTGGATATTGACCGCGCCGTCGTCGAATGGGTGCGCGATTATCCGTTTGTCGAAAGCCACTACTACTTGTCTGCACCGCCTTCCGTCGCCCTGCAATCTTCCCTGCTGCCCGGACTAAGGCAGCTCATCCAGGGAAAAAGCCGGCTGGAGGCACTGGACTTGCTGGTGGCGTTCACGCGCTCCGCATTTACCTACAAAACAGACCAGGAAGCCTACGGAAGGGAAAAGCCCATGATTCCGGAGGAGCTTTTCTTCTACCCTTTCAGCGACTGCGAAGACCGGTCGGCCCTGCTCTTTGCCCTAATACGAGCCTTGCTCCCCCTACCGGCCATCGCGGTATCCAATGCCGACCACATCAGCGTAGCCGTGGACCTGCCCGGATTAAATGGGGAACATATTCCCTACTGCGGGCGAAACTACGTCGTCTGTGACCCCACTGGCCCCAACCGCATTTCCCTTTTTCAGACAAACCCTTCTTTCTTCAGCGGCAAACCGTACGAGGTGATCCTCGCGTTCACACCAGATACCTCCCCTGCACATTAGACGATACCCTCTTTCACTGTCCCCCTTCGCAATAAGTCTATTAGACTTGTCGCGCGGGGAATCATCAAGGGGTCAAAAAGGCCCTTTTTCGCCCACACTGTGCCTTTTTTCGGTCATATAGCGTCGCTATACTCCCTCAAAAAGCCTTCGTGTGGACAAAAAATGACTCTTTTTCCCTCCTCGCTGACCCCGCGCAACAAGTCTATTCTCAAACGCGCGGGAAAAATCAATTTTCGCACTGCGAAAATTGATTTTTCCCGCGCGTTTGAGAAATAATCCATCCTTCCCGTAGGA
>CAZSMU010000091.1:0-4392 GCA_964607915.1 uncultured Haliscomenobacter sp.
CCCCGTGCAACAAGTCTAATACACCGATAGATGTACAAAGTCCTTCTAAAAAAGTTACTCTTCCTCTTTCCCGCAGAACGCGCCCACCATCTGACCATTGCCCTGCTCAAGGCAACGCTGGCGTTGCCCGGGATACAGCGCGTATTTCGCAACCTCTACCAAGTACAGGACCCCCGGTTGCATCGGCAGGTCATGGGGCTTGATTTCCCTAATCCCGTGGGCCTGGCAGCAGGGTTTGACAAAGACGGTACCTCTTTTTCCCAGATGGCAGCGCTGGGGTTTGGATTCATCGAACTGGGCACCGTCACCCCCAAGCCTCAACCCGGCAACCCCAAGCCTCGCTTGTTCCGACTGCCTCAAGACTTCGCCCTCATCAACCGAATGGGGTTCAACAACGCCGGAGCGGAGGCCCTGGCTACCCGGCTGCGCAATACCAAACGCCCCAAAAACCTGGTCCTGGGGGGCAACATCGGCAAAAACAAAACCACCCCCAACGAACTGGCCCTGGAAGACTACCGCTATGCCTTCCGGGCCCTCTTTCCGTATGTGGATTACTTCGTCGTGAACGTCAGTTCGCCCAACACACCTGATCTGAGAGCATTGCAAGACAAAGAACCGCTCAAAGTACTGCTCGATACCCTGCAGGCAGAGAATCGCGCACAGCCCGACCCCAAACCCATCCTCCTCAAAATTGCCCCCGACTTATCAAATCCCCAACTCGACGATATCCTCGACCTGGTCCAATCGAGCGGTATCGCGGGAATCGTCGCTACCAATACGACCGTCGAACGGACGGGGCTGTCCACCCCAGCGCACACAGTGACCGATATCGGCGTCGGTGGGCTAAGCGGCGCCCCCCTGCAAAAACGAGCGACCGAGATCATCCGCTACCTGCGCCGGCAAGGTCCGACAGGAATGACCATCATAGGAGTAGGAGGCATCGCCTCCCCGGAAAGCGCACGGGAAAAGTTGGAGGCGGGTGCCGATTTGATCCAAATCTATACCGGACTGGTCTATGAAGGCCCCGGACTGGTCAAGCGCATCCTCCAGAATTTATCCGGTCAGTAGCCCGGTAACAGGAGGGATATATTACAAATTTTTCCTATGGTATCATTTTTGAAGTAAGTTTTGGTATGGGTCGCTGTAAGGTGGCCCGATACAAACTTACTTACTTCGAAACTGTGATCAAACCACCTACACCTTGTATCTGGAGGGATGTCCGATTTTGGCTATTGGCGCTTTCCCTCAGCCTGCTCCTTTGGATTACCGTGCAAGCTTACCCCGCACCCGTATGGGCCGTCAGCGGTTGATCTTGAAACTCAGGTCCAGGCTCTTGAAGGAGTGTGTCAGCGCTCCGATGGAAATGTAATCCACCCCGCTGAGAGCGTATTCCCGCAGCGTATCCAGGGTTATGCCCCCGGACGCCTCCGTCTCAAAGCGCTTTCCCACTTTTTGCAGCGCCTGTTGCAATGCGCCAGGAGCAAAATTGTCGAACATGATGCGAGTAATCTGCCCCGTTTTCAGCACTTCCTCCAGTTCTTCCATATTCCGCACCTCTACGGTGACGTTCAGGGAAAGGCCATGTGTACGCTGATAGGCGGCCACCCGCTCGATAGCGGTACGGATACTGCCCCCACACGCATCCACGTGATTATCTTTGATCATGAACCAATCGTAAAGGCCGTTGCGGTAATTTTGACCACCGCCAATCCGCACGGCCCATTTCTCGAGGAAGCGCAATAAAGGCGTCGTCTTCCGGGTATCCAGTATCCGGGTGGGCAAATCCGAGATACGAGTACAATAGCGGCGGGTTTCCGTAGCAATACCGCTCATGCGCTGCATCGTGTTGAGCAGGAGGCGCTCGGCCTGCAAAAGTGCCCGCGTACTCCCTTCTACAGTAAAAGCGACATCCCCCGGGTGTACATCCTGGCCATCTTCCAGGATGGGGTGTATAGTACAGGATGGGTCAGCCGCACGCAGGATTGCAAAAGCTACGGCTGTGCCGGCCAGCACGCCCTGGTCTTTTACCAGGAGGCGGGCAGTTTGCCGCGACGAATCGGGGATGCAGGCCAGGGAGGTCACATCGCCCGGGCCAACATCTTCCCGGAGTCCGTCGGCGATAAACTGCGCAAGGTGTGCCTGTTCTTGCGGGTCTAATGGATAACGCATGGCCGGGAATTAAAAAATCAAGCCCAACTTGAGCGTCAGGGCGCTGATTTTGCCTTTTGAATTCTCTAATTGATTGCCCCGTTGAGGGTCGGAAATCGTTCCCTTGTCCTCGGTAATGTCGGCAAAGCCGATTTGGAAACCCAGCCCTGCGAGCAGGGAGGTCGTCTCCGTCAGGCTGTACTCCAGGCCGCTGTTCAGGCCCCAGGCCAAATTCAAACCATTCACATCGCGCCGGATATCGAATTCTTTGGCCTGGTCGCCAATCCCGACTCCGGTGACCGTACCGCGGGCCTGGGAGCGGAAGCCCGTAGTAATCCCCGGCTCCAGGAAATAGCGCATATACCCAAATTCCCGCGTACGCATTTTCAGATAGAGCGGGATTTCCACAAACTGGAGGCTGTATTTGAGCTTCACCCCGCTGGGCAGGGTAGCCAGCTCGGGACCCAGGTTGGAGTTTTTCCAATAATTGCCTCCGTACTCAAACAAGAGCGTACCCCCGTGGTTGAATGCAAAGCCGATACCCGTAGAAAAGGCATAGTTTTCGCGAAAATAATATTCGGCCAACATGCCCAGTTTTATACCCAGATTCGTGCCGCTCCGGTTGATGCGCGTGTCGTTGGTATTCATCCAGGAGAAAGACGGGCTCAGTTGAAAACCGAAGCGCATATCGCCGTCCTGTGCCCGGCCGTTCGTGTAAAACAAGGCGAAAAGCAAGATCGCCATGACAATTTTTTTCATATTGATTCAGTTTATTAGACTTGTTGCAAAGGGTCGGCTAAAGGAGGGAAGAATCCTTTCAGTCCCTTGCAACAAGACTGTGATTCCTTTTGATATCCCTACCTTTGCAACGCCTTTATTCCAAAATTTTATGCACAACTGGACGAAATCCTTTTTAGCGCTCTTCCTGGGGGCATTGACCCTGGCTTCCTGTAGCAAAAAAGACCAGGAGCCCCGCCCCGACGTCAGCTCCATACAAGTCCCGCTTCGGATACGGCATTTTGAAAAAGACCTCTTTGCGTTAGACACTGCAAATATAGGGCTTGGATTGAAGCGCCTCGAAGAAGATTACGGCGAATTTGCCGAACTCTTTTTTACCCGCATCTTGCCCGCCAAGGATTCGGTACTGGTGCCGGAAGGGCCGGAAAGGTTTATCAAAGATTTTCTCTCGAATCCAGACATCCAAAGCCTCTACGATACCTGTATGCTCATATACGGGGATTTTTCCGGCCTGGACCGGGAATTTGAGCAGGCGTTCCGCTATTTGAACTATTATTTTCCCAAATTGCCTACCCCCGATGTCACGACCTATATCTCCGGATATTCCGTCGGCAATTTTATCTATCGGGAGCAGTCTCTCGGCGTGGGACTGGATTTTTTTCTGGGGGCGGACTACCCTTACCAGCGGTATAGCCCGCAAAATCCCAACTTCTCCCAATACCTCACCCGCACCTTTACCCGGGAACACCTCGTGCTCAAAACGTTGATTCCCCTCGTAGAAGACCTGGCCGGCGACCCGACGGGCATCAAACTCCTCGATGCCATGATTCATACCGGCAAGCAAATCTACGTGTTGGACAAACTGCTCCCCGACGTGCCCGACAGCATACTGATAGAACTCCCGGCCGCACAAACCCAATGGCTGCAAGATAACGAACGCGATATCTGGGCCTTCTTCCTGAGCGAGGATCTCCTGTACTCGGACGACTGGCAAAAAATTCGCAAGTATGTGGAGTACAGCCCCAGCTCCCCGGGCATGCCCACCGAAGCACCGGGTAGAACAGGCACCTGGATGGGCTGGCAAATTGTGCGCAGCTATATGAAGAACCAGCCCGAAACGTCGCTCAGCGACTTGCTCGCCCAGAAAGACAGCCAGAAGTTCCTACAAATGTCGCGTTACAAACCGCCCCGAAAATAATTTATGGTGGCAAAAGAAACCTTTGTACCTTGCTTCCGTGTTTTATATCCAATCGGTTAAAGCGCATTCTGAATTTTCTACCGGGAAAAGAAACAGGTGTATTTTTGTCCGTTTTCATGTATAACCAAGGGCTACGCGCCTGAAAAAAAGATGAAAAAGAGCAAAAAAGAGCCCTTCCTGACCCGGTGAGCAAGTCCGAACGTGCGCTTACGTGAGCCCTGTAGGTTTAAGGGGATTTTTGAAAAACATAAAATTATTTACTTATGCAACCCTTCTTGTTTATTTTCGGCCAGGGGCCCTGGGAGGTC
>CAZSMU010000091.1:4492-14563 GCA_964607915.1 uncultured Haliscomenobacter sp.
AGACCACCCCCTCTTTTTTGTCGCGAAGAGCGCTTATTTTTTCTTTCCGAAAATTTTCCCCAGCAATCCTTTCCCTACCCCTTCAACGAGGTCGTCCACGACGTTTCCATCTTTGTCTTTGTCGAGAAAATTGATGGCCATATCCATGATGGGATTCCCTTTTTTCTGGGAGATTGCACCCTGGAGCAGCCCGGTCAGTGCGCCGAGGTCCAGATTTCCGTCCTTTTTGGTTTTCCCGAGGGCACCCATGAGGAGAGGGGCTATTTTCTGCATGAGGCTACCCACTTGATTTTTGTCCAATCCGGAAGCTTTGCTCACCATATCTACGATAGAGGATTGTTTGTCGCCGAGCAGATGCCCGACAATCCCTTGCCCATTTGCAGCCTTGGGGTTCAACGCTGTATTTCCGTTGAAGAGGCCCATCACATCGTCCAGGACACTTCCGTCGTGGTCGCGGTCCAGTACTTTTGCCAGGGTACTTGCGCCCTGTTCGTTCGAGGCATTTTTAGCAAGGGCACCCGTCAGCGCGGAGACAACCCCGTCTGCTGCATTTTTAGTCTGGGCGACATCTGCTGCCCCGATTTGGCGGGTAAGCGTCTCCATTAACTCGTCGTTGCCGAGTTGTTTCTCTATGAGATTGAAGAGAGGGTTTGACATGGTGCTGTATTTTTGGTGATTTTATGCGTACAATTCCCGCGAAGAGGTTCTTCGAGGGATTCAAGAGGTTCTTTTTATCCTCGCCGCCCCCCTTGCAACAGGAGGTCTGTTAAAAACTGGCTATCTTTACATACATACCAGGTTTGAGGTTGCGGTAGTGCCGTACCCCATTCAAATCGCGCAATTGTTGGGCATCAATGCGGAAGCGAAGCGAAATATCGTGGATGCTTTCCGGCATCCGCACCTGGTAGTAAATATAGGCCCGGTCGCGGAGTTCCATCAAAGGCCGTTCGAGCGGGGGATTTTGGCCCCGGGGGGCTACGGGTGACGGTGGTGAGGCGGGCAATTCTTCCAAAGGCTCCACCCGCACCATGGTCGCTGCGATGGGGAGGGCTTCGTTCAACTGATAGAGAATTAACTCCTGCCCTGCCTGTACTTCCTGGGAGGGCGTCATCTCGTTCCAGGCCCGGATTTGATAGGCAGAACAATTGAGACGACTCGCTACGTTTTCCAGCGTTTCTCCTTCCTTTACGCGGTAGGAGTAGCGCAGGTAGTCCCTGCTCGCCACGTCTTTGCCATTGCTGATCATCACCGGCGAGGACAGTGCCCTGAAACGGCTCTTTGCATAATCCGGGCGCTCGGACTCCAGAAATGCGCGGAAGGCACCCATGACCCGGCGAGGCAGCGTGAAGTAGTAGCCCTGTTTACTGGCAGGGGCCATACCCTTGACAAACGCAGGGTTTAACTGGGCGACCACTTCTTCGGCAAGGCCGGTTACGCGGGCCACCTCCTGAAAATTGAGCCCCTGAAAGACCGATATCGTTTCCGTCATCTGAAGGTCCAAATCGGGATAATTGGGCTGGAGATCGTGGTCTTCGAAATGCCGCATCAGGTAAGTAGCCGCGATAAACGCCGGGACGTAGTTGCGCGTTTCGCGGGGCAGGTGGGCTCTGATTTTCCAATAGCTCGTACTTCTGCCCCGTTTTACTGCCCGGCTCACCCGGCCGCTTCCACTGTTGTAGGCAGCGATGGCCAGCTCCCAATTCTGGAATTTCTCAAACAAGTCCAGTAGGTACTGCGAGGCCGCCTGGGTGGACTTGTGTGGGTCACGCCGTTCATCTACCAGCTCATCTACCCGCAGGCCATATCCCCTGCCCGTACCCGGCATGAACTGCCAAAGCCCTACCGCTCCGGCGTGGGAAATCGCTTTGGGCTCTAAGGCGGATTCAACAATAGCCAGGTATTTGAGGTCGGTGGGTATATTATTCTGCCGGAGGTAGTCTTCAAACATGGGGAAGTAAACAATCCGACGCCCCAGAATGATTTCCGCTGCTTTTCGGTTGTTGACCAGATAGGTGCGAAGGTAGCTACGCACGACGATATCGTACTTTGGTTCTGCTACCTCACTGTTCATCAGTTCGATGCGCTTTATTACCTCAGACTCATCAAAAACGGGAGATGAACCCGAAGAACTCGCTGCAGAGGCCCATGCAATGCACAACAGGAACAGCATGGGCAAGAGCCGGTGGGGTAAACTATCCATATCGTTTTAAATTGGTCAGTTGACAAAGGTACATGGATTTTTCAATTTTTTGGCTACCCCCTCTGAATTTCAATCCAATTGATTATATTTCATTTTTTAAAACAGCCCTAGGGATGATAAATATCAGTACCCCGCCTTTCTTTTTCCCTGAACTTGTACGCACCATCGAAACCGCTATTCCGGTAAAAACCCTGGCCTACCATGAAAAACAAAGCCCACATCATCTACAACCCCCTCGCCGGTGCCGGCAGCGGCAAAAAAGCCGTACAGGCGATTGCTTCCTTCATTGCCGGCAGCGGGTGGGAGCATCGGTATTTCGAGACCCAGCGAAGTGGCGATGGGATTCGCCTTGCCCGGCAAGCAGCCGAGGCCGGGGTCAACCTGGTCATTGCCGTAGGGGGCGATGGTTCAATCCATGAAGTGGCGAACGGTCTGATGCTCGCCAAAGCAGCAGGAGCCGGGCACTGCGAGTTGGCCATCGTGAATTGTGGAACCGGGGCGGGCTTTGCCCAGAGCCTCGACCTCCCCCAAAGCTACGAAGCACAAATCCGCCGGGCATTCAACTGTCCTGCCAAGCCACTGGATATCGGAAAGCTTGCTTGCTACGACCGGGAAGGTGCCCTCCTCACCCGCTACTTCGTAAATGAATGCCAGGCAGGTCTCAGCAGCGCCATCGTGTCGAACGTAGGCTGGGGCAAGAAGCAACTGGGCGGCAAACTCGCCTTTGGAATAGCTGCTTTTGTAGAACTATTCCGCTATCAGGCCGTCCCCGCACAGGTTGTACTGGATGGGCGGGTAGTCCAGATGCGTCCGCTGCTGGGCATAGTCGTCGGAAATGGCAGGTACTGTGCCGGCGGCATGCAACTCACCCCCGGCGCTCTCCCCAACGACGGCCTGCTGGACGTTTTGCTGATTCAGGAAATGAATCTCAGCGCGCGCATTTCTGCCTTCAGCAAAGTCTATTCCGGAAAACACATCCACTCGCCCTATATCGGCCTTCACAAAGCCTCACACATAGAGGTACGCGCCGAAAAGACCCTGTGGGTGGAAACCGACGGGGAGATCGCAGGCTTGGCCCCCTTTTCCATTTCTGTGGAGCCAGCCGCCCTGCTCGTGCGTTATTAGACTCTCGCGGGGACATCCTCGCCATATTCATCCCATTCCTTCCACCATAAACCCATCCCACATGAAAACCGCCAATCTGGATGCTATCCGCAAAATCGAATTCGAAGCCCGGATATTTATTTCTCTGGGAATTGTATTGATAATCTGTTTATTATCATTTTTCGTTTTTCCAGAAAGCCCACCTTTCATGGTAAGCCTGGGAAGATGGCTCGGAATTTCCGACAGCACCTCGCTCAAGGCCGGGTACGGCCTGGTAGCGGCGATGGTCGGCCTGGCTACCCTGCTGCGGATGTGGGCGGGGTCTGTATTATCCTCGCCTCGTGTCATGTCTTTTGAAATCCGCAAAGAGGTACTCACCATACAGGGGCCGTACCTGTTGACCCGCAACCCGATTTACTTAGCCGATCTCGTGTGCTTTTGTAGTTTTGTGTTTTGCCTGCCGCCGATAGGGCTGGCCCTGCCCGTGCTCCTTTACCTCCACTACCTGCAGCTCATCGCCTATGAGGAAAAGAACCTACAAGCGCAATTCAAAGAGGCTTTTGTGGCGTATAAGCAACAGACTCCCCGCTTTTTGCCCAACCTGCGCAGCTTTACTGCACTGCGGGGCGAACTCCGATATTTTTTCATCAACCGGGATGGCTTCCGGCACAATGCCCAGTACCTACTTCTGATTCCGGGCTTTGGGGTAAGCGCTTTTACCGGCAACCTCTTGCATGCTATCCTCATCGGCCTGCCCGGGATTTTAGACTGGGCCATCGTGCATACCCGCATTGGCCTTCACCCGGAGAAAAAGATGAAAAGGCAAGATCCACAGGCTGCGTCCCTGCCCAAGAATAAAGTATTTCAGGACATCCTCTACGCCCAATGTTGGGAGGACCCCCAGATGGACCGAAAAGCATTTCAAATCGGCCCGGAAGATGTCGTTTTCTCCATTACCTCCGGTGGATGCAACACGCTTGCTTTCCTGGCCGATAACCCGAAAAAGGTCATCGCCCTGGATATCAGTCCTTATCAAAACTACTTGCTGGAGCTGAAAATGGCCGCGTTCTCCGGGCTCAGCTACGATGAGCTCCTGGAGTTCATCGGCGTACTGCCCTGTACCCGGCGTGCGGCGTATTACCAACGCATTGCAGGGCAACTCCACCCCGAAAGCCGGGCCTACTGGGACGCGCAACCTGAAAAAATCACCAATGGAATCCTGCACGCTGGCCGCTATGAGGGCTATATGCGCCTGCTGCGCCGTTTGCTCACCCTGCTCGTCGGCAGAGATCTGCCCCAAGCCTTGTACGCCTGCCAAACCCTGGAACAACGGCAACAACTTTTTGAAACGCGTTGGGACAACCTGCGCTGGAAACTCTTCACCCGGGTATTTCTCAGCCGGAGATTCATGACCGCATTGTTTACCAGGGCTTTTTTCGAACAAGTAGAGGGCGATTTTTCTTTTGGGGAACACTTTCGCAAAAAAGCCCGGAAAGCGCTCACCGAACTTCCTCTGCAGGAAAACTACTTCCTCGCCTATATCCTGCTCGGAAACTACTACAGCACCGATTATCTGCCCGACTACCTCAAAAAGGAAAATTACGAACGCATCAAAAGCCGCCTCGACCGCGTCGAGATCGTCACCGGCAGCTGCGGGGATTATTTTGACAAGCTTGCCCCGGATTCTCTGTCGCGCTTCAATTTTTCTAACATCTTTGAATGGATGCCCGCAGAAGATTTCCACAACCTGCTGCAGAAAACTATCCGGGTTGCCCGCGACGGCAGCATATTGACCTATCGAAACCTACTCGTGCCCCGATCCCGACCGGAATCCCTTTCGACCTGGATACAGCCCGACCCGGTCTTGTCTGCTGCGCTGTCCAATACCGACCGCTCCTTCATCTATCGCGCCTATCAGGTAGAAAAAATCGTGAAACACCATGAGGTATCAGGTTAAAACCGTCCGCACCCCTGGGGAGTGGGCCGATTTTCTGGATCTCCCCTATTCGCTGTACAAAGACGATCCCTCATGGGTAGCTCCTTTGCGCGCTGAGGTGGCCAAAGTACTGGATGCCGGGCGAAACCCATACTTCCAGGGGGCAGTCCTGGAAAAATTCATTTGCTATCGCGACGGGCAGCCCGTATCCCGCTCTATTGCCGTCATTCAGCCCAGGCATTGGGAGAAATTTGGAGAAAAGGCAGCCTTTTTTGGTTTTTTCGAATCCGAAAACGACCCGGAAGCAGTCTGTCAACTTTTTACAGCCATAGAAGCGTACAGCGCCTCCAGGGGAGCGCATACGTTGAAAGGGCCTTTCAATCCCAACCACTATTCCGAACTGGGGCTACTCGTCGAGAACTTTGCCCCACCTGCTTTTTTTGAGCCCTATAATCCGGTTTGGTATGCTGCGTTGCTGCGTACGGCGGGCTTCCGTACAGTGACCCGGCTGCATACCCGGATTATCCGCGACACGACGACCCTGGAGCTGAAAGCAAAGCGGTTGGAAGAAATCCTGCAGCGCGCCCGGAAGGCCGGGTATGCTATACGCCCCTTCCGATGGCTACACATGCCGTCAGAACTAGAACGCATCCGGGAAGTCTATAACGATGCCTTCGACGGAAACTGGCATTTCCTGCCTCTGAGCAAAGAAGAATACCGCTACTCCGCAAGTGCTATGTTCTTGATCACCAATCCTTCCCTGATTCAATTCATCGAATACAAAGGGAAGCCCGTAGGGGTCTTACACTTCGTTTTGAACGTCAACCCTGCGCTGAAGGCATTGCGGGGCCGGCTTCGACCGGGCAATCTTTTTTACTTTCTGCAAAAGAGATTTTCTGCAGACGAAGTCGTGTTGTATGCCGTCGGGATAAAAAAAGGTTTTCAGCGGACAGCAGCCATTCATTGTTTCGTATGGGCTTTTTGCCGCATTGCACAGCGTTTTAAAACCGCGTACTGCACCTGGATGACCGAAGGCAACAAATCGGCTATCCAAAGTGCAGAAAGTGTTGGTTTCGAACCCTATAAATGGTTTGATATTTTTGAAAAACAAGTCCACCCAAAAAAGAATGATGAACCTCTTCTTGAAACGGCAGCACACAGCCTATAAAGCCGATGCCTGGGGACTGGAGCAAAATGCTCGGGGAGAATTGACGGTAGGCGGCGTTCCCTGTACCCAGCTCGCCAAGGAGTACGGCACCCCGCTCCATGTAGTGGATGAAGCCGGACTAACCCGTACGGCCCAATCTTTTATACGCGCTTTTTCCAATACCTGGCCCGGAATTTTTTCTGCCCATTTCGCATTCAAGTGCAACCCGGTACCGGGTGTCATTCACATGATCAAGCAACAAGGGTTCCATGCCGAAGTAATGAGCGCGTTCGAATTGGCCCTTGCCCTGCGCATGGGGTTCCAGGGGCGGGAAATCATCGTCAACGGCCCTTTCAAACCCGATGCCTTTATCGAGGCCTGCCTGGAGGCCGAGGTCAGGTTTATCGTTGCCGACTCTATGGCAGAACTCCATAGCATACATCGGATAGCCGTACAAAAGGGGGTTATCGTTCCTGTTTTACTGCGCATAAACCCCGATTATGTCCCAAAAGGGATGAACAGCGGGACCGCTACGGGCAGCAGGAAAGGCTGTGCCTTGGGGCTGGACTTGAAAGGGGGCGAGGCCATCGGCGCCCTGCAGGTTTTGCAAAAGCTACCGCACCTGCGCTTCATGGGGCTGCACTTCCACATAGGCTCTGGTATCCGGGACCCGGAGGATTACTACCGCGCTCTGCTGCGACTCCAACCAATCTTAGCCGCCTGCCGGGATGCCCAGCAGGAAATAACTGTTGTAGATGTGGGAGGTGGGTTTGCCGCCCCGCTTTCCCGCGAAATGGGAAACTGGGAGCTACTCCGCTATGCCGCTACCGGCTCGCTACCAGCCGTGCCCAACATAGCCCGCCTTGCCGATTTTGAAGCCTTTGCCTCGGCCGTTGCCTGCGGTGTCAGGGAACTCTTCGGCACGGGCATGATTCCCGAAATCATCGCCGAGCCGGGCAGGTCCATCGCCAGCCCACACCAAATCCTGCTGCTTCAGGCCCATCAGGTCAAAGAACGGCCGGGCGTTGGACAGTGGATTACCACCGATGGAGGCATTGGTACCGTTACCATGCCCACCTACTATGAATTCCATGAAATTTTCCTCTGCGACGATGCCCGCCGACCTCGCGACCGATACCTGACCATCAATGGCCCGGGCTGCTTTGCAGCCGACCAGGTGTATCGCAATAAGTTCATGCCCAAAGTACTTCCCGACGAAGTCATCGCCATCATGGACAGCGGAGCCTATTTCAGCTCCTGGGAATCCAATTTTGGGTTTCCAAGACCAGCCGTCGTAGCAGTCCGGCAAGGCCAGGCCAGAGTCCTTCGGCACAGGGAGACCTTTGAGCAGATGATGGCGCGCGACGTATTCGAAAACCCAGACTTGTTACAAGAGGAATAGGGCAGTGACGAGAACTCAATAAAGGCTTTCCCTCCTCGCTGACCCCGCGCAACAAGTCTATTTTTCCAAAATAAAATCCAAAACGATGAAATACGCTATTCTCCGCTCCGATGCAAGTCCGATTGCACGCCGTATCGAGTCGGACATCACCCATTTGTTGGCTACCTTAGGGCATATTCATACTTCAATGGACGAGGATATCCGCTATATCCTGAACTTCACGACCTTGGATGCGCCCGATGGCGTACGCCGAAAAGCCCAAAACGAGTTCGTAGTTTCCATAGGCATTCTAGACGAAGAAGTAGAAGACCTCCGGTACCTGTGTTACAACACTCTGGTAAAAACGCTTTCCAACCTGTTCCTCTGCGTAAAAGCCCGGGGAGACGAGCCCATCGAAGTACACGCCATCACGCCGGAAGTAGGATTTTATCACTTTCCCTACTCTCCCCAAAATATATACACAGCCATGGAGCCGGTCATTACAGCACATTTCGCTATCAACAACCAGATACGCTATGACCTGCCTGCTTCGTACTGCTCCTCGCCCATTGCCCGGCAAATCCAGCACTACGGCGCGGAACTGGATGCATTGGGCTTACTGCCTGCGCCCTTCCCCATCGAACAGGTGCTCAGCAAGGAGAACATCGAACACTTATATCGGCTATTTCACATCCGCGGCCTGAGTTACGGCAACCTCAGCGCAAGGGAGAAAATCCCAGAAATAGGCCCCGACACGTTCTGGATGACGGCACGAGGGGTGGATAAAGCCCACCTGCAGGGCGTCGGCAAAGACATCCTGCTCGTCGAGGGATTTGATGAAGCCAGTGGGGAAATTTGGGTGCGCATCCCTCCCGACGGCAATCCCAAAATAAGGGTCTCCGTGGATGCTATAGAACACCTGATGATCTACCGCGCCTTCCCGGAAGTCGGGGCAATCGTACACGTCCACGCGTGGATGCAGCAAGTACCCTGTACACGTCAAAACTACCCCTGCGGAACCGTGGAACTGGCAACAGCCGTGTGTCGGGAATTGCAGCAATCTCCTGACCCGGGCAAAGCGGTCATCGGCCTAAAAAACCACGGCCTCACCATCACCGGCCCCCATTTGGGCGATATTTTTTCAAGAATTAAGGGCAAGTTATTAAAGGAAGTTCCTATGATGGCCTAAAAACAGGTTTTGCCGGCAGCGAAGGCCGGGACGAGGGCACCCCCTTCTTCCCGGCCCTACTGTTTACCCAAAGACCTGCCCAAAGGCAAAAACCGGGGTACCTGGGCCTGGTAGGCTTTGTATGCCGGATACTTCCCGGACGAAATTTCTTCTGAAAAATCAGAGCTGCCCTTGAACAAGATGAGCAGCAACAGGCAACCTGGCATGGACCAGTTGACCCAATCGCCCGTAGCCACTATGCTGAATCCATAAAAGAGTATCCAGATGCTCTGCTCCATAGCGTAATTGGGATGTCGAACCATCCCCCACAACCCCTTGGAGACAAAGCCCTGTGCGTACTCACCCAAGTCCTCCCCTGCGCGGATACGGCGGTGTTTTTCCGTCTGGAAGTCGTACTGTTGTTGGTCGGCTATGAATTCCACAGCCACACAAACCACGTACAAGCCACCGAGTACCCAGTCGGCAAGGGTAAGCGCTGTCGGTGCATCGTCGTACAAAGCCGTCAGGATGGGTAGGGTAAACAGAAAAATCAATACGTTTTGGTAGGCAGAGATAAAGAACAGATTGAATGCCATCCAAACCAGGGGCTTGTCAAAACCAGGACGGCTTCGGAGGATACCCCAACGGTAATCTTCTTCTCCCGACCAGAATTTCCACTGATATGCCCCCCTGCGGGCAAAGTTATAGGTCAGGCGAACTCCCCAAATCGTTACCAGTACGCTCATAAATACCATGCGCGGGTGGAAGTCGCCCAGCATCGTCATGTGCCAGGCATAATATACAGGAACGATGCTCCAGAGCTTATCCACCTGTGAATTATTTCGGGAAAGCTCCCCCACTATAAAGCAGTAGGCAATCACTATGCCTACCGATAGACCCATGGTGGATAGGATATCCGATTGTAGATGGTTCAGCGGGGTCCCGTAGTAAAAGGAAACGAGCGGAACGATTACGACGGTCAGAATCAGTACAAGAACGGTGGTGCGCATGACGTCCGAAGTGTTTTAGGTGAATCGAGTAATGGCTGAGTTGCGATAAAGAGGGGAAGGTATTTTTTTTACAATAGACTTGTTGCGCGGGGAATCATCAAGGGGTCAAAAAGGCCCTTTTTCGC
>CAZSMU010000092.1:0-14510 GCA_964607915.1 uncultured Haliscomenobacter sp.
GTGGACAAAAAATGACTCTTTTTTCCCTCCTCGCTGACCCCGCGCAACAAGTCTAATAGACTTATTCATAACATGGCACTAATTCGGTTGTTCAAAGTTCCCAAGCACAGGAAGTACGAGTACAAGCCGCGCTACTGGAACCAGCAAAAAGAAGAACTAAACGAGCGCTTGCGCAGAATCGAAGACGCCAGGCAAGGCGATGTCGAAGGGATGCGCGACCGCATACGGGCGGGGCTTCGGCAATCCCGTGCGCGGGATTATCAGTCTATGCGCACGGCCACGATACAGACCAATATACGGTTGTTGATCATCATAGGTATTTTGATTGCCGCCACCTATTACATCCTCAACCATTACCTGCCCCGCCTTGTAAACCTGGTGGAAAGTGGGTCGGGCATGTAAACAAAACTACCGAATACTATGGCTGATGTGATTCAGCTCCTACCCGACGCGATAGCCAATCAGATTGCCGCAGGCGAAGTCGTGCAGCGACCTGCTTCTGTCGTCAAAGAACTGCTGGAGAACGCGGTGGATGCCGGTGCGACCAGTATCCGGCTTCTATTGAAGGATGCGGGCAGGACTTTGATACAAGTCATTGATAATGGATGCGGTATGTCGCCGGTCGATGCCCGTATGTCGTTCGAACGCCACGCGACTTCCAAAATCCGCCAGGCCCAGGATTTGTTTGCCATCCGCACCATGGGTTTCCGGGGCGAAGCGCTGGCCTCTATCGCTGCCGTAGCCCAGGTAGAAATGCGCACCCGCCTGCATGCCGACGAGTTGGGCACCCGTATCGTAGTAGAAGATTCCCGGGTAAAAACCCAGGAGCCCTGCCAGTCTGCCGCGGGCACCAGCATTGCGGTAAAGAACCTCTTTTACAATGTGCCGGCGCGGCGAAGTTTTCTGAAATCCGATGCGGTAGAGTTGCGCAACCTGCAAGACGAGTTCCAGCGCATCGCCATTGCCAACCCGGACATCCAGTTTGTCGTTCAGCACAACGAGGTGGAGTTGTATCATTTGACTACCGGCAATTTGCGCCAGCGCCTGATCGGCGTATTCGGCACACAAACCAACAAGCGCCTTGTACCGGTGGAGGAAGAGACCGATGTAGCCCGGATAAAAGGCTTCATCGGGAAAGCCGAGTTTGCCAAAAAAAGCCGGGGGGAGCAAATGTTCTTTGTCAATAACCGCTTTGTACGCAGCAATTACCTCAACCATGCGATCATGAGTGCCTACGAGGACCTGCTGCCCAAGGAGAGTTATCCTTTGTACATCATCTTCATAGAGATAGACCCCTCCCGCATTGACGTCAACGTACACCCTACGAAGCAGGAGATCAAATTTGATGATGAGCGTTTGATTTACAATTATTTAAGAGTCGCCGTCCGACACGCCCTGGGCAAATACGGCATCATGCCAGCTCTGGATTTTGAGCAAGAAAACACCTTTAACCTGCCGTCTATCGCAAGTCCCTTTTCCGAGGGCAATCGCGTAGCCGGTGGTCCTTTTCCGGACTCCGGGTCTCCCTGGCCGCCTTCTTCTCCCAACCCTTCGGCCCGGTCCAGGGACAACCTGGAAGCGTGGGAGAAATTGTATGCCGACCTCGAGGACCCAACGGACAGCTCCCGCCAAAACGATAAAGTCATCTTATCCAGCGACTGGAATCAGCCGGCACCCACAGAGGATACCGACCATCTGAACCGGGCGCATAAAGCCCCTACCCAAATCCACGGAAGCCTCATCCTCAGCCAGATTAAATCGGGATTTGTCCTCATCGACCAACAGGCCGCCCACGAGCGCATACTATATGAGCACTATCTGAAAATGGTACGGGAAGGCGAGGCAGCCGTTCAGCGACAACTCTTCCCCAAAACCTTGAACCTATCGGTACAGGACAGCCTGATACTCCTGGAAATCCTGCCCCAAATCAATACCCTTGGCTTTGACGTCCAGGAGTTTGGACAAAACACCTTCGTCGTCCACGGCGCACCGGCCGAACTTGCAGGCCGGCAGCAAGACGAGCTCAAGCTGCTCGAACATCTGCTGGCACAATACAAAGAAGGCCTCGACCTGGACCTGGGGCAACACAAAAACCTGGCGCGCGCCATGGCGCGCAGCGCTTCTATAAAACGCGGACAAACCCTTCAAGAAGAAGAGATGCAGGATATCATCGATCGCCTCTTCGCTTGTGAGATGCCCTACAATAGCCCTTTTGGCCGTAAATGTTTCATTACATATACCCTGGAAGACCTGGATAAACAATTCTCCAAATAACCACGATTTATGTTTAGAGCTACCGACGTCGTCAAAAATCTTTTGATTATCAACATATTGATGTTTTTTGGAACCAAACTGCTCGGAGAGGGCGTCAGGATGAGCCTGGCTGTGTATTTTCCCACCTCTTCCTTTTTCCAGCCGTACCAGTTGGTCACCCATATGTTCATGCACGGAAATTTGTCGCACCTGTTTTTCAATATGTTTGGGGTGTATATGTTCGGCTCCCCGCTCGAAACGCTATGGGGGCCCAAGCGCTTTTTGTTTTTTTACCTGTTTAC
This sequence comes from uncultured Haliscomenobacter sp., assembly GCA_964607915.1. Lineage (GTDB taxonomy): Bacteria > Bacteroidota > Bacteroidia > Chitinophagales > Saprospiraceae > JADJPL01. The sequence continues at coordinate 2,556 of CAZSMU010000092.1, forward strand.
CGGCTTTGGCGCACTGATACTGCACCTCTTGGTCCAGTATATAGAACTTGGAAACGGGACCATTCCCCAGGAGATGATAGATATCCCTATGTTAGGGGCTTCCGGGGCGGTATTTGGCCTTCTGGCAGGGTACGGTATGTCGTTTCCCAACAGCATCATCCAGATGTTATTTCCTCCTATTGCCATGAAAGCCAAGTATTTCGTACTACTTTACGCCGCTGCGGAGCTCGTGTTCGGGCTGCAAAACATCATGCCGGGGGTAGCACATTTCGCCCACCTTGGCGGGGCGGTATTCGGTTTGTTCTTGTTGGTGTACTGGCGAAAATTCGATAAACCGCGCTGGTAGCGGGGCTATAATACACTGTGGAGTTTTCTGTAGTAAGGCAACCTAATAATGTAATGGGCAAATGATTGGATCTATCTGGCAAGACGTCAAACAAGAGTTCAACTACGGAAATATGATTTCCCGTCTCGTGATTATAAACGCGGCATTGTTTGTACTAATCAACATAGTGCAAATCATACTTTTTGCTGCCAATGGCGGGCAACGCAGTCCGGTCTTTGAAACCATTGTGGAATTCCTGAGCCTGAATGCCGACCCCTGGCTGGTTCTGACCCGCCCCTGGACCATCGTCAGCCACATGTTCCTGCACCTGGATTTTTTTCATATCCTGGCCAATATGCTGTTTTTGTACTGGTTTGGCCGCATTGTAGGCGATTTTATTGGCAACCACCGCATCCTGCCCCTCTACCTCATGGGCGGGCTGTTCGGGGCCATCGTGTATTTCACCCTGGTCAACCTCCTGCACCACGGCGGGAACTACGCCCTGGGGGCATCTGCTGCGGTCATGGCGCTCGTAACCGCCGCAGGCGCCATAGCGCCTGATTACATCATGCGCCTTTTGTTCATCGGAGACGTCAAACTGAAGTATATTGTAGCCGTACTGGTATTCCTCGATCTGATCAGCATAGCGAACAGCGTCAATACAGGAGGGCACTTTGCCCATTTGGGCGGGGCCTTTTTCGGATGGTTGTACATCGCACAACTGCAGCGCGGGCACGACTGGGCCAAACCGCTCAGCACCCTTTTTTCCCGCTTTTCAGCCTGGTGGGACGAACAGGTACACGGATACGAAAAACCGAGACCCAAGCCCAAAGTAGCGTATCGCAGCCCCAAGGCGGCAGGCCGAGCGGGCTCAGGCACTGCTTCTTCCCATTCGGAGTCCAGGCCCGGTCCGACCGGACCGGACGAAAAGAGCCATCAGGAGCGATTGGATGAAATCCTCGACAAAATAAAACTCTCGGGCTATGACAGCCTGACCGCTGAAGAGAAGGAGTTTTTGTTTAATGCCAGCAAAAATTAAACGTTGTTCCGACTGCTGAACATATGGGTGAGCGGGCTGACTTTTGCTGCTTATTCTGCATCTTACGTCTCCCCTTTTTCATACTGGCCATTAGCCTTCCTGGGACTGCTTTATCCCTGGTTGGCTCTGATCAACGTCTTTTTCATCCTGTACTGGCTCCCGGGCAAACGCCGGATATGGGCACTCCTGTCCCTGCTCACCTTGTTGGCCGGATGGGGCCATTTACAAGGCCTGATAGGATTTCACGGGCAGGACCCGAAAGGGGACGGCCACTCCCAACTCCGAATCCTGTCGTACAACGTGCGCATGTTCCAGCCTTACCATGCCAAAAGCGTACAGATGATCGAACCGCCAGAATGGAAATCCAGTCTCGACCGGTACCGACCCGATATTCTTTGCATGCAGGAGTACGACCACGGCCCGGCATTCAACACAACAGAACTTTGCCGCAAAGCCGGTATGGTGCACCACGTCCGGAAAAATGGCGGGGAACTCGCTATTTTCTCCAAAAATCCTATCCTGAACGCGAGCACCCATATGTTCAGTAAAATGTACGGTTTTCAATTTGCCGACATCCGGTATGGCGAAAAAACCGTTCGTATCTACAATGTACATCTGCAATCGAACAGTATCACCGGCATAGCGGCACGAGTTGTGGAGAAGGGCAGCCTACGGGAGAAAAGTACCTGGCGGGATATTCGCGGCATGCTTTCCCGCTACCGCCGGGCCGCGCGCATCCGGGAAGAACAGGCTGCCGTTATCGCCCGGCATATCCGCAGTTCACCCTATCCGGTCGTTTTGTGCGGCGACTTGAACGATGTCCCCCAATCGTATGTCTATCACCAGATTGGTGCAAACCTGCAAGACGCCTTCCGGGTAAGGGGAAAGGGGCTGGGCACCACCTATGCCGGTCCGATACCCGGCCTCCGTATCGACGTCGTATTGGCAGACCCCAGGCTAAAAGTATTGAGTTGCCGTATTGGGAAAGCGGAATTTTCGGATCATCGCCCCATCCTCGCAGTCATTGGATGGGAATGATTCTGCACAACCCGAACCGACCCTTCGGCGTTATTAGACCTGTTGGGAGGGACTAGCGAGGGAGAAAAAAGCAGCGTTCAGACTTCTCACGACAAGCCCATTAAATAGCATACGACTATGTTCCGTCAAAAAACCACAACGCTTCTGCTCCTGGCTGGAGTTGCTCTGAGCCTGGCCTTCTCTGCTACCCCCTCCAACCGGGAGTTCGAGATCACCAAGAACCTGGAAATATTTGCCAACCTCTACCGGGAACTCAATAAAGGATATGTGGACGAGATTGACCCCGGCGTACTGATGCGCACCGGATTAGAGGCTATGGTCAGTTCACTCGACCCCTTCACCAACTATTGGGCGGAATCTGAAATCGAGCGCTCCCGCATCCTGCAGGAAGGAAATTCGAGCGGGGTGGGCCTCAGTTTCAGCGTCGTGGACAAAAAAGTCCTGGTCACGGATGTCTTTAAAGGTATGGCAGCCGACAAATCGGGCGTAAAGATTGGGGATGAAATTACGGCAGTGGACAGCAAGACCGTTCAGGGCCGAAGCGCAGAAGAAGTGGATTATCTTCTTCGCGGTATCGCCGGCACTTCTGTAGAAATTTCCCTGCGGCGCCCCGGAGCCGAAAAAGACCAACGCATTTCCCTTGAGCGCGACGACCAGGAGGCTCCGAATGTTCCCTATTCCACTTTGCTGGATGGGGATATCGCGTATGTGTCTTTGACGGTTTTCACAGCTGCTGCGGGACGCAACGTAGCCAATGCGTTCCGCGACCTGCGCATCAAGAATCCCAACCTCAAAGGGGTCGTTCTCGATCTTCGCGGCAACGGAGGCGGATTGCTCACCGAGGCCATCAATGTCTGTAACGTATTTATACCCCAAAACCAACTTGTCGTCACGACCAAGGGCAAGATACGCGAACAGGACCGCGGCTACCGCACCAGCGGGGAGGCTATAGATACCGACTTGCCGTTGGCCGTCCTCATTGACAAAAAATCGGCCTCAGCTTCTGAAATCGTCAGCGGGGTCATCCAGGATTACGACCGCGGAATCCTCATCGGGCAGCGCTCGTACGGAAAAGGGCTCGTACAGAACACCCTGGAGGTCGGGTACAACGCCCGGCTCAAGCTGACGACGGCCAAATACTATATCCCCAGCGGGCGCTGTATCCAAAGTGTCGAATATAAGAATGGCGAGCCGGTGGATATCCCCAAAGAGCGCCGCGCCCTGTTCAAAACCCGCAACGGACGCCCCGTTTACGATGGGGGGGGCGTCAGTCCCGACATTCTCGTGGCCCAGGCGGAAAGCATTCCCGAAGTGCGGGCCCTGCTCGACCAGGGGATTGTGTTGAACTATGTCACAGCGTATTGTAAAGACAAGCCCTCCATAGGCCCAGTGGAGTCGTATCAATACAAAGACTTCGAAGACTTCATGTCCTATTTATCGCGCCAGAAATTCACCCTCCGGACGGAGAGTGAAACCTTGCTCACCCAATTGCGCGACCGATCCAAAACGGAGGGATATTCGCTCCAAGCCCAACTCGATGCACTCGAAAAAAGCTTGTCGGAAGCCCAATTCGCGTCTATCCGAAAAAACCAGGACCTAATCGTCAAGCTATTGGAAAAGGAGATCGCCGGGCGCTATTACTACCAGGCCGGGCGCATCCAAATCGGTTTGGCCCGAGACAAAGAAATCGCAGAGGCTATTTCGGTACTGAAGGACCCCACGCGCTACAAATCCCTGCTCAGCGCGCCGTAAAGATTTTTTCCAGGGGCGTCAGGATGTGTTTACTCCCTCACCCAGGTAGTGCCGTCCTTGCTGTCTTTCAATTGGATATCCAGCGCTTTGAGCACATCGCGGATCTTATCGGAGGTGCCCCAGTCTTTGCGCACGCGTGCATCCTGACGCATTTCGATGATGAGCTGCATGAGTCCTTCGAGGGTATCCACATCCTTACTGCCTCCACCCTGCATCTCGTCGCTCAGGCCCATTACGTCAAAAAGATAGGACTGAAAAACCACTTTCAGCTCTTCAAGTGTGGCTTTGCCGAGTCCCTCATAGGAGAGACGGCCGTCTTTCAGGCCATTGATTTTAGGTACGATTTCGAACAGGCGCGCCAGCGCTTTTGGCGTATTGAAGTCGTCGCTCATCTCCTCCCCTACCTGCTGCATGAGCATGCGCAGCTCCGCATCGAGCGCTCCGGGGATACCCTCTTCGGGGCAATGTAAGCCTTGCAGCACCTGATTTGCTTCCAGCAGGCGCCGATATCCTTTCTCTGCTGCCTGCAGGGCGTCGTCGGTGAGGTCGAGGGTACTCCGATAGTGCGTCTGAAGCATGAAAAAACGCAGCACCATAGGGCTGTACCCTTTGCTCACATGCGGACTGTCGCCACTGAACAACTGATGCGGGGCAATCGTATTACCGTCGCTTTTGGACATTTTTTTTCCATTGAGCAGCAGCATGTTGGCGTGTAGCCAATAGCGGGCGCCTGTATGTGCGCAAGCTCCCACATTTTGTGCGATTTCGTTTTCGTGGTGCGGGAACTTGAGGTCGTTGCCCCCGCCGTGGATGTCAAAATCCAGGCCCAGGTATTTCGTGCTCATAGCCGAGCACTCCAGGTGCCAGCCCGGGAAGCCCTCCCCCCAGGGGGAGCGCCAACGCATGATATGCTCGGGCGAGGCCTTCATCCAGATAGCAAAGTCAGCCGGATGGCGCTTTTCATCTTGTTTTTTTAGGTTTTCACGTGATTCGGCTATCAGTTCATCTATCTTCCGACCGGAAAGGTTCCCGTAAATACCTTTTTCCTCAATGAATTTTATCGTATCGAAATACACCGACCCATTGCTTTCGTATGCAAAGCCATTTTTCAGGATATCCTCTACCATTTCGATTTGTTCCGGCACGTGGCCCGTTGCACGGGGCTCGATGCTGGGAGGGAGCGTATTCAGGATACGCATCATATCGTGGAAGCCATTGTAGTATTTCTGAGCGATTTCCATAGGCTCCAACTGCTCGAGACGGGCCCCTTTGAGCATGCGGTCTTCGCCATCATCCAGTAAGTGGCCTACATCCGTTATGTTTCGCACATAGCGCACCCGGTAGCCCAGGTGCAGCAAATACCGATAGATGACATCGAAGCTTACAAAGGTGCGGCAGTTGCCGAGGTGTACATCGTTGTACACGGTAGGTCCACAGACGTACATACCTACCAGACCTGGGTTCAGGGGCTCGAAAACTTCCTTTTCCCTACTCAGGCTGTTGTATATTTTCAGCGTTGGATTCATATCGAACGATTCATTTTGGCCGCAAAGATAGGAAAAAAATACGCCAAAGGCAGCCTCAGCCTCCCAGGAAGTCTATCACCAGCTTCAGCAACTCCCCGGGAGCATCGGCGTGCACCCAATGGCCCGCCTGAGGGATGGTTTTTAGTTGGTAATTGGGGAAGTACGCCCGTATGGCGGGAAGATCTGAATCCAGCACATAATCCGATTTGCCGCCTCGAATGAACAGTGTTTCCCCGCTGAAATAGCCCTGCGCTTGGGGCGGAGACAGTATTTCGGAGTAGCAGCGATATAAGACCGGGAGGTTCATTTTCCATTCAAACCCACCTTCTTTGGTGCGGGACAGGTTTTTCAATAAAAACTGTACAACCCCGTCTTCCTGAATAAAACCCCGCAAAATTTCCTCCGCTGCCTGTCGGCTGGAGAGGGCCTTCAGGTCAATGGCCAGCAAGGCTTCAAAAATCCGATCATGCCCGCCCGGATATACTTTGGGGGCGATGTCCACTACGATGAGTTTATCCACCTGGTCGGGATATTCCAGGGCAAATTCCATGGCCGTCTTCCCCCCCATGGAATGTCCCAGCAAGTTGGACTGGTAGATACCCTGTTGCTCCATAAAGCGGTGCAAGTCTTCCGACATGGAAGGATAGTCATGGTGCGGCAGGTGCGGAGAACGCCCGTGGTTGCGCTGATCTACCAGGAAAACCGTATAAGCTTCTGCCAGTTGTTTTCCAAGGGTTTGCCAGTTGTCCAGCGTACCGAAGAGGCCGTGCAAGACGATCAGGGGCGCTCCCTGGCCCATGACTTTGTAATTCAAATCCATCATAGTGGGTAACGTTGAGCCCGCCTATCCTATGGCACGGGGTATTTTTTTGAGCAATTCGCCTGCGCGTACCAGTGTTTCTTCCGTTTTTGCAAAGCAGAGGCGTACCAGGCGCTCGTCCTTTCGGCTTTGGTAGAATACGGAGACGGGGATAGCTGCTACGCCATATTCTTCCGTCATACGCCGGGCAAACACGACATCGGCTTCCCCGCTGATGGCGCTGTAATCACAAAGCTGAAAGTACGTGCCCGCACACGGTAGGGGTCGAAAAGGAGAATCCTCCAGCGCATCGAGGAACAGATCTCTCTTTTGGTGGTAAAACAATCCGACGCCCAGGTACTCGTGGGGGTCTTCCATGAAATCAGCCAATGCGAACTGCATGGGCGTATTTACGCAAAACACATTGAACTGATGCACTTTGCGAAACTCTGCCATCATCGCAGCGGGAGCGACGCAATACCCGATTTTCCAGCCGGTACAGTGGAACGTTTTGCCAAAAGAGAATACGGCCAGCGAGCGCTCCCGGAGGCCCGGGAAACGCGCTACGCTCTGGTGTGCCTGCCCGTCATAGACCAGGTGCTCATACACTTCGTCGCTCAGCACCAGGATGGGGGTATCCCGCAAAAGCCGCTCCAGGTTTTCCATATCTTCTTCCTTGAAGGTGGAGCCCGTAGGATTGTGCGGCGTATTGACAATTACCATTTTCGTGCGCGACGAGATAAGGCGTTTGAAGCGGTCCCAGTCTGGCCTGAAATCGGGGGATTCCAGTTCATACGTTTTGACGATTCCTCCGACCAACTCAACTGCAGGGCGATAGGAATCGTAGGCTGGCTCAAAGACGATTACTTCATCGCCGGGATGGACCAATGCAGCGATGGCAGTAAACAGGGCTTGCGTGGCTCCTGCCGTTATCGTAATTTCATGCGCAGCATCGTACTCCGCTCCGTACAGACCCAGGATTTTTTCGCGGATGCGCTCCCGGAGTACCGGAACCCCTGCCATGTGGGCATACTGGTTTCGGCCGCTGTGCAGGTGATGGCCGACCCGATCCAGGAGGCGTTCGGAGGGGGAAAAATCGGGGAACCCCTGGGCCAGGTTAACGGCGCCATGTGCTTCTGCGAGGGCGGACATCACGGTAAAAATCGTGGTACCCACATTGGGTAGTTTGGAGTGTATCAACATAATCGGGGGGAGTTTGAGTGCGCAACAGCCGTCAACCTATGTCGTGCCCAAAGCCCCAGTCATACTGGTCGAGTTCGAGCAGTGCAGACGCTAACAGATCAATACAATGAGCTATATCGCCTTTGTGCGCCATTTCTATGGTCTGATGGATATGGCGCAGAGGTATGGAGATAGCCCCGGCGATAGCCCCGTTTTTTCCGTATCGCTGTACCCCTGCCGTATCCGTTCCACCGGCGGGCAAGATTTCGAGTTGCCAGGGTATCTGGTGAGCATCGCCGGTCTGCTTGAGGTAATTGACCATCCGGTAATCCGAGATGACGCTGCCGTCGAGCACTTTTATGGCAGCTCCTTTTCCCAGCACGCTCACTCTTTCATGCGCCTGGGCACCGGGCACATCAAACGCGATGGTGACGTCGAGGCCAAATCCAAAATCCGGATTGATTCGGTGTGCCGCCGAAATCGCACCGCGCAGGCCCACTTCCTCCTGAACGGTAAATACGCCGTACACATCGTAAGGCAGTTCCTTGCCCTGAAGGGCTCGAAAAACCTCGATGAGTATATACACAGAAACCCGGTTGTCCAAAGATTTGCTGTTGACGCAATGGCCCATTTCGATAAGCTCGCGCTCTCTCGTGACCGGGCAGCCCGGCCCCACCCATTCCAGTACTTCGCTGCGCGGCATACCCAGGTCTATGAAATAATCTTCGATGGGCACGGCTTTGTTGCGCTCCTCCCCTTTCATAAGATGGATGGGTTTGGAGCCCATCACGCCTATGAGGTCTTTTTTTCCATGTACGATTACCCGTTGGGAAGTAAGTGTTTTGGGGTCAAAGCCACCCAGCGGATGAAAGCGCAGGAAGCCATCGTCATCTACATGGGTAACAATGAACCCGATCTCATCCAGGTGCGCGGCCACCATGACGCTCTTGGGCGCAGTGCCCCGCCGTACCGCGATGAGGTTGCCCATGTTGTCTATGGAAAGGTCGTCCACAAAAGGCCGTACCTCCCGAATGACCAGTTCGCGGATTCGCTGTTCGAAGCCCGGTGCGCCGGGGGTTTCACATATCTTTTTGAGCAAAGGGATATCAAGCATGGATACAATGGATTTTAAGGAAACAAAAATAGGGAACTTTGCGCATTAAAAATCCTTTGAATTCCCTATCTTATTAACGTCCTTTGCAAATGGGTTCCCGGGCAAAGTCATAGACGCGTTGCAGGGGCCAGCCAAGGGGTCAGAAAGGCTCTTTTTGCCCATGCTGCGCCTTTTTTCTATCTTCCTCCAAAAGATAGAAAATAACTCTTTTCCCCTTCTCCTTGACCCCTGCAGCAAGTCTTATGTCCAAATACCATAAAAAAAGCTATGTCTTTGTTGAAAAAATTGGCCGGGGAGACGGTCGTGTACGGGCTCAGCAGTATCCTGGGCCGCTTGTTGAATTACGTCATCCTCACGCCCTATCTCACGCGCGAGTTCACCAACCGGGCAGAATATGGGGTTGTGACCGAACTATATGCGTACATCGCCCTGTTGATGGTATTTTTCACCTACCGCATGGAAACGACTTTTTTTCGGTACGGAAGCCGGAAAGAAGATGCAGAGCGCACGTTTTCCACGGCCTCTATAGCCATCGTTGTATCCAGTGTATTTTTTTCCGCTCTGTTTACAGGCTTTTCGGGGCCTATTTCCCGTTGGATGGACTACCCGGAGCATCCCGAATACATCATCCTCTTTACCCTCATCCTGGCTTTTGACGCGGTCTCTGCGATTCCCTTTGCCCGCCTTCGCCTGGAGAATCGCCCGGTGAAATTTGCGTTTATTCGAGTCGCCAACATCCTCATCAACATTTTTTTCATCTTTTTCTTTTTGGAAATATGCCCTCTGCTCTCCCGGCACGGCTGGAAGGTTGCCGATGTGCTCTACGAGCCCTCTAATCGAGTCATGTATGTGTTTTTGGCCAATTTGATTGCCAGTGCGGGAAGTTTTTTGCTCCTACTGCCGCTTTTATTCCGCATGCACTGGAAACTGGACATCCCGCTCCTGAAAACTATGCTCGCATACGCTGGGCCTCTGGTCATTGCTGCTTTTGCCGGGGCCATCAACCAATTTATCGGGAATCCCATGCTCAAATACTTCACCCCAGGTTCTTTGCAGGACAAGCTCGTGCAGTTGGGCCTGTTTGGGGCGGCGGCGAAAATACCCATCCTGATGACCTTGTTCACGCAAGCCTTCAACTATGCCGCAGAACCTTTTTTCTTTCGGCACGCCCAACGAGAAGATTCCAGGGCTATTTACGCACAGGTCGCCCAGGCGTTTACCCTGGTAGGTTGCCTGGCGTTTACAGGAATCATGCTGTACATGGACGTCATAGCCGTACTTATTGGCCCCAACTACAGAGCAGCGGTAGGCATCGTACCCATCTTGCTCATCGCTTACCTGTTTTTGGGTATTTTTTACAATTTCTCCATTTGGTTCAAACTGGCCGACAAAACCCCGGTCGGGGGCTACATTGCCCTGGGCGGGGCAGCCATTACCGTCGTGCTCAACATACTCCTCATCCCCCACATTGGATATTATGGCCCGGCGTGGGCGGCACTTGCCTGCTATGCCTTCATGATTATCGTCTGCTACTGGACGGGGCAAAAGTACTACCCCATTGATTACCCGATTGGGCGTATGTCGCTATATCTTCTGATAGCCCTCGGTGCGTATGCCCTGGGGCAACTCAACGGACGATGGCTCGGTGAATCTCTTATCCTGAAGCTCGCTGCCAACACGCTGGTATTGCTCTTGTTTTGCGGTGTCGTCACGTGGGTAGAGCGGAAGGCCGTAGGAAAATTGCTGCGGCAGTTCCGCGGATTGCCCCCATCATAAAGTCCCTTGCATGCCAGTTTTAGCAGCCTCTGATAAATTTAACATAAAGAAGACCAACATTTTTTTAAAAAAATCGTCTTTTTTATGAAAGTGGCTATTTGCCCGTCTCAAAACCATTCACGCTACATGAAACAAATCATACACTTTTTTCTTGCTTTCTCGCCCTTAGCCTTCGCGTCGGCGCAATCGCTCCGGATAGAGCCCGGCGATGTAAAGCAAACCTTCAAAGTAAACCTCGCCGACCCGCTGCTCAACCTGGAGCTGTACGCCAGTGTCCGCAACGTCAGCAACGACACCATTCGGCTAAAGTGGCAACGCAGGGAGGTATCGCAACCCGGTGGCTGGCAGACGCAGGTTTGTGACGGAGTCGAGTGCTACCTACCCATCGTCAGCAGCAACGTGGACCCAAACCTGGGGCTTAACGCACCCTTTGTGTTGCTGCCCAACAAAAAAGCGGATTTTATTTTCCACGTCCTGCCCAACCAAACCGCCGGTACGGGCAAGTTTGCCATCCGCTTTTCCTCCACACAAAAACCCGACAGCATACTGGCCTCCATGAACTTTGAAGTAAACGTGCAGAGCCTGGTCACGAGTGCAAAAGAATGGCAGCCGGGAAGTGTTCAGGTCTTCCCCAATCCGGCAAGCGATTTTTTCATGTTGAACTCAATAGAGGGCATTGAGCAACTGGTGCTCTACAACCAGTTGGGCTTGCCCGTCAAGACGTATCTTGCTGAATACGGACAGCGCTACTCTTTGTACAATGTAGTGGATGGTGTTTATTTCCTCGCTTTAGTCAACAAAAACAAGAGCATTGTCCGCACCATACGCATCATCAAACGGAGCGTCCGGTCCTAATAGCCCCCATCATGCCGGGTACTCCACGTAATTGCGGGGGGTTTCGTACAGGCGTACGCTCAATTCATAACGCGGTGCAAGACGAGCGCGAAGGATTTGCCATATCACGTAGCAGATGTGTTCTGCGGTCGGGTTCACGTGGCGAAACTCCTCGGTATCCAGGTTCAGGTTCTTGTGATCGAACCGCTGTTCTATCTCTTCGCGGATTAAATCGGAAAGTTCTTTAAGGTCAATGAGGTAGCCGGTTTCCGGATCCACCTCGCCCACTACTTTCACCTCGAGTTCGTAGTTGTGCCCGTGGTAGTTGGGATTGTTGCACAGGCCGAACACCTCGCGGTTTTTTTCGTCCGGCCAGGCCGGGTTGTGCAGGCGGTGGGCAGCATTGAAGTGTGCTTTTCGGTAGGCGGCGATACGCATGAGGATAGTCAAATTAGTAGACTTGTTGCGCGGGGGATCATCAAGGGGTCAAAAAGGCCCTTTTTCGCCCACACGAAGCCTTTTTTCGGTCATATAGCGCCGCTATACTCCCTCAAAAAGCCTTCGTGTGGA
>CAZSMU010000093.1:0-14492 GCA_964607915.1 uncultured Haliscomenobacter sp.
AAAAAAGGCACAGTGTGGGCGAAAAAGGGCCTTTCTGACCCTTCGATGATCCCCTCGCAACAAGTCTATTAAGCACAGGTTATTTTTTATCAGCTCAGATACTTGCCTTCAATGGGCATGCGGCGGCCCATCCCGAAAGCCTTGGGCGATACGCGCAGGATAGGCGCGGTTTGATGCCGTTTGAACTCGTTGGTATTGACCAATCTGAGTACGCGTCTAACCAGTGCCTCGTCGTAGCCTTGCGCGATGATTTCGCGGGGGCCCTGTTTTTTTTCTATATACTGGTAGAGGATTTGGTCTAAAACCGAATACTCCGGAAGACTGTCGCTGTCTTTTTGATTGGGGCGCAGCTCGGCAGAAGGCGCTTTCTGTAAAATATTTTGAGGGATAATCTCAGTCTCCCGGTTGATGTGTTCCGCCAGGGCATATACCTCTGTTTTATAGACATCGCCAATGACGCAGAGCCCGCCGCACATATCGCCGTAAAGGGTTCCATAGCCTACGGCCATTTCGCTTTTATTGCTGGTATTGAGGAGTATGTGGCCAAATTTATTAGAAAAGGCCATCAAGAGCATGCCGCGGATACGCGCCTGGATATTTTCTTCGGCGATATTAAAAGGCATGCCTTGGAAATGGGGCTGTAGCAGGCTTTCATAAGCCCGGTACACCTGTTCGATAGGTACGATATCGTACGCTATCCCCAGGTTTTCCGCCAGTTTTTGGGCATCGTTGACAGAATGGTCGGAGGAATACTGCGAAGGCATGAGCAGCACGCGGACGTTGTCTCGCCCCAGCGCACGGACAGCCAGCACCAGGGTCACTGCAGAATCTATGCCTCCGGAAAGCCCGAGAATGGCTTTCTTTAGCCCGAGTTTTCCGAAGTAATCGCGCAAACCCAGGAGGAGGGCATCGTGAATCAGCGGGTACTTTTCTTTCGGGAGCGCTACTTGCCGCCCACCCGCAGATACCTCGTCGAGGTCGTATATCCGAAGACATTCTTCAAAGTAGGGCATTTCATCGAATACTTGTCCGTTGGGGGAAATGACGAGGGATCCGCCTTCGAAGATCAGTTCTGTCTGCGCACCGATATGGTTGACATAAAAAACAGGAAGCCCATAGCGTTCCACATTGGCGCGGATGACATGTATGCGTTCATCCCCGTGGTCGTAGGCGAAAGGCGAAGCGGAGATGTTGACCATGAGGTCGGGGCTTTCTTTGCTCAATTCGTCCATGGGACAAATGGTGTACAGGGGATTTTCATTGCCTACGTTCCAGATATCTTCGCATACTGTGAGGGCGATTCGCTTTCCCATAAAATCGATCGGATGGAATTCCCGGGCCGGCTCGAAGTAGCGGTATTCATCGAACACATCATAGGTGGGCAACAGGGCTTTGTGTTGCACCTGACAAATGGCACCGTCTGCGAGAAAGTAGGCAGAGTTGAAGAGATCCTTGCCTTCCTTTTCCGGGTTTCGGGTAGGGGAGCCGGCAATAATCGCAATTCCTTGTGCCGCTTTCGCCAGTGCGAGGATGCAGTCGTCTGCAGAGCGGATAAAATCGTCAAATTCCAGGAAATCGCGAGGTGGATAGCCGCAGGTGCTCAGTTCGGGGAAACAAATGAGGTCGGCTCCTCCCTTTTTAGCTTCAGCCACATAATGCAGCATTTTTTCCAGGTTGCCTGAAAAATTGCCCACATGTATGTTGATTTGTGCAAGAGCAATGCGCATAGCTTATGTGATTTGCAGTGTTTAAAGATAGGCAACAAGTTGCCGATGGTATAGTTGAGCAGACTTTTTGCGAGGGATAAACGAGGTAAAAAGAAGAGTGGTTTTCTTTCCACCCTCCGCCGATCCCTCACAACAAGTCTAATAGACTTGTTGCGAGGGATCATCAAGGGGTCAAAAAGGCCCTTTTCTTCCCACACTGCGCCTTTTTGTGGTCATATAGCTAGGCTATACTCCCACAAAAAGCCTTCGCGTGGAAAGAAAATGACTCTTTTTTCCCACCTCGCTGATCCCTCACAACAAGTCTAATATTGTAGCGTACTCTGGGGGATTTTACTAACTTTGGGTTTAAATTTTGACCGACCATTGAGCAGTTTTGTTGTTTCCGCACGAAAATACCGGCCTGCGCGCTTCGAGGACGTAGCAGGGCAGGAGCATATTACCACGACGCTGAAGAATGCCCTGCGCAGCGATCATCTGGCACAGGCTTTCCTTTTCTGCGGCCCCCGGGGAGTAGGCAAGACCACCTGTGCCCGGATATTGGCCAAGGTGCTCAACTGTCAGAACAGCGGTGCGGAATTCGAGCCCTGTAATACCTGCCCTTCGTGTAATGCCTTCAATGAAAACGCCTCGTTCAACATCATCGAGCTCGACGCAGCCTCGAACAACAGCGTGGAAAATATTCGTACCCTGATTGACCAGGTGCGTTTTCAGCCCCAGCAGGGCAAATATAAAATCTTCATTATTGATGAGGTACACATGCTTTCCCAGGCGGCCTTTAACGCATTCCTGAAAACGCTGGAAGAACCGCCGCCCTACGCCATTTTCATCCTGGCGACCACGGAAAAGCATAAAATCCTGCCGACCATCCTATCGCGCTGCCAGATATTTGATTTCAAGCGCATACAGATCCCGGAAATAGCAGCTCAATTAGAGGGTATCTGCGCCCGGGAAGGGATTTCTGCCGAGCCGGAAGCGCTGCATGTGATCGCACAAAAAGCAGATGGTGCGCTGCGCGATGCGCTTTCCATCTTCGACCGCATGGTGGCAGGCGCGGGAAAAACGGTGACCTATCAACAGGTCATTGAGAATCTGAACGTCCTGGACTACGATTATTACTTTCGTTTGGTAGATGCCTTTCTGTCAGAAGACCTGAGCCAGGCTCTGCTCTTGTTCGATGAGGTCGTCAACAAGGGTTTTGATGAGGATTTGTTCATGAACGGCCTCGCCGAGCACCTGCGCAATCTGTTGGTTTGTAAAGACCCGGAGACCTTGACCCTGCTCGAGGTAGGGGCCGGGTTGCGCGAGCGCTATTTGTCGCAGGCATTGCTGGCACCGCACTTTTTTCTCCTGACCGCGCTCAACCTGGCCAACGATTGCGATATCCATTTCAAAATGGCCCGTAATAAGCGGCTGCATGTGGAGTTATACCTTCTCAAAATGGCCTATATCCAAAGTACTATGGAGAATGCCCGAGGAGTTGTAGAGCCGGAAAAAAAAAATCCTGAACGGCCCGTAGAGGCTTCGTCGCCCTCTCCCCCGCCCTCCGCTGTACAGAAAAAAGAGAAAGCGGAGGTTGCCCCACAGGAAGTTGCGGTGCCCAAACCGGCTCAATCGCCTTCTGGCAGCGCCTCCTGGAAGTCCTCCAGCCATTTGGTTGCTACTCCCCGCCTGGATCGCATGCAGACCGAAGGTATGCCTATCGCCCATGCGCAGCCCACTACTCCGGTTGCCGGGTTGCTGCCGCTCACCCTTGCGCATGTTCGGACTGCCTGGGACAACTACGTAGAAGGGTCCGGACAGGAAACGGTGCATACACTGCTGAAAGATATCCCTATCCAGCTCAGCGAAGAAACGGTGACAGCAACCGTATCCTCTGCGTTGGTAGAGAATACCCTTCGCGCAGAGCGCGGCTTGATCGAGTCTTTGCGGGAAGTGTTCGCACGGCCCCGATTAGCCCTGCATATCGAAGTGCAGAAACCGACGCCGACCGATTTGTCCAAAGCAGCAAAGCCTTTGTCCAACAGCGATAAGTTGCTCAAGCTCTTCGAAAAAAATCCCTTGGTCAAAGAGTTGTCCCAGCGCTTCTCTCTGCGCTTTGATGATCATTAACTCGTGTGCTCATGGCTCATCCCGGCGACCAGCGGTTAACGCACACTGCTTTCTTCCTCCAGCAACTGGAAACGCTCAATGAAGCGCAGCACACGGCAGTGCAGCATATAGACGGCCCTATGCTCGTAGTGGCCGGCCCGGGAACAGGCAAAACCCATGTGCTTGCTGCCCGTATAGGTCAAATATTATTAGAAACGGATGCCCTTCCGGAAAATATTCTTTGCTTGACTTTTACGGATGCCGGGGTGATTGCCATGCGCAACCGCTTGCTTCAGTTTATCGGGCCTGCGGCGCACCGGGTACACCTCTTTACTTTCCATGCCTTTTGCAACCATGTCATCCAGAGCAACCTGGCTTTGTTCGGTCGGCAGGATATGGAGCCTCTGGGCGATTTGGAACGCGTAGATTTGATTCGGCGATTGATAGATCAACTTCAGCCGGGCCATCCGCTGTACCGCTCGCAAGTCAGTCCGTATTTTTACGAAGGCCACCTGGCGCGTCTTTTTCAGTTGATGAACAAGGAAAACTGGACCCGAGAGCTGGTGCTGGAGCGAATAGATACCTGGCTGCGGAGTTTGCCCGAGCACCCGGATTTTGTGTATAAAGTCAATACCTCCAGGGGTCCCAAGGGCACGGTCCGGGAAGCCCGTGTCCGGCAAGAGCAGGAACGTATGGACCGCCTGCGAGCCGCTGTGGCGCTGTATCCTTTGTACGAGCAGGAAAAAAGGCGGGCAGGTCGCTACGACTACGACGATATGATCCTTTGGGTATGGAAAGCGTTTGCTACCCATCCCTTCCTGTTGCGCAATTACCAGGAGCGCTACCAGTTTGTCCTGGTAGATGAATACCAGGATACCAATAGTGCGCAGAACGATATTCTGCTCCAGCTCATTTCCTACTGGGATAACCCGAACGTATTTATTGTAGGCGACGATGACCAGTCCATCTATGAGTTTCAGGGCGCAAGGTTACAAAACCTGACCGACTTTATCGCGCGCTATGAGGCTTCACTGGAGGTCGTGACCTTACAGGAAAATTACCGTTCTACCCAGCCTATTCTGGACGCTGCTACGGCGCTGGTACAAAACAACACCCTGCGCATTAGCAGCCGCAGCGATATTTTCTCTTTTGAGAAAAGACTGCATGCCGCCAACCCCCGCCACGAGGGTGCCCGACAGTTCCCGTTTCTGTCGGAATATGCTTCCCGCCTACACGAAACGGCGCACATCTTTCGGCAAATAGAAGATATGCTGGCTCAAAACGTGCGCCCTTCGGATATTGCAGTCATCTACGCGCAGCACCGCCAATCGAGGGATTTGCTCCTGCTTTTTCAAAAAAAGGGCATACCCTACCTGAGTAAGCGAAGCATCAATATCCTGGAGACCCCCTTGATGCAGCAGCTTCTGCAATTGCTGGAATACCTGCACCGGGAGCAGATAGAAGCGCACAGTGCCGAGCGCCTGCTGTTCCGCATCCTGCATTTTCGCTACTGGGGGCTCTCTCCCCGCTATCTGGCGGCCATGAGCCTGTCCTTATCCGACGAATCCGGGGAAAAAGGCTCCTCCTGGCGGGAAACGCTGTATGATCCACAAAGAGTGGTACCGGCCATGCCGGACTCGTCCGCCGACGCGTTCCGGCAGGTGGCAGTGGCTTTGGAAGAATTGATCGCGGCAGAAGGCAACCTCTTGCTGCCCGAGTTGGTGGAGCTGGCCATCAACCGAAGTGGTTTGCTGTACTATGTCTTGCAGTCGGGAAACAAACAGGAAAGCATCCAGATTTTACATGCTTTCCTCCAGTTTGTGCGCGGAGAAAACGAGCGCAACCCCTGGCTGCGCCTCCCGGATTTGCTGACCATCCTCAACCGGATGCAGGAAAACCGGGTTCCCCTGCCCTTGAACCAAACGATCGGGGAAGAAGGGGGCGTACAGTTTCTGACGGCGCATAGCGCCAAAGGGCTGGAATTTGACCGCGTATTCCTCATAGATGCCGTAAAAGACTACTGGGAACCCAGAAACCAAAGTGCCAACGGGCAGTTCCCCCTGCCGGGCAACCTGCTGCAATCGGGGGAAGAAGACGCCCTGGAGGCTCGGCGGCGGCTGTTTTATGTGGCGATGACGCGCGCTAAGTCTTTTCTCCACATTTCTTTTGCCAAAACCGATGAAAAACAAAAGGAATTAGCCCGTGCCCGGTTCATAGACGAGTTGCAGGAAGGATGCCCACAAATGGCGATACAGGAGCCTCCTGTCGCTAATGATTCCGTGTTGCAAACCCAGATCGACCTGTTGCAGCTCGCGCAGGCCCCGGTAATACTTGCCCAGGAGCAGACTTTTGTAGAAGAGCGCCTGGCCCGGTTCAGCCTGAGCGTATCCTCCTTAAACGCTTTTCTGAACTGTCCGCTCGGCTTTTATTTCGAGTATATCCTGCAGGTACCCGCCCTGAGCAGTGAGCAGGCGGTTTATGGTACCGCCATGCATGTTGCCATGCAAAAACTGTTTGCAGGTATCCAGCCCGCCAAGGCTTTCCCCCCTGAGACAGACTTTTTACAGTTTTTTGAGCGCGAAATGTTGCGTAAAAAAGGCCGTTTTTATGCCCAATCATTTGATAAATATCTGAGCCAGGGCAAACACTACCTGCGTGGCCTGTACGCCCAACAGGTAGAGGAAGGCCACAAAGAAGTACATGTAGAATACACCATCCGAAAGGTGGAAATTGACGGCGTACCCGTGACGGGCACGATTGACAAAATAGAATACCACCCGGGATTGTCCGTCGGTATCATTGATTACAAGACTGGCCGGGTAGATGAGGGAGGCTTGTCGCGGCCCTCCGACAAGAAGCCGGGGGGGGGAATCTATTGGCGGCAACTCAGCTTTTACAAACTTTTATTCGAAAATCTCGACCGCTCTTCCCGACAGGTCACCTTTGGCGAAATCCAGTTTATAGAGCCGGACCGACAGGGCCAGTACCGCCGGTTACGCCTGGATTTTGAACCGGAAGACGGGCAACACATGCGGGAACTCATCGCTCAGACCTACCAGCGCATACAGGCCAAAGATTTTTATTCCGGTTGTGGCAAGCCTGAATGTCGCTGGTGTACCTTTGTTCGACAAACGTTCAGTGCGGGAAGCCTCGGCAACCCGGAAACAGAAATGCTCGACGATTAGACTACCGCCTATGCGAATTGCCGTCAACACCCGTTTCTTATTATCGGGAAAACTGGAAGGAATGGGCTGGTACACCTATGAGTTGTGCCGGGCAATGGCGGAGATGTACCCCAGCGATACGTTCTATTTTCTCTTTGACCGTCCGTATTCCCGAGAGTTTGTTTTTTCAAAAAACTGCATTCCCTTAGTCGTGCCTCCTCCTGCCCGGCACCCCTGGCTTTGGGAACTTTGGTTTGAGTATGCCTTGCCGCTCGCATTGAAAGCAGTTCGGGCGGAGGTGTTTTTTTCACCGGATGGCTACCTCAGTTTGCGCAGCCGCGTACCGACGTTGATGACGCTGCACGATCTGGCGTTCCTGCACTATCCCGATCAAGTGCCCCCGAGGGTATTGCGCTATTACCAGAGCCATATTCCGCGTTTTCTGGAGCGGGCGGATGCTGTTGCGGTCATTTCCCATTTTGTGAAGGAAGATGTGGCTGCACACTATCCGGCGTTTGCGAATAAGCTGACTGTAGTGCCCAATGGGCCCCGCGGGGGGTTTCGCCCCCTTTCGGAAGCGGAAAAAATGGCTGTCCGCAAGCACTTTTCAGGCGGTAAACCCTACTTTTTTTATTTGGGGGCGCTCCATCCCCGCAAGAACCTGCCCCGCTTAATCCGGGCATTTACCCTGTTCAAAGCGCAGACCAATGCCCCGTTGGAGTTGCTGATTGGCGGGCGTATGGCTTGGCAAACCGGAGACATACAGGAAGCCTGGCAACAATCCCCTTATCGGGACGCCATCCGATTTTTGGGATATATACCCGAGGAGGCCTTGCACAATCTGTTAGGTGCCGCCTATGGATTGGCTTATTTTTCTCTTTTTGAAGGCTTTGGGCTACCGGTTTTAGAAGCATTTTCCTGTGAGGTGCCCGTTTTGGCCTCGAACACATCCTCTATTCCCGAGGTGGCAGGTACTGGTGCCTTGTTGGCCGACCCGAGCAGGGAAGCAGAAATAGCCCATGTGATGCGGATACTCTGGGAAGAGCCGGGAATGGCGGGAACCCTCGTCGGTAAGGGGCGGGAGCAGTTGGGAAAATTTTCCTGGGAGAGCGCAGCAGAGAAAATTTACGAACTGCTGGTTCAAACGGCAAAAGAGGGCAAAGGCTGATCGTCGTACAGGATTTCAGCCGCCATATTTCCGCTGCGCGTGACCTGTTTGAGATGGACGGTACAGATAGTGTTGATTCTATCAGCCTCAAACGGGGCATCAATTTTAATGTAGTTATCGGTGAAGCCGGACATCAGGTTGGGATCTTTGTGCATTTCGAACAGTACCGGTCGTTCTTGCCCGACGTGTTGTTCGTAAAAATAGCGGCGTTTTTTCTCGCTCAGGATGCTGAGCATTTCGTTGCGCCGCCGGCGTTCTTCCACGGGTACGGTACCGTCCATATCCGGTGCCGGGGTGTTGGCCCTTTCCGAATACGTGAACACATGCAGGTAAGATACCTCGAGGTCGTTGAGGAAGTGGAACGTTTCCATGAAATCCGCTTCGGTTTCCCCAGGGAAACCTACGATGACATCGGCGCCAATACAGGCATGGGGCATGAGCGCTTTGATATGCTGTACGCGGTTGGCATAGAGATCCCGCACATAGCGGCGGCGCATGAGGCGCAATATCTTGTCGCTGCCCGATTGCAGGGGCATATGGAAATGCGGTACGAAGCGCTGGGAGGCTGCTACGAACTCGATGACTTCATCGCTGCACAAATTTGGTTCAATAGAAGAAATGCGAAAGCGCCGGATATCGCTGACCCCGTCGAGTTCCCGGATGAGGTCGCTGAAGAGTGCTTCTTTTTTTGGTCGCATTCCTTCCACCACTTCGCCACCGTTGCCAAAATCGCCGATATTAACACCGGTCAGTACGATTTCTTTGACTCCTAAACCAGCGATTTCGCGGGCATTAGCGAGTACGTTTTCCACCGAATCGCTCCGGCTACGCCCTCTGGCCTGGGGGATAGTGCAGAAGGAGCACTTGTAGTCGCAGCCATCCTGTATTTTCAGGAAAGAGCGCGTGCGGTCGCCGAATGAAAAGGCATCGCTAAACGTATTTGCTTCCCGGACTTCCCCGGCGAAGACGAGGCCCTTCCCCGGTGCTTTGCTCAGGTCGTCTATATATTCCAGGATTCGGAACTTCTCGGCGGCACCGAGTACCAGATCCACTCCCGGGATATGGGCGATTTCTTCAGGTTTGAGTTGTGCGTAGCAGCCCACGACCACAATGAAGGCATTTGGCGCGTGGCGCAGGGCCTGGCGCACAATCTTGCGGCACTTACGGTCGGCAAAATCAGTCACCGAGCACGTGTTGATGACGTAAATGCCGGCACCCTCCTCAAAAGGGACTTCCCGATATCCCGCCTGTTCGAACAGGCGGGATATGGATGAAGTCTCTGAGTAGTTCAATTTACAGCCCAGTGTATAGAATGCTACGGAGCGAGGAGTAGCCATGGTTCTGAAGATTTCGGGTTAAAAACGAATAAGGGTGCGGTCTTGTTTACCAACCATCCCCATCGAGAAGATTGCCCAGGCCGCCCAGTACGCTGCCTTCATCTTTGCCACCTGCCCCATAGTTGCGCGAGGCGCGCAGTACGCGGTCTGCCAGGCGGCTGAACGGGAGCGACTGTATCCATACCGTGCCCGGGCCTTGCAGGCGGGCGAAAAAGAGCCCTTCCCCTCCAAAAAACACGTTGCGTACACCCCGCACCATTTCGATATCGTAATCCACATCGCGGGTGAAAGCGACGAGGCAGCCCGTATCAATGCGAAGCGTTTCGCCTAAGGCCAGTTTCTTTTCGATGATAGCACCCCCGGCATGTACGAAAGCGAGCCCGTCGCCCTCCAGTTTCTGCATGATGAACCCTTCACCGCCAAAAAAGCCGCGCCCCAGTTTTTGGGAAAATTCAATACCCACGGAAACACCTTTGGCCGCGCAGAGAAAAGCGTCTTTTTGGCAGATGAGTTTGTTTTCGTACGCATCCAGGTCCAGGGCCAGGATACGGCCGGGGTATGGAGCGGCAAAAGCGACTTTGCGCTTGCCGGTACCGGCATGAGTAAAGGCTGTCATGAACAAGCTTTCCCCTGTCAGCAGCCGCTTTCCGGCGGACCATACTTTCCCCCATAGGCCACCGGATTCCTGGGAGGAGCCGTCGCCAAAGAGGGTGGTCATTTCGATTCCGTCCTCCATCATCATGAAGCTGCCCGATTCAGCGATGACCGTTTCGTACGGATCGAGTTCGATTTCAACGAACTGCATTTCTTCTCCAAAGATCTGATAGTCGATTTGATGTGAGTTCATACTATGTGTGTGGAAGTTTTGACACGAAAAAAATGGATCTTAAAAAGATTTCAGGGAACGCTCAATGATGTCTATACACTCGCCTATTTGCGCCTCGCGGATAACCAAAGGCGGTGCCAGGCGGATTTTATTGCCGTGGGTGGGCTTGGCCAGCAGGCCGTTATCTCTGAATTTCAGGCAAATATTCCATGCCAGTTCGGAATCTTCCCCGCTGTCGATGACGATGGCGTTTAATAAGCCCTTACCGCGTACTTGTTCTAGTACGGGGACACGGCCTATCATGTTCTGAATGCCCTGGCGGAACAATTGCCCCATGGATTGGGCGTTATCGGCGAGTTGTTCTTCTACGACGACTTCCAGGGCGGTCCTTGCGACGGCGCAGGCCAGAGGGTTGCCCCCAAAGGTGGAACCATGCTCGCCGGGGTGCAGCAGGAGCATGATTTCGTCGTCGGCCAATACTGCCGATACCGGCATAGTACCCCCGGAGAGCGCCTTGCCGAGTATCAGGATATCCGGATGGACGTTGGAGTGGTCGCAGCAAAGCATTCTTCCGGTGCGTGCGATACCTGTTTGGATTTCATCTCCGATGAACAGGACCTGGTGTTCTTTGCACAAGGCGTATGCACCGGACAGAAAATGGTCGTCGGGCACTACCACCCCTGCTTCGCCCTGGATAGGTTCGATGAGTATTCCGGCGATGTGTGGGTCTGTAGCTAATTTTTCTTCTAAAGCGATGAGGTCGTTATAGGGGAGCAACTCCAACCCAGGGAGATAGGGGCCGAAATGGCGTCGGCTGCCCGGGTCGGTAGAGCCCGATATAATAGCCAGGGTGCGACCGTGAAAATTGGCGGTGAAGAAAAGGATTTTGGCCTGGCCATCGGGGATGCCTTTGACTTCATACCCCCATTTACGGCAGAGTTTAAGGGCGGTTTCTACGGCTTCGGCCCCGGAGTTCATGGGTAAGACCCGGTCGTAGCCAAACAAGCGGGTGATATACTGTTCATACTCCCCGAGTTGGTCGTTGTAAAATGCCCGCGAGGTCAGGGTTAGCTTTTGGGCTTGTTCCATGAGTGCCCGGGTTATTCTAGGATGGCAATGCCCTTGGTTTACAGCAGAGTAGGCCGATAAAAAATCAAAATAGCGCTTGCCTTCCACATCCCATACATGTACGCCACTGCCCGTGGAAAGGACTACCGGGAGCGGGTGGTAATTGTGTGCGCCGTAGCGCTCTTCGAGTTCGATCAACTCCTGGGTACGGGTCTGGACGGTTTGCATAAGAAATCGTTTAAGCGCTCAAAAATAATACATTGCAGCGAAAGCCCTAACAGGTTTAGCCAATCGTTTTCAGTGCTTCCTGGTGCTGCCACATCTCCTGAAAAATAGGGCTTTCTGCCCTTAGCCCTTCGAAACTCCCTTCGGCGACAATGCGGCCATGTGCCATTACGTAAATATAATCGAAATGCGGGAGCAAGTGTAAACGGTGCAGGGAAGATACGACGACTTTGTCGTTGAACTCGCGAAAGAGTTTTTCGTAGATCAGCATTTCTGTTTTAGGGTCCACGCTGCTGGTCGGTTCATCGAGCAGGACGAGGTCGCTGTCGCGGGCGGCGAGGATACCCCGTGCCAGGGCAAGCCGCTGCTTTTGCCCTCCGGAGAGGTTGACTCCTTTTTCCTGGATCTTGGATTGCAGACCTTGTGGCAACAGGGCGACGACTTCGCTGAAGTGCGCGGCATCGCAGATGCGGTTGATTTCATCTTCCGGGAAAGGCAGCCCCAGAGTGATGTTATAGGCGATGGTGTTTTCAAAAATTTCCGGTTCCTGGGGGAAGAGGGTGACATGGCTGGAGATGATATCCAAGGGACCTTTTTCTCGCCCGTCCACTACGGCCATTACTCCGGGTTCGGGGCGATATAGGCCGCGCAGTACGGCTAGGAGGGTGCTTTTCCCGCTTCCGCTTTCCCCGATGAGTGCAATGCGCTTGCCCCGGTGCAGTTGGAGATTGAGGCGATGGATCCCTTGTGGGCGCCCGTCGTTCCCCTCGTAATGGAAGGACAGATTTTGTATTTGGATGGATTGCCAGTCGGGAGGCAGGGCGCTTTGTTCCTCCGGGCGATGCCCTTCGGCATAGGCCTGCATGACCTGTCGGGCTGTCTGTACATTGGAGTGGTGCCGGACGATTTCCGTGTACTGCCAGGCAATATCGTGAAACACACTGGTGAAGCGCTCCACATAGCTGACGAGGGTGACCAAGCCCCCTATGAGAAAGAGCTGTCCTGGTTTCCAGTTTTCATAGACGTACCCGACGATGATAACCGCATAGATCAATTTTACAATCATATCCACCGTAAACCATTTCCACTCATTGATCAAGGCCTTTTTGCGGAAGGGCGGGAATACGTCCATCAGCTTTTGCAACAATCCGCTCTCCATGCGTTTTTCCAGGCGCAGGGTGATGACGGTGAGGATATTGGAGAGGCTGTCGAACAAGGTGGAAGAAACGATATGTTCCTTCTCATTGGTCTCATCGAGCGCCCGGAGGAAAGGTTTGTCGAACCGAAGGATGGTCATAACGGCTAATATGCCCAGTATGACGGCTACGAATCCAAAAGTAGGCGCGAAATAGAGCATGGCGATAAAGGAAAACGTAAATTTTCCGAGGGCGTGGATATAGATAAAGCCATTTTCAAAAAACTCTTTCAATCCTTCGTAGGCTTTGCGCACACGGTTGATGGTAGCGCCGCTGTGGTGGTCTTGATGCCATTTAACAGGTAGGTGTAGTGCCCGATGATAGAGTTCCTGGAGGTAATTCCGGCTGAGCAGGAAGGCGAGGCTTTGTTCTTTGATGCGCGCTATTCCATGGAAGGCCCAGCTCAAGAGATGCAGACCGAGGTAGGCGGCGGCGTATATCCAGGCAGAGCGGAGTACATCCACTCCTTTTTTTTGTAGTTCGTTGACAAAAAGACCCCAGATGATGGGAATACCGGCGTCGGTGAGGTTGCTCATCAGGAACATACCATAGACCTGTAAGTACACCTTCTTTTTATCGCGGGCATATTTCCAGGCGAGGGCCATCATGGAAATATAGGGATTGCGCAATAAGGCTTTCCACATAAGCAAGATTTTGTGTCGGGATATTGCAAAAGTACGGAAAACAAGCCCCTTTATCGTATTGTTCTACAGAAGCGCTATTTTTGCGCGCTGCCTTCTATATGGCTATAGGTTCAAAAGTTCAATATGAAATTTCCAGCACCCATCCCCGCACGAGACATCGCTGCTCGTATTTCGGCGGAAATCATTGGCGACCCGGATGCATTTGCACTGGGGATTAATGAGGTCCATCAAGTACAACCGGGGGATATTACGTTTGTGGACGTAAAAAAATACTTTGATAAATCGCTGTCTTCGGCAGCTTCTTTTATCATCCTCAACGAGCGCATAGCAGCACCGGAGGGAAAGACCCTGTTCCTGTGCGCTCAGCCCTTTGAGGCATACAATCAACTTGCCCTGGAGTTCCGCCCTGTAGAAGCCCTCCGACAGGCAATACATCCCGAAGCGAACATTCATCCGAGTGCGGTGATAGAGCCCTATGTCGTAATAGGGCCACACGTCGTTATCGGTAAAGATTGCCATATCCATGCGAATGTGACTATACAAGAGCATACCCGCATCGGAGAACGCGTGATAGTACAGTCGGGCGCTACGATAGGCACGGACGCATTTTACTTCAAGCGCACACCGGAAGGGTACCGGAAATGGCGCTCGACCGGTCGGGTCATTCTGGAAGACGATGTGGAAATAGGGTCAAACTGCACGGTGAACAAAGGCGTTTCTGGAGACACCATCATAGGGGCGGGCACCAAACTCGATTGCCATGTACACATTGGGCACGATGTAGTGATAGGTAAGCGCTGCCTCTTTGTAGCGGGGGTTGCCATTGCAGGCAACTGTACCATAGGCGACGAAGTAGTGCTCTATGGCCAGGTCGGAATTGCACAAAATTTGCGAATCGGGAACAAAGTGACCGTCTATGCCCAGTCTGGAGTAGGGATGGATCTGGAAGACGGCAAAACCTATTTCGGCTCACCTGCAGCGGAATCGCGCAGCATGATGCGTCAGATTTTCGCGCTAAAACAACTGCCGGACGTACTGTTGAAGTGGAG
>CAZSMU010000094.1:0-14464 GCA_964607915.1 uncultured Haliscomenobacter sp.
GGTGCCGGCAGGCTGCCCGCCGGCATCTACCTCGTCCGCCTCGAAGTGGACGGCAGGGCAATGACGCGCAAAGTGGTCGTACAGTAAACGAAAATAGAACGGTGCGGGGGAAGGCTCCAGAAGTGGAGCCTTCCCCCGCACATTTCCTGTAAAAGAGGTGAATTCCCCCTGTTTGGATGAAAATTTGCAGTTTTCTTGTCAATTTTTGCAGTTTGTTTCACGCCATACTTGCGAATTTTGTGCCGAAAAGCCGTCCATTCTCCCGATCAGGATAACCCGATATGGTTTCGGGGGTCACTGCCGGGCAAAAAAGAAAATGAGTATGAAACGCAGCGATAGGAAAATTACGCTTGCCCTGTGGTTGGGGCTGTTTGTATGGACCGGGGTATGGGCTGCCACGCCCCCCACCTGGAGTGTGAACGCACCGTCTTTCAGCTATGGGATGGGCTATGTGGTGCGTGCTCGGTTTGAAGGCCTGCCGGTCGGTACGGGGGCACACCAGCTAGGGGTTTTTGTCAACGATACCTGCCGGGGCGTTGCGCGCCCGATCAGCGTGGGCGGCATGGCGTTGTACTATCTGGATGTCTATTCCAACACCGTCAGCGGGGATACGCTGGTGTTCAAGTTTTACCACGGGGATCTGGACTCGATATATACCTCTCCGAAAAGAGAATACTTTGTGCGCAATGGGCAGACGGGCAGTGCGGCACAGCCCTACGACGTCCTGTTCGCCTATTCGAACGATTACCCGGTCGAGATAGACAGCGTCCCGCCCATCGCGGCTCCCATCGGGATGCCCTTTGCGCCGGTGGATATGAAGCGCTTTTTGTCGCGCATAGATAACGATCCCCTGGAATGGACGGTGACAGGAGACGAATACGTGGCCGCTGCCATAGACAGCCTGGGGGTTCTGCGCGTTTCGCGCCGCTCGGATAGCTGGTCGGGTACCGGGCAGGTCGCGGTGCGAGTCCTGGAGCGGGGCGTTCGCAGGCATCGGGCGGAGATAGAGATTCCCTGTATTTCCCGCCCCTATGATACGCTGGCATTCCGTCCGCTGCCTGTGCAGGCCGCGGGGCCCGGACAGGCGTTCCGCGCCTTCCGCTTAGCCGATTATATTTCCCCCTACGATACCTGCAATCCATACCGGGTCCGTCAGGTGGCGCCGGTGGGCACGGATGCCCCACCGGCGTGGACCGTAGCGGCAGTAGGTGCCGGGGGTTCCATGTCGGTAATCGCAAAAGTGCGCTACGACCAGACGCCCTTGTACCACCCGGACAGCCGCTTGTGGGCCTACGTGGACGGGGTTCCCCGTGGGGTAGCTGCGCCCCTCTTTTCCGGGGGTAGCTACTGGTATTTCCTGACCATAGAAGCGGGTACGGCCGGTAGGGTCGTCTTCCGTTTTTACGATGGGGAAAACCGGGTGCTGCACCGGGAAATCGCTGGTCCGTTCTTCGTGCCCAACGGGCGGGTAGGGCAGGTCACCTCGCCGTACGACCTGGACATCGCCCCTCTCGTAGTGACCCTGAGCCCGGACGACGTACTGACCGCCAGTGCCAAAGAGCCTTCCTGGCGGGGTTCCCAGACCCTACAAATTATTGCTACGTCGTGTGAGTACCCGGATTTTGACCAGGACACGACGTATGCGACGTATAAGTTAGAAGACGCACCCATTCGGAAGCCGGGGTTCTTTTCCCCCAACTCCATAAACTTTGTGGAGGGGTCCTGCCGTCCGCTATACAACGCCGACGCTTTTGACGCGCAGGATTCTGAGGGTTCCGGGTTGCGCTACTCGATTTTGCCGGGCACGGACGGTGCGCGCTTTTCCATACAGCCGGACAGTGGGCAGCTCGCCTGGACCACAGCGCCTGACTTTGAGAACCCCGGGGATGCAAACCGGGACAACCAGTACGAAGTAGGGATTCTGGTGACGGACAGCGAGGGCCTGAGCGATACGCTGCGCCTGCTGGTGCGCGTAAGCGACGCCTTCCCGGAGGTGCATACGGCGAGCATCAGCGGCAATGCGTTCATCTGCGATGCGGGCGGCACAGCGCTGTTGCGCGTATCCAGCGGGGTAGGCTACCAATGGAATACCGGTGCCAGTACCACCGAACTGCGCGTTTCGACCCCCGGGGTGTACCGCGTGACGGTGACGGATTCGAGGGCCTGCCGGGCGACAGCGGAATATACGGTGTCCCGAGTCACGCTGGACTTACCTGCCGACACGGCTATCCTATGGACAGGTGGCGGGGGGGGAGCCTTGCGCGGCGGGTTCCCGTCGGGCGGACAGTACAGTGGCCCCGGGGTTTCCGCAGGTCGTTTCAGCCCTTCTCTGACGGGGGCGGGGTTGTTTCCGATCGTCTATACCCTTTCAGATAGCAGCGGTTGTACGGCGGTGGCGATAGATACCCTGAAAGTTGCTGTCCCCAACAGCGTCAGTACTCCGGCCTCGTCGCCGACGGTGTGCGCCAATACGCAGCTTGCATCCCAGTTCTTCTGGACAAGGGGTGCTACGGGGATTGGCACGGCGAGCGGACTCCCCCAGGGCGTCTCGGCAACATGGGCCAACGACACGATACGAGTGACGGGTACCCCTACGGTTCCCGGCACCTACGAATATACTATCCCTTTGGCCGGAGGTTTTGGCGGAGGGGTAGCTCAAGGCCGGTTGACGGTGGCACAGCCGCTGTCGGCCAGTGCCGTCGCACAGCAGGAAGCGCTGTGTAAGTCCTCGGAGTGGGGCTCGGAGATCCACCTGACGTCCGGGGCTACGAGCCTGGGCCGGGTAACGGGCCTGCCCGCCGGGCTGACGGCGCAACTGAGCGACCAGGTCGTGCGCGTAAGCGGAGTGCCTCAGGATACAGGTCAGTACCACTACCAGATACCACTGAGGGGAACGTGCGGCAACTACCGCACAGCAGAGACGGCGCTCGCCGGCTTAGCAGCTCCGGGAGCTATGGCGTTGCTGGCGTCGGGTGGGGTAGCAAGCCGCCCCCTTTCCATAGGCGACCTGAACGACGGGGGCTGGCGCGGGATTCCGCTGCCGTTCCCGTTCACCTATTTCGGGCAAACGATAGATACCGTGGATATCAGCACCAACGGCTTCGTGCAGTTCAAGGCGCGCGACGGAGGCTCGGGCCTGCTCAGGGCGAGCGGGTTCGGGGCATTGCCCAACCGTACGCAGCCCTTCAACTCTATTTCTATACTGGCTATGGACCACGACCTCCGCGCCGGGGGCATGGCCGCCTACTGGACAGAGGGCACGGCCCCCACGCGGCGCTTCGTAATCCGTTTCGATGAAGTAGCCACTTATGGGCTGCCAGGGACGAGCACCTTCCAGATGGTCCTGCGCGAAGAGGATGGGGTTGTTGAGTCCCAAATCATAAAGGCTACCGCTCCGCTGCGCAAAGTGGTGGGCCTGAACGGCCCGGAAGGTATTGACGGCGCTACAGGGTTCAACGCGACGGTAAAGATGGAAAGCCCGCGCACGTACCGCTTCGACCCCTTTGCTATTCAGGGTACGCTTAGAGTAGGCAGCCGCCCGCTGGCGCAGATCGGAGCGTCGGAAGCGTCGGGCATCCCGGACGACGGCGTGCTGTGCGAGGGCGGACTGGTGACATTACACGCGGAGGGCGCTTACTCGTACCGTTGGGAAAACGGAGCGGTAGAAGCCAACCGGACCGTGAGCGTGTCGGCTCCCCGCTTATATACGCTGACCGCTTTTGATGCACTGGGCTGCAGCTCGTCGGCCGAAATCCAGATTGATTTCTCGACCCCTATGCAGTTGAATGTAGAAACGACAGAATCCTGCTTTGAGTCGGCAGGGGGCGGTACGCTGAACCTGCTGGTTGCCGGTGGCACACCGGAGTACAGTTTCCGCTGGTCGAATGGTGCGACGGAAGCGCGTCTGACCAACCTGTCGGCAGGGCAGTTCATGGTCACGGTGACCGATAAGTACGGGTGTACGGCACAGCGGTCAGCGACGCTGCTGAAGGCGACCGCACAGGCGAGCTTATCGCTGACGGCTCCTGAAGCGGTATGTGCGGGCAGCGCTGCGGCTCTGTCGCTACAGGCCTCTGAAGCGATGCGCCTGGAGTATGCTGTAGGAAACGGTCAGCGGCAGACGCTGAACCTGTTCCGGGGCCCCAACAACTTGCCGCTGGGGGCATTGTCGCAAAACACAGCCTTCAAAATCATCTCCTTGACGACGCTGTCGGGTGGCTGTGCGGCGAAGCCGAACCGGGAAGAGTGGAATATAGAGGCATTGCAATCCCCGAGTTTGGGGGCAGATAATATATTGGTGTGCAGCGGTACGGAGTTTGAACTGGCCCTTCGGTCAACGGCACCAGGTAGTTTTTACGACTGGAATGCAGACTACGGGACCTTGCAGGGCGGGCAGGGTGGAGCACTGGGCGTATCCTTCGGGAAGTCGCCCCTCCTGGAACGCCTGGAAAACCCGACGGCAGGGGACGTATCGGCGACCTACCGATTCCGGCCATACGCTCAAAAAGGTACCCTGCGTTGTACAGGGGAGGCTATCTCGATACAGGTAACGGTGCGGCCAAAGGTCGCACTGGTGCCTGTGCCCCCGCAGCAGGTATGCAGCGGTACGCCCCTTGAGGTAGCCCTGCAGACGACCCCCTACGCAGCCACCGTCAACTGGACGCGCAGGGAGAGCAACGGGTCTCTTCTTTCGGGCAGCGGAGATATCTCGGAGGTGCTCAGAAACACGAGCAATACTGCCCAGACGGTGCAATACGAAGTCGAGATAGCCGGGGTGGGGTGTGCATCGAACAAAGAGACCATAAGCGTGCGCGTACTGCCCTCACCGCGCCTTTCGCTGCAGGAATCCCTCAATATATGTTCGGGAACGGCCAACCTGCGCGCAGGGTCTGTCACAGCGGGCTCCACGCCGGGGCTGACCTATACCTATTGGCAAGACCGGAACCTGAGCGTTCCGCTGGGCAACCCGGCTGCCGTCCTGCCCGGGCTATACTTCATCCGGGGGGAGAATGCCGAGGGTTGCAGTACCCTGGGGAGTATCCGCGTGGAAGGGGGCGTCCGTTTCCGGGCGCAAATCCCCGCCCCTCTATGCCTGGGAGATCGGGTTGACCTCACCCGGCTCAACGTGAACGCGGCCCCGGGGCAAGAACTCAAGCTGAGCTATTGGCAAGACTCTCTGGCTACCCAGGCCGTTATAAACCCCGCCTCGGTCGGGAACGGGCGCTACTTTATCAAGGCGACGCAGGCCCAGGATACGGCGGGCTGCTTCGCCATACAGCCCATCCCGGTCGTGGAACAGGCCCCGTCGCTTTTGAACGGACTGGCCGCGCTGCAGGTGTGCAGCGGCTCGGCTTTCTCACTGTCGCCCAAATCCAGCCTTCCGGGTATGGAATTCGAATGGACGCGTTCCCCCATCGTCGGCGTGCGCGAAGAAGGCACGAGCGGGACAGGCGATATCCTGGAAGTATTGTCGCTGAACGACCCGACGGTGGTGCGGGTCCGCTACGCCTACCGGTTAAAGGTACCGGGCTGCGGCCTGCGGGGCATGGATGCAGGGTCTTTCGAAGTCGCGGTGACGCCCAACCCCATAGCGGGCATAGTAGATACCCTGAGCACCTGTAACCCCAGTGTGGACCTGACGCTGCTGCCGGCTTTACAGCCCGCGCTGCGGTTGCGCTACGCCTACGACCAGAATGGTCAGGAGCTGCTGCCCAACCCCAAACGGGTACTGCCCGGCCGCTACTTTATCGTGGCCGAGGACGCACTGGGCTGCAGGTCGGCAGAACCCATAGAAGTGCGCAGCCGCCTGCTGACGAACCGTATCCTCTCCGATACGCTGGAGGTATGCCCTCCCGGCAAGGCCGACCTGGAGTTGTACGCCGATTCATCGGGGCTCAATCGTTTTTTTGTGAGCTACTACGCCAACCTGGACTCTACCCTGGCCATCCGTACTCCCTCCGCAGTGGACACGGGATTGTACTATTTATTCCTGGAAGATAAAGCGCGGACCTGCCGTTCGGTGCTGCCCATATCGGTGCGCTCCGGCCTGCCGGCACTGGTCTCTCCACAAGATGTGGTGGGGCATTGCGGGGGTACGCCGTTGCGCTATACGCCACGGGGCAACTCGCGCAGCGCCTCTTTTGCATGGTCGTTGGTCAGCCGCTTCCCGGGCGATACGCTGAATGCTTCAGGGGAGGGTGAGATTGCGATGATGCTCGGCAACAACAGTGATACGGCGCAGACGGCGCGCTTCCGCATCGTCGCGTCGAGTGCGGTCTGCCCACAGAGCCGCCCTTCGTATTTATTGAAAGTCAATGTGCTGCCAGAATTGGAACTGCTTCCGGCCGTAGGCCCGGACACCATCGTGAGTGGCGATTCACTGTTGCTCGACGTGCGCCTGGCGCGCAACGTGCGCGGTGCCCGCCTGAACTGGGAAGCGGACTACCGCGGTGTCAGCGGAGGTATCGGTAAGCTGGCAGGGGCTGCGTTCGGCCCGGGCGCGGTGGCGGAGCGGCTGTTCAACCTGAGCGACAGCACCATCCGGATGCGTTATTTGCTGACTCCGGTGTTAGGGAGCGTGTGTACCGCACCCGCCTCGACGGTCTGGTTGAGCGTGCGCTCTGATTTCGCTGTTCCGCCAGCATCGGTGGCGGGTTTCATAGGCACAGAGTCGAACATCGCCGTAGAAGGGGTCGAGATGAGCCTGTCGGGGCTGGTGGGTACGAGTACTCTGGGCACGGGGAGCAACGGACAGTTTTACTTCGGGGAGTTGCGCGGGGGTTACGATTACACTCTGCGCCCCTATTTGAACAGCAACCTGATGAACGGGGTGTCCACGCGCGACGTCCTGATCCTTCAGCAGCACATCCTCGGCAAAAAGAGCCTGGAAACCCCCTACAAGCTGATTGCCGCCGACGTCAACAATTCCTCGTCGGTGACGATTGCCGACCTGCTATCGCTGCGCAAGGTAATCCTGGGCTACGAGACCCGCTTCCCCAACAATACGAGCTGGCGCTTCGTGGCCTCTGACTACCGCTTTGCGAACCCGCAAAGCCCTTGGACAGCACCCTTCCCGGAACTGAGAAACTTCAATGATATGGCCGGGAAGTGGACGGCGGATTTCACGGGAATAAAAATAGGCGACTTGAACGCGGACGTAGTGGCCAATCGCTCCGGCGGGTTGGCTCCGCGCTCGGGCCAGATGCTTTCCATGGAACTGGAGAACGCAGCCGCACAGGTGGGGGATCGCCTCCTGCTGCCGCTGCGCATCGGGGGTAGGGAAAGCGCCGACGGTCTGCAGTTCACCTTCCTCTACGACCAGCGCGCGCTGCGGCTCGCACCCGACGAATGTGTGTTGCCGCGCCCCGAACTCATCGGCCTTTTCCCGGAATCGGGGATGCTGACGGCTTCCTGGGACCGCGCCCTTGCCCCTGGGGATACCCTGCTGTGGATTGCGTTCGACGTGCTGCGCGAGGGGCGTCTCAACGAGTGGGTGTCGCTCAGCGACCGCATCGCCGCTCCGGAAGCTTACATCGCAGAAGAGACCCGTCCGTTGGAGCTGCGGTTCACCGATGGCAGCCAGCCTGCGGGCGGGCGCGCCCGGGCGATGCAGAACTACCCGAACCCGTTCCTGGGGCAGACCGAGCTCCCGTTCTGGTTGCCGGAGGCAGATAAGGTATGGCTTCGGGTGTACGATCTGGGCGGCAGGCTGGTGCTGGAACAGGAAGGAGCCTTCGGCCGCGGCCACCACGCGTTTGAGGTCAAAGCAGATATGCTGCCCGGCGGGAACACCTGGTACTACCAGATTGGAGGCCGCAACTGGGTAGAGACGCGGCAGATGCTGCGCTTCTAAGACGGATTCCTCCTATCCTTAAGCGCATCAGGGGCCAATTTTCGCTTAGCGAAAATTGGCCCCTGATGCGCTTAAGGAGGACTTTCTATTCCTCTTTCGCACCGCACTAGAAGTCCCGGATAAAGCCATCCAAGCTCACGTTGTTGTCCAGGCCCAGCCGCTGGCGCAGCCGGGAGCGGTTCCGATACACGCTTTCGATGGAAATGCCGGAGATATTGGCGATTTGTGGACTTTCGAGGCCTATTTTTATGAAGATGAACAAGCGGATATCGCTGTTCGTGAGGCGTTCAAAAGCCTGCTTCAGCCGGAGGATGAAGTGGGGGAATTCCCGCTCAAAAGCCTCGCGGAACTCCTGCCAGTCCAGTTCGGTGAGCATGCGCAGAGGCTGCGTCATGTTGTTGTTGCTGACCTGGTTCGGGGTGCTTATTCGTTGTTCGAGGCTTGAGATAAGCTGGTTTTTCAGGTCGAGCAGGTTCTGCAGGGCAGCTACTTCGGCTGTTTTTTCTGTGAGTGCCGTATTGGCGATTTGCAGTTCCTGTTGCTGTATGGTCTGATAGGCCTGGAGCAGTTCTTTTTCTTTTTCGAGGATAGCCCTTTTTCGGCGCTGTCGGTCGAGCAGGAGGACCAGGGTTGCGATGCCAGACAGGAGGACCAGGAAGAGCAGTGCATTTTTTATTTTTTGGCTTCTCTGCTGCTCGGTCAGGATTCTGACCTGGGTAGCCTTGCGCTCGAGTTCTGCCTTTGCTTCGATCCTGCCGATGGTGCGATCTTTATCGGCGCTGAAGAAAAGGCGGAACATCTGTGTCCCCAGCTGGGTATGGTACAGGGCGCTGTCAGCGAGCCCCTTGCGTTCAAAAATATCGGCTATTTTGTAGTGCAGGTAGGATTTGCGGGAGATATCCGGCATGAGGGCGAGGGATTTCCGGTAGTAGGCCAGGGCGGTATCGGCCTGGCGTATTCCTGCGAAGCAATCGGCTATGGCGGCATCCGTTTCTGCGATTTTCTTTCGGTTTTTTGCTTCCAGGTTGGTGGATTCGGCTATCCTGAGGAGCGGTAGTGCCTCCTGGTACCTTTTTAGTTCGGCGAGGGCCTTGCCCCTGAGGAAAAAGCTGTTGGAAGAATCGGTATAGACATTGAATGTGCGGCGCTTCGTTTGGGCTTCGCGCAGCACTTCCCACGCTTCTTCTGCCCGGCCCATATTCAGGAATACCAGGGCCAGGTACTCACTCGCTTCGACCTCCTGGCCAACGGCCTTGTTCCGACGGGCATATTCGACGGCTTGTCGGCTCCAGTGCAAGGCCTGTGGGTAGTCACCGCTGACTTGATATACGCGGGCCAGTTCCAGCTTGGTCTCGTACTTGCGCACTTCGTGTGGAAAGTCGGGTTTATCCATAAAAAAGTAGTTGACCTCCATCAGGAGCGATATGGCCTCGGGGTATTCCCCCCGGAGTTTCAGGCAACGCGCCAGGTAGCGCTTGGCGTCGTTAGCCCGGAACTTCTGCCCGCAGCGCAGGGCCAGCGCGTAGCTGTCCTGGAGATAGCGCTGGGCGGCCGTATAGTCCCCTTCGGCGGTGGACCGGGTACCCCGGATCATCTGCAGGAAGGAGAGAACGTTCGGATCGGGCAGGATGACCTGGGCCGTATCCAGCCATTTGTCAGTCTGGCCCGCATCTTTGATCTCGGGAAGCCGGTAGTAAAGGCCCTCTACCGCGTAGCGCCACCACTTCCGGGGCACCGTCTCCCGGATTTGGCGGAAACAGTACCCCGGCCTCTGGTAGTGGAGGCCCGCTGCCACTTCGCGATTGAACCATGTCCCGAAAAACTGCCCCGCATCAGATCCCATGTCATCTGTCTGGACTACAGGCGGCCGCGTACAAGACAGGAACACCAGTAGGGATATATAAATCGGAAAGCGCACCAAAGCCAAGGTTTTTGAGCCCCAAAGATAATAGATTTGTTGCAGGGAATCATTGAGGGGTCGAAAAGAGGGTATCCCATTTAAACGTTATGCCTATTCTGGGGATAATAGACTTGTTGCAAGGGGGATCATCGCGGGATCAAAAAGGCCCTTTTCTTCCCACACTGCGCCTTTTTGTGGTCATATAGCTGGCTTAGACTCCCACAAAAAGCCTTCGCGTGGAAAGAAAATGACTCTTTTTTCCCACCTCGCTGACCCCTCGCAACAAGTCTAATGTAAAAGCCTCTTCGCTGCCCGCTGCGCCCCTTGCCGCAAGTTTGTTGTTTTCAAAACGCATCCACTTCCCGATACGCTTTTATGAGAGACCTTTCGCCCTCTTTACCCGGGAAAAAGTTGCCGTGTTCCATCCCCAGAATGCCGGTGAAGCCTTTGGAATGAATGTGTTTGAACACATTTTTGTAGTTGATTTCTCCGCTTGTCGGTTCTTTTCTTCCCGGGTTGTCCCCGATTTGGAAGTAGGCGGTTTCATCCCATGCTGCGTCGATGTTCGGAATAATATTTCCAATCTGGATTTGTGCGTGATAAATATCGTACAGAATTTTGCAGGAGGGGCTGTCCACCGCTTTACATATTGCATGTGCCTGTGGCACATCGCTGAGGAAGAGTCCGGGGTGATCCCTGAAATTGAGGGGTTCCAGGACCATGACGAGTCCGTGGGGCTCCAGTATGTCACAGGCCTGCTTCAAAGACTCGACCACGTGCGCGGTCTGGAAACCCATATCCTGCCGGAGGTCCTTGAAGCCCGGTACGACCGTCACCCACTTTGCATGCACTCTTTTGGCAATTTCGACAGATTTTCGGATGTCTTCGAGAAATTCCTTCCTTTTATCCGCATTACCGCTTGCCAGGTTGGGCTCCGACCAATAGATTTTGTGTGCTACAAAAACGCCCATCTGAATATTCAGACGGGTCATAAGCGATGCCATTTTCTCCTGAGTAGCGGTGTCGCGGCCTGACATGCCATTGTCTTCAAAGGCTTCGAAGCCCTGATCTGCCATAAATCGCAGTTGGTCGAGGATATCCTCACCGGCAGAGTGCCGGAACATCCCTTCGTGAGGAGCGTATTTGAGTTTGAACGGGGGCTCGCCGGAGGCTTCGGATAGGGGTTCTCCTGCGGCGATACGGGCAGGATTGGAGGCCAGGGCGGCTGCCCCGAGCAGGCTGTTGCGAAGGAAATTTCTTCTTTTCATTGAGCAATCGTTTAAAGTGGCGATTCAGATATCCAGACTTTGATTTCAGGCTTGCTTTTCAATTGATCCCATCCTTTTTCTCCCAGCACGGACAGGGCAGTAGCCCATGCGTCGGCGTCGGTGGCATTTTTTGCGAGTACAGTTACCTGCGTGCGCTGCGTAAGCGGCTGCCCGGTTCGCGGGTCAACGATATGCGAATACCGTTTTCCGTCCAGTTCGAGGTATCTGTAGGCAGCCCCGGAAGTAGTGATTCCGCAATTTTTCAGCGTCATCTGTTTATTCCCCTCGGCAGAGGGTATTTCAATCTGCCAGCCCTCCCTGCCCGGAGGAGCGTCCCCCAGGGCGATATCTCCGCCGGCATCCACCAGGGCTGTTGCGACGCCATTGTTCCGGAGCATACCGAGGCAATCATCCGCGGTCCAGCCCTGGGCTATCCCCCCCAGGTCGAGCAAGATCCCTTTTTTGCGCAGGCGCACGCACGACGCGCCCGGACGCACACGGATGTTTTTCCAGCCCACTGTTTTCAGTGCCGAGGCGAGGCGATCCGGCTCGGGGAGTTCCTTCAGACTTCTGGAACGGCGCCACAGCCGGGTGAGCGCCCCCACGGTAATATCAAAAGCGCCCTGGCTCTGCCGGGCATAGATGCTTGACCGTTGGAGAATATCCGCGAGTTCGGCAGATACCTTTTGACACCCTTTCCCTCCCGTCTGCCGACAAAGCCGACTCAGTTCACTCTCCGGCAACCAGTCGGAGAAGCGCATATTCAAGGTGTCAACCCTGCCAAAGATGGCACTGGCCAGCCCGCTGGCTTCCGAGGAATCCTGATTCGAGTAAAACACCAGGCGGAACACCGTCCCCATTTGGGGATGACGGAATTCAAAGCGGTTCTGAGTCCATGCTGCTATGCCCGTTTGAAGGCATAGCAGCAGGAGGGGCATTTTTTTCATATAACTTTTGTAACCCCTGGCACGGAACAGGGGTAGAGTCCGTCAGGGCCGGGCAGTACTTTTGGCAGGGCGTCCCAGGCGAGCCTTTCGGGTGCCAGGCTGATTTCCGATTTCATGGCGGCGTCCCATTCGATTACCTGTCCGGAATACGTTGCGAGACGGCCCATGATGGCGGTCATAGTACTTTTGGCTGCGTTTTCTGCATCGGCAAATTTGAATTCCCCTTTTGCGACGGCCTCGAAGAGTTCGTCGTGTTCGACCTGGTAGGGGTTAGCGTCCTCTTTGCTGTCGTGCTCCCAGAGGGTATGCCCGCTGTGGGTCAGTATTTTTCCGGGCCAGGGTGCGCTGCCACTGGTGCCGTGGAACCCTTCGGTTACGGAATCCCTGGTTCCGGGAATTTGCCGGCACTGGCTGAACATTCTTGAGCCATCGGCGTATTCAAACTCTACTACATGGTGATCGTAAATTTCACCATACTCTTTGCCGACGCGCACCTGGCGGCCACCACTTCCGTACGCCTTGACGGGATATGCCTGCTTGACCCAGTTGGAAACATCCAGGTTGTGCACATGTTGCTCGACGATATGATCGCCGCACAGCCAGTTGAAATAATACCAGTTGTCCATCTGGTATTCCATTTCGGTCTGGCCCTTTTTGCGCGGGTGTACCCACAGGGCGCCCATATTCCAGTACACGCGGGAGGCTACGATATCGCCGATTGCCCCCTCCTGCAGTTTTTCGACCCAGCGGCGGTAAACGGTCTGATAATGGCGCTGCAGCCCCACCACCACGTTGAGTTTCTTCTTCTTGGCCTCCTCTGCAGCCGCCAGCACCTGTCGGATACCTGCGGGGTCAACGGCTACTGGTTTTTCCATGAAGATTTGTTTTCCCTGGGCAACCGCTTCACTGAAATGTGCCGGCCTGAACCCGGGAGGGGTGGCTAAAATGACCACATCGGCG
Organism: uncultured Haliscomenobacter sp.; assembly: GCA_964607915.1. GTDB lineage: Bacteria > Bacteroidota > Bacteroidia > Chitinophagales > Saprospiraceae > JADJPL01. The sequence goes on from CAZSMU010000094.1 coordinate 12,928, forward strand.
TGCTTCATCGCTTTTTGGTAGGCGTCAAATCCGACGTATCTACGCTCTTCGGGCACGTCCACGCGGTTTTTTACACTGCCCTCCACGCCGAGAGAATCGCTCAGATCATCGGCGGTCAGGCTTTTGTAGGCGTCATCCAGGCGGTGCTTGAACGCATCGGCCATAGCCACCAGCCGGACGTTCTGCCGGGCCATGAGCGCCTGTAATGCGGCACCGGTACCGCGACCGCCGCATCCTATGAGGGCCACTTTAATAGTATCATCCACCAGGCTGTTGGCTGCATGAGATAGCGGTAAAGAACCGAGCATGGCGCCGCCTGTCAGCACCGTTGATGTTTTGAGGAAATCGCGTCTGGAAGTTTGACTCATGGTTGTACAATTATTTTAGGTGTATAGTATGATATGATGATCAATCCTTGATCCATTTCTCAAAGAACGCATCGCGTTCTGATTTGCTCTTCCGGTGGATTTCCTTTACCATCCGAAACCCTGCGAAAGGAGACTCGGGGTTCCACCACTTGCTTTTGGGGATTTGCGGATCGCGCGCCTGCCATTTGGGATCGCTTTTACGGCGTGCCGCACTGCGCAAAGCTTCGGGGTAGTCCTCAAAGGAGCCGCCCTTGAGCGTGCGCGAATATTTTTTTACCGGTACCACCATCGGATTCACCGAGGCGGAATCGAGCCGGGAGAAATAGTCGGCGGCATAAAAATCAAGGCAGTATTCCATGGCGTTTCCGTGCATATCGTACAGCCCCCAGGGGTTGGGTTTTTTCGAGCCCGTCTTTTGGTAGGAGCCCGAACTGTTGTCGTAGTACCAGGCATATTCGCCTGCCTTTGCCGGGTCGTTGCCCCAGTGCCATGCGGTAGTGGTCCCTGCCCGGCAGGCATATTCCCATTCTGCTTCGGTCGGCAGGCGATAGAAATCACCGGTTTTATCAGACAGCCACTGGCAGTAGCGCAGAGCAGCCTGCTGGGTCATGGTGGTGGCTGGATAGCCGCCCGCCTTACCTCGACCATACGTGAAATCGTAGTAGGGAGGGGAAGGACGCGCCACCGCATCGGCGCTAAAACCCTGGGTAGCCGCAGCGTCGGAGTCGGAACTCCTGAACTGAAAGAGGAAGAACTCATCGAAGGTCACCTCACAGACTCCAATCCAGAAGCTGTCGAGCGTAACTTCGTGTAACCCTTCGTCAGAACCCCTGCCTTTTTCGGTTTCGGGCGATCCCATGGTGAAGGTGCCTCCGGGAATCAGCGCCATTTTGTATCCGACCGAGGAGCCGGGTATCGTTTCTGATTTTACCACGGGTTTGATCTGTGCAAACAGGCCCAGTGGCAGCAGCAGGGCAAGGAGTAAAGGATTTGACCGTTGGAACACCTTTTTCGTTTTTTTACAAGTAAAGCCGGAAACAACCCTTCTCCAGCCATTCAGAACCTTCCGGAAACAACGCCGGAAATGATAGTCGAAAAGTCGGGAAAAAAATGGTTTCTGCCAATCTTTTTTACCCGGCTTGCAGTTTTATATCTGTATTTCGTTAAAA
>CAZSMU010000095.1:0-9718 GCA_964607915.1 uncultured Haliscomenobacter sp.
GGAAAAACTCCATCGCTGCCCCGGGCATTTGTCAACTATCTGACCATTCGTTCTCTGCTTACTTTCTTTTTTTGCTCGCCCAAAAAAAGAAACAAAAAAAGGGCGCCCCTTCGCCCTAACCGCGTCGAAAAAACAGCCTTCGCTGTACGCAAGCTAAAAAACCAACAGAACGAATAGCTTTTTTGAACAAAATTTCACCCGCCTTTGTCCGTGACCAGCATCGCCACAGAGGGGGTGTCCAAAGTCTAGTATCCTTTCAAAGGCTCCTAATATACCTCCAAAAAGGTGGAAAATACCAAAAAATGAGGCATTTTTGACCCTTCGATGATCCCCATCGCAGCAAATCTCATATAAACAAGAAGCAATGAACCTGAAGATCATTTCCGCAGGTGCCGGTAGCGGCAAGACGCACCGACTCACCAGCGAAATGGCTGCCCTGTTGCAGCAGGGTGTCCGCGCTCAAGGAATCATAGCCACTACGTTTACCCAAAAAGCGGCGGCCGAACTTCAGGAGCGCGTGCGGGTGCGCTTGCTGGAAAGCGGCCTCACCCAACAGGCAGAAGACCTGACCAATGCCCTGATTGGCACTGTACATGGCCTGGGCGTCAAGTTATTGCGCCGCTTCGCATACGAAGCTGGCGTATCCCCGGAAGTATCCATCGTAGCAGACGAAGACCAGCAGACGCTCTTCAACCAGTCTTTGTCCATGACCCTGGACGAAGAGCGCTCCGAAAAGATGCAGGCCCTCTGCGACCGCTTTGGCATCGCAGACGACTGGCGCCTCGAAGTGCGCAAGCTCACGGAACTGGCCCGCTCCAATAATTTTTCGAGAGCGGTGCTGGAAGCGAGCCGCGATTTTTCTTTCTCTTCCTTTGAAGCATTTCTCGAACCCACCGAAAGCGGGCTCGCGGAGACAGCCCATCCCACCCTCCAACACCGGATAGATGAGGCGATGGCCCGCATCCGCGCCAACGGCGACACCACCAAAACCACCGGCGAAGTACTGGCCAGATTGGAAGCCCTGAAAAATACCCTCCGGCTCCGGGGCACGCTCCCCTGGCCCCAGTGGGCAGAACTGTGCAAGCTGAGCCCCGGCGCCAAAAGCCGGGACGACATAGAACCCCTCAAAGCGTTCGCCCGCACGCACACCCGAAACCCTGATTTTCACCGGGATATCCGCGAATTTATCTCAGAGCTCTTCGACCTCGCCATAGCCGCCCTCGAAGAGTACCAGGCCTACAAGCAAAAACGGGGGCTCATTGACTATACCGATATGGAAGCCCTCGTCAACCGGCTCCTCGACCAGCCTGGCGTGCGCGAAACCCTCTCCGAAGAACTGGACCTGCTCCTGGTGGACGAATTTCAAGATACCAGCCCTCTACAACTGGAACTCTTCCTCAAACTCTCGAAACTGGCGCGGCACTCGATTTGGGTCGGCGACCCCAAGCAATCTATCTACGGCTTCCGCGGGGCGGCACCCGAACTGATGCAGGCCATCATCCAGCATACGGGTGGCATACGGGACGAAGACATACAGACCAACTCCTGGCGCTCCCGCGAAGACCTCGTACACGCAGCCAACGCCATCTTTTGCCGGGCTTTCCCCCAGCTCCCCGAAAACCAGGTCGCCCTGGAAGCCCGCCGGACGCGCACCCAAGACCCCGACCAAATGGAAGACGCCCTCTTCCTGTGGAAATTCGACTTCTCGCCCACCGACGCCGATGAGGGCAAACGGGCACCCGGCAAGCCCTGGATGGAAAATGGTATCGCACATACCCTTGCCGATCTCCTGGCCCGCCCCATCTACGTGTTGCCTAAAGGCGAGAAAACACCGCGCCCCGCCCGCCCCGGCGATGTCGCTATCCTCTGCCGCAGCAACCAGGACTGCCTCCTAATGACAGAGTCGCTCAACCACGCAGGGCTGCGGGCTACCATTGCCCGCGCCGGCCTCGCCCAAACCGCAGAAGCCCGGCTCGTACTCGCCTGCATGAAATATCTCCTGCATTATCAAGACAGCCTCTCCGTCGCCGAAATCCTCCTGCTGGCCGCGAAAGTACCTATCGAGACGATTATCGAGGAACGCCTTGCCTATCTGGAGGCCGTCGAGACCGACCAGAAGCCCCTGCGCTGGGGCCGGAAGTACGCCATCATCGAAACCCTGGACAAGCTCCGTACCCGCGCTGCCGAACTCTCCAGTTCTGAATTGCTCGATTTGCTGCTCAGCGAACTCGGACTGCGCCGCATAGCCGCTTCCTGGGGGAATCCCGTACAGCGCCTCGACAATCTGGAAATGCTCCGCAAACTCGCCCTGCAATACGAAGACGCCTGCAACCGCCTACAGACCGCCGCTTCCCTCGGCGGCTTCCTGCTTTGGGTCAGCACCCTGGAAGCCAGAGGACACGACTTACAAGCCTCCGGTGAAAGCCAGGATGCAGTGCACGTACTCACCTACCACAAAAGCAAAGGGCTGGAATGGCCCATCGTCCTCTGCAACAACCTCGATAACGAACTCCGCGTAGATATCTGGGGCCTCGACATCGCTTTCGACCGCCCCGAAATAGACCTCGAACACCTGCTGGACGGTCGCAAAGTGCGGTACTGGGTCAATCCCTACGGCGGTCAATACGCTAAAACCCCGCTCTACGAAGCCATCCTCGCCAGTCCGGTGTATGCCCAACGGCGCCGACGGGCACTGGAAGAGGAAAATCGCCTGCTCTACGTGGGCATCACCCGCGCCCGCGACTACCTCGTGTTTCCCATGGGCCACAAACCTTCTACCAAGTGGCTGAGCCGCGCCTGGCACCACGGCGAGGAAAACCTGCCCGTGCTCGACCCAGACCACTCGGAAAGCCCCTGGGATTGGAAGGGTCGCGTCTTGCCCATACAGGTCATGCGCCTACAAATGCCTCGGGAACTCGAGCCACGGCCCTTCGTCGAACCCCCCGCGCGCTTCCTCGCCCCAGCAGCGGGAAAGAAAGACCATCTCCCGCTGCTGATTGACCCCCGCCGGGAGAAAAGCCCGAGCAAGCCCTTGTCCCCGGGCCCGCTTCGCCCTCCTTACATCACCACCCCTCTCTTCGCACACGATCCCCCCTCCGCAGAGGCCCTGAACGCTTTTTTGACCGCGTTCTATCCCGAATATCCGGCGTCCGAACTCGAAACCATGGCCGCCGACATCCAGGCTGCCTACGCACCCGAATCCGCTTTCCAGGCCGGAGACCTGATCTCTGCTGCCATAGCCTGGCAGCACTATCTCGATACCCAATTTCCCGCCCGCCAATCTTTCCGAAAGTACCCGCTCCGGTATGTAGCCGCCAACGGTCGCATCTTTGAAACGACCCTAGATCTACTCCTGGACTGCGGTAGCGAATGGGTCATCGTGCAGCACGTCGCGTTCTTTGGCGAGCAGAAACATATCGGCAACAAAGCCCAGGAATACGCCGCCTGGGCGGCCTGGACCATGGAAGGCCTGCAAGCAGTACACGGCCCGGTACCCATACGCACTTTCCTGCACTTCCTTACCCAACACAACCTGATGGAATTGGTGTAGAGGCAAGGGGAATCCTCAAAGGGTCAAAAAGGCCCTTCTTTCCCCTTATCGCTGACCCTGCGCAACAAGTCTATTTTTACTTTATAGATTTTTTTTCTAAATTAATGCTCGAATAAAGATTTATTTTCTTTTTTTGAAAAAAAACAGGTCAACACACGAGGAGACACCCTGTCCCGTTTTCAAAAAAAATTTGGAAAAAAAAGCATCGCCCTTTCATAACTTTTCCCGTGGCGGGTAAAACCTCTTTTTTATTGGATAAACAACATGCACCCATACACCTGCTTTTGCGAAAGCTATCTCTTAAAAAAGCGTTCTATGTTGAGAACCAAAGAGGTAGTCATCAACTTTGTCCTATCTTTGCGGCATAGTGTTCTAATTACACGAAGTAGAACGAAATTACAAAACTGTCGTGTCCGAGGGGAGAGAGAAATCCCTGATACGGGCGCGCCTAAATCAGGCAAAAATGTTAAAAAAGCAGTATTCCAAGAGCAAACCCGTGTGCAAAGTGACGTTTAGCCTCCCGGTCGAAGCGGTAGAGGGTGGTGCGGAAGTTCGCGTAGTAGGTGATTTCAACGACTGGAACTGGGAGCAAGGCTTCGTCATGACGGTCAAAAAAGGCGAATATTCGGCAAGTGCCGATCTGGCTTCCGGGCGCGACTATGAGTTCCGCTATTTAGTGGACAACGAGCGCTGGGTAAACGATTGGGCGGCGGACGGGTACCTTCCTTCCCCGTATTTCGGCACCGACAACTCGGTACTCTCCCTTCAGGAGTCTGCTCCGGCGCAAGCCGGGGTAGCAGAAGCGGCCCCTTCCGAGGCTGCTGCGCCCAAAAAGACGCGTACGACCAAAACGGCGAAAGGCTAAGCCGACACGGTATGACACAAAAGAGGCGCGACGGGTTCCGCCTGGTCTGTCTGAGGCAGCCAGTGGAACCCGTCGCTTTTTTTAGGGTAGCCGATTTCTCTCTGTGCGCGCAACTGGCATTTATTTGTTACTTTTGGCTGAAAGGAACGAAAACAAGTCGTTATGAACCAAGTCCAACCCTATAGCCTGTTTACGGATTACGACATCTATCTCTTCAAATCCGGCAAGCACTACCGCATTTACGAAAAACTGGGTAGCCACATCGTATCGGTCCAAGGCGTGAACGGCGTATATTTTGCTGTGTGGGCACCTAACGCGCAAAAAGTATCGGTGACGGGCAACTTCAACCACTGGAATGCGCAGTCCCATCCCTTGTTCCCGCGGCTCGATGAATGTGGTATCTGGGAGGGATTCATCCCGAATATCGGAAAAGGGGAACTGTACAAATACGCTATTCAGTCTATTGAGGGGAGGCGGTTTGAGAAAGGAGATCCCTACGCTTTGTTCTGGGAGATACCGCCCCACACTGCTTCCATCGTTTGGGATTTGGAGTACGACTGGCAGGATGGTGCCTGGATGGAGGCGCGCAAGGCAAAAGCGGGTACCCCGCAGCCCTGGTCGGTGTACGAGGTACACTTGCCCTCCTGGAAGAAGCGCCCCGGCACCACGCTGTCGCTGAGCTACCGGCAATTGGCCGAGGAGCTCGTCCCGTACGTAAAAGACATGGGGTTTACCCATATAGAGTTGCTTCCTGTGATGGAGCACCCGTATTATCCCTCCTGGGGCTACCAGGTGACCGGTTATTTTGCAGCCACGAGCCGTTTGGGTACGCCCCAGGATTTTATGTATCTCGTAGATGCCTTCCACCAGGCGGGCATAGGGGTCATCCTGGACTGGGTACCCTCGCATTTCCCCACAGACGCGCACGGCCTGTCGCAATTCGACGGCACCCACCTGTACGAACACGAAGATCCACGACAAGGGTTCCACCCCGACTGGAAGAGCGCCATTTTCAACCTCGGGCGAAATGAGGTCCGCAGCTTTCTGATATCCAATGCTTTGTTTTGGTTGGGCCACTACCACGCCGACGGGCTGCGCGTGGATGCCGTGGCGTCTATGCTCTACCTCGACTACTCCCGGGAAGAAGGGCAGTGGATACCGAACCAATACGGGGGAAAAGAAAATATCGAGGCCATTTCCTTCTTGCGCGAGTTCAACGAGAACGTGTATAGAGAGTTTCCGGATGCGATTACCGTAGCCGAAGAGTCAACTGCCTGGTCGGGCGTGTCGCGGCCAACCTACACCGGTGGCCTGGGCTTTGGGCAGAAGTGGATGATGGGATGGATGCACGATACGCTCAACTACTTCAAAAAAGACCCGGTGTACCGTCGCTACCACCATGGACAACTCACGTTCAGCCTGATTTATGCGTTTACGGAAAACTTCATGCTGCCGCTTTCGCACGATGAGGTCGTGCATGGAAAAGGGAGCCTGTTGGATCGAATGCCCGGCGACGAGTGGCAACGCTTTGCCAACCTACGCCTGCTCTACGGCTATATGTACGCCCACCCCGGTTCCAAGTTGTTATTCATGGGAGGGGAGTTTGCCCAGTCCAGCGAGTGGAACATCGAGAGCGGCCTGGCCTGGGACCTCTTGCAGTATGGCTACCACACGGGGGTACAGCAGTGGCTGCGGCGGCTCAACGCATTTTACAGCGCATCGCCAGCCCTGTATGCGCAGCAGTTTTCCGGAGAGGGATTTGAATGGATAGACCACGGCGATGCCGACCGTTCCATAGTATCTTTCCTCCGCAAAGGCAATGCGGCAGATTCCATGTTGCTCGTAGTGTGCAACTTTACCCCCGTCGCATACGAGGCATTCCGGGTTGGCGTACCACAACCCGGCACCTGGAAAGAGATGTTGAACAGCGACGACACCACATTCGGGGGTGCCGGGCAGCACTTGAACGGGGGCAATTGCCTTTCCGACCCGACGGAATGGAATGGACGCCCGCAGTCTATAGAGGTTAAAATTGCACCTTTAGGGATGCAAGTATTCGAATGGCTGCGGTAGGCGGGCAGCGCATTGCTTCCCCTCGCAACAAGTCTAATGCTGTGCGCTTACTCTCCGGCTACGCCCAGGAAGAAGATCAACCCCTGTAGGCGATAGGTAGCCCGTCCTTTTGGGATGACTTCGTCTGCTTTCATTTTTTGGCGTACCAGGCGGTACACCCCCTTGTATATCTCCCCGTTGAACTCGAGCTCGCCCTGCTTGCCGCCAATCGAATCGCCGACGGTAAAGATTAGGATGTAGCCATACTCCCCGTACGCTGGGCGGTCCAGAAAAGCACCTGCCTGAACCATTTCTTCCAGTCCGAGCGGGCGGATGGGGTCTTTGAAGCGGTTGGGACCTGGAGGGCCCAGAGGGCTGTCTTTTGCGGATAGCGTACCGTCGGTGACGATAATCGTCAGCCCCTTCCCTTGGGACTGGCTCTGAAATTGAGCTCGAAGCAGAGCGGGGGCACCCGCAAAGCAGGCGAAGAGCAAGAGGGGGAGCATTGTTTTTTTTAGGGCAGCAGTCTTGCTTTCTGTTTTTTTCCAAACATCCATGGAATCTGTTTTATAGGTATACTACTGAATTCCCCTCGGTTACGAAAGGCGTTCGTCTATACTTTAGCCGTTTTTATACGTTTTTTGAACTATCCTAAAACAAAAAAGGATGAAGCGTGGTTCAAAGCGTTTGGTTTTGTCATGGATTGGTCATTAGCCATCAGACTTGTTGCGAGGAGAATCATCAAGGGGCAATAGAGGCTCTTTTTCTCCTCTTCGCTGACCCCTCGCGCAAAAGCCTATTTTTTTTCAAAGCACACAACCCACTCACCCTTAAAAGATGAATTGTATTATGAAGTTCAAGGTACTTCTTTTTTCTTTCTTAAGTTCTTTTTCCATGTATTTGAGTGCCCAGCGCCCAGACGGGATGCCGCCTGCCATGCAGGGAGGGCCGGCTATCACGGGCAGAATCTCCGGATCGGTAATGGACGCCGCCGACAAGAGCCCAGTCGAGTTTGCGTCGGTCGTATTGATTGACGTAGCCACCCAGCAACAGCGGGGCGGCGCGGTGACCGATGAAAAAGGCAACTTCAAGTTCCCCGAAGTACGCATGGGCAAGTATGCCCTGCAGATTTCCTTTATCGGATACCAGTCCCAGCAGGTAGCCGATATAACCCTCACTCCGAAAGCCCCCGATTTCGACGCCGGCAAGGTAGCCCTCACTGCCGAAGGCATTGATTTGGCTGCGGTGGAAGTCACCGGGCAGGCGGGAGTCTATGAAAACAAGATAGACAAGGTAGTTTACAACGCGGAAAAAGACGTCAACACCGGTATCGGCGACGCTGCCGACGTCTTGCAGCGAGTACCCATGCTGGCCGTAGATGCCGAAGGCAACCTCTCCCTGCGCGGTTCCACCCAGGTACAGATCCTCATCAACGGCCGCCCTTCCGGCATTTTTGCGGCTAACCCTGCCGATGCCCTACGTACCATCCCCGCCGACCAGATCAAGAGCGTGGAGGTAATCACCGCACCGACCGCCCGCTACGACGGCGAAGGCTCGGGGGGCATCGTGAACATCATTACCAAAAAGAAAACGGCCGAAGGGTTCACCGGTTCCGTCGGGGGTGCGGTTGGAACGCGCAACGCCAATAGCAACGTCAGTATGAACCTGGTACGCGGCCGCTTTGGCCTGAACTTCAGCGGTGGGGGTTGGTACTCCTACCAGCGGCCCTCCACGTCTGACTTTTACCGCGAAGATTATTTGCCCAACAACCAGGTACGGGTCCTGAGTCAGAACAGCGAAGGCATAGGGAACGTATATGGACCCCGTGTGACCCTGGGAGCCAACTACGACTTCAACGCCTACAACAGCATCAGTACCTCGTTTTCGCTGCGCGCTTTCGGACGCAGCCAGGAGAACAACACCTTATCCACTTTTAACGACCCTTCCCGGAGCCTGCTCCAGACCTATGAGCGCACCTCTACCAGCAGTTCGGTGAACGGGGGGTTCGACTGGACGACCGACTACCGCCGCACCTTCAAAAAGCCCGAGCAGGAACTGGCTTTTGCCGTACAGATGAACGGCGACCTTAGCCTGCAAAAGAACGAAGTATTCCAGCAGGGCAGCTCCGCGTCTTTATACCGCAACGAAAACAACCGCAATGACGGCGTGAACGTAGAAACCACGCTGCAAGCGGATTATACCCATCCCTTCTCCAAGGCCCTCAAACTGGAGGTCGGATCGAAGGCGATCATGCGCAATATCGAAAGCGACTTCGAATACCAGGCCTTCGACCAGATCAGCGGCGCGTATAAAATTGACATCAACCGCTCCGACGTGTTGAACTATGAGCAGGAGGTGCTCTCAGGCTATGCGTCGCTCAACCTGACCCTTGGAAAGTACTACGGCATGGTCGTGGGCACCCGCTACGAGCATACCAGCATCTTCGGGGACTTCAATACCAACGAGACGGAATTCTCCTTCGACTATGATAACTTCCTGCCCAGCATTATCCTGAGCCGCAAACTGGGCAAAATGTCCAGTCTGCGCATGGCGTTCAGCCAGCGCTTGCAGCGCCCCAGCCTGCGCTACATCAACCCCTATATCCCGCTGGAAGACCCCCGCGACATCACGGTGGGCAACCCCGAACTCCTCCCGGAACTCACCAACTCGTATGAGCTGTCCTTCAATACGTTCGTGAAAGGGTTTGTGCTCAACACCTCCGCCTTCCTGCGCAAGACAAACGACGTTATCGAGGCCTATCTCAATGTGGACGAGCTGGGTACTTCTATTACGACCTACCAGAACATCGGCACGAACTACACCTACGGCTTGGATATCTTCACCTCGCTGAACCTCAAAGACAAAATCAACATCCGCGGAGGAGTCAACGTCGCCAACTACTACACAGAAGCAACCGTGAACGGGCAGCGCCTGAGCAACAACGGGATCATCTATCGCGGCAACGTGAGCGCCACCTACACCTTCCCCAAAAACCTGCGGGTAGAGATCTCCGGGTTCTACAATTCGCCCCGCTACACGCTGCAAGGGTACCGCGCTTCGCACTCGCGCTCCAGCATCGGCATGCGCAAAGATTTCGCAAACAAAAAAGCGACGCTCGGCCTGGTGATTGACCAGCCTTTCCGCCGCGACCTGCGCTTCCCCAACCAGTTGGAAGGGCCCTCGTTCTTCCAGCGCAGCGATTATGCCATTGCGCAGCGCTCGGTGGGCATGAGCTTCAACTACCGCTTCGG
>CAZSMU010000095.1:9818-14421 GCA_964607915.1 uncultured Haliscomenobacter sp.
AAAATGCCATACATCTATGACTACAAAACTTCTCACCGCACTACTCTGCTTCGCCCTGTGTCTTTCCTGCACCGGTCAGAGCAAACCTGCCAACAATGCCCAACAGGAAGCCCCTGCCCAGGAAAGCCCGTCTGACGAAGAAGAAATCCGCGAAATGGGCCTGCTTAAGTCAGCCGAAGACGGCGGTTATCCCTTCATGACCTTACAAATCGAGTTCCCGGAGCGCGGCTTCGAAGAGTCTTTCAGCGTCAACCTTCAGGAAATCGGCGTGGATCCCGGCACCATCAGCAAGTGGGTAGGCCGGTACGTAGAATTTTACTATACCAGCAAAATCGCCAATGCGCTGATTGATCTTCGACTGGAGGGTAAATCGCTACTCGGCACGAATCCCAACGATCTGCCAGAGGGGTTGAAAAGGGCCACGGGCATCCTCAACTGCCCCGATGAGCTGAGTGGGGATACCCCCGGTACCCTCAGCGTCACCGACCCCCATGAGTTCTCGCTTGACTTCGAGTTCTTTATCATACAGGAACTCGTAGATGCCAAAGGGCAGATCGTCGAAGCCTTCTATGAGGAGCGCACCCAAAATAAAGTCACCAAAATCAAGGTATTGAAGAAATAGGAGCCGAGGAAAAAGAGAAAGGGCCTGCCACCGCTTATCGCAGTAGCAGGCCCTTTCTCTTTTTATCCATCACGGCCTTTGTCAGGAGACATCAAACGACTTGACCGGCGGGATGGGCTGCTCCTCGCTTTCTTTTGCGGCGGGCGGCGTGACCAGTACTTTGTAAAAAAAATAGCCACAGGCAAGGCTCACGATACCGACGGCGAGCAACCAGGTAATCAATGCAACTGGATTCATGTGTTTGTTTTTTTAGTTGTGCGGAAAATCCATTCAAAAGCTGATCAACTCGTAAAGCGGCCCTCGCGCATCCGTTTGCGGTAGGCAATACCGACTGCTACCGCAATGCCGACCCACATACCCAGAAGTCCGAGGCGGGAAATATTTTTATACAAAATCGTCTTTTTCAGCGTCGCGATCGTCTCCGGGTCTGTCGCCATAGCCAATTGCTCGTGGACAGCCGTATTTTGGATCGTGTCTATAATAGAAGGCAGGCTTCCGATGAAGACCAGGGCAAGGATCAACGGCGTGACAAACTGGATGATGTACTTGAAGACAACCGGCACCTTGATATCGGCCCCCATCGTAATCTCGTGCCAGCCTTTTTTCATGCCGAACACCCAGGCGAACAAAATGATTTCAAACAGGGCAAACACGACGAGCGATACCGTCCCGGCCCAATAATCGTATTCATCGAATACGCCATAGTTGAAGAAAACCACCGTAGGCAGACCAAAGATGAAAATCAGGATGCCAAAGAGCCATGCAGAACGCTCGCGCCGCCAGCCAAACTCGTCGCGCATGAAGCCCATGACCGGCGTGCCCATCGCCAGGGAAGACGTGATGCCGGCGAAGAACAACAACCCAAACCACATCACCCCGGCGAATACGGCCAGAACAGGCCCCCACTGCTGGAAGAGATACGGCAAGGTACGGAAGCCCAAGCCCAGGCCACCCGCCTTATTGACCAATTCCGTCATACCCTCGATACCAAAATAGCCCACCGTAATCGGGATGACGATGGCACCGCCGAGGACAACTTCCACGAATTCATTCATCCAACCGGCCGACATGGCGTTGAGGGCCACGTCATCGCGCGAGCGCAGGTAGGAGGCGTAGCACTGGATGCTGCCCATCCCCACCGACAGGGTGAAGAAAATCTGGCCCGCTGCTGCCAGCCACACCTTGGGATCCCAGATGGTGCTGAAGTTGGGCGTCCAGAGGTAGTTGAGGCCTTCGGTACCCGCGAAAATAGCCCCGTCGTGCCCCGCCTTGAGCGTAATACCCCGAACAGCGAGGACGATGCCGAACACAATGAGCAGGGGCATTCCTATCTTGGCCACCTTTTCAACCCCCCCGCTGAGGCCGCGGGACAGGATCCAGGTGTTCATGGCAAGACACAACAACCAAAACAGAATGGGCTGAATGTTCTCCAGGCTCGTGTAACTTGCGAAAAAACTAGATACCTGGTCGCTGCTCTGGCCCTGGAACACACCCGTCAGGGAGTGCCATACATAGCCCAGGGCCCAGCTCTCCAGATAGCAATAATATGAGGCCACCGCCAGGTTGGTAAAAATACCGAAGACACCGATGTATTTCCAGAACGCCATTTTAGACATGGAGTCGAGGATGAAGGGCGTACTGTGGTGCCCGTGGCGGCCTCCGAAGCGGCCCATGGACCATTCCACAAATAAAAGAGGGATGCCCAACAATAGGAAACAGACCAGATAGGGAATGATAAAGCTCCCGCCCCCGTTCTGGATAGCTTGTACGGGGAAGCGCAGGAAGTTGCCTAAGCCCACGGCATTTCCGGCCATGGCCAATACCAGGCCGACCCGTGAGCCCCAGGATTCTTGGTGAGTTGACATAATTCAGGTTAGCTGAGTGAACAAATGAGTTGCGCCCATACCGAGGTGTTGTTCAGCAATCGCGACGGGAAGAAGACCCTTTTTGGCGTGTGGGGCAAGCCCTTAGCCGACGCGATATTTTGAAGGAGAACCCCTGTACTGTGCTTACAGCGGATTAAGGTAAAACGAATATGCTTTTTGTCAAAACTTTTTTCCAATCCTCTGCCATTCTCCCCCGAAAACCCTGTATTTAGCGTGCTAATCAGGGTCGGGAATCGTTCCTGCGGCTCGACCTGCCGCTGCTCGAGTGGTAGTGGGTTTTTGAATCAAGAGAAGCTACGATCAGGTTCCAAAGCGATTCGTAAGGGATGATTTCTATTTCGTAGTTCGAATACTGTTTGGGGTAGCGGAGCAGCTTCTCGATCCATTTTTTAGCTCTGCGCTCTACTGCGATTTGGTTGAAGCCCGCGTCTTTGACCGTTTGTAGCATCCGGATAAATACGTTGCTGCGCAGGGTATCCCCTTCGCGCAGGTGCCGCATGGCATATTTTCCGATGGCATCTATCCGTGTCGCGGCCACTTCGTAGCGCTTCTGAGCAATGGCAAAGATGGCTTGCAGCACTATGATCGGGATGTTCATCCCGCGTTTGTCCCGGGAAAAGCCGGGGATATCGTTGACAAAGCGAGACATACGAGGCGTCGAACCGGCAGAACCCCCGGGTATGGAAACCCGTCCGATATACGCCAGGTAGTTTAAATAGGCCTCGAAAAGCATCCACACCTCCGAAAAGACGGGATCGAGCCCCTTAAAACTCCGTTTGTGCGCGACATTCCGGAACGTGCTGTAGGCCTCCTGGTAATTTCCGGTATGCAAGGCAAGGCGCACCACCAGGCTTTGGATGTGATACCAATTGTACGAGCCGGGTTCCTCGTATCGGTTGTATTCAAGCGCCAGCGCCCGCCCTTCTTCGAACTGGTTCAACTGAAGGTGGCACACCATTTTCTGGGCCAGGAAGAACTGCGCTAACCCGGGGCTGAAAAACGGTTTGGCTGCCAGTATGCGCAGCGCTTCATCGCATACATGCAAGGTGTCGGAGTATTTGTATTTGAGAAGTACCGAGGCTACTTTTATCTGGTAAAAAAACTTGGTAAAGCGCCAACTGTCCACCTCGACGGAGTGCCGTTCCAGGCGGGTGCAAAAGTCTAAGGCCATCACCGCCAGATCGGGCTGCTTGGGCCCTCGCTTGCTGCGATGCTGCGCCAACTCGTAATAGAAGGCTTCCGCCCTGTTCTCTATCCGGCAAAGCTCTTCGAGTACCTGGATGCGCTCGTTCACCATCCGCAACTTGTTGTGCATAGGGTAACGCGTGGCATAACAACTGCGCAGCGAACGGTAAATACACAGGGATGTATCCGTGAACTCGTAGTATTCCGAATCGCGCAAGATGGAGGTCGCGTACTCGGCTGCCGCCATCGCGACGCCATACCCAAACAATATCTTGGTAGCGAACGTGCCCTTCCAGGCACCTGCCAGCGCACGGTCGTACTCCGTATGCATAGACAGCATGGGGTCCAGCGTGAAAATGCTGTCTATGAGCAGGCTTTTTAACCTGTTCTTCGATTTGCGGTAATGCACACTCGAAGCGCCTGCATCAAAAAGTACACTGGCTGCTTCCTGGTTGGTCTCTACCTTCCCGTTCACCATCAACTGGTAAAATTCCCACAGTTTATCCCCTCTTCCCACAACTGCGTTTTTTGAATCGGGGAGCCATGCTTTGGGGTCAATCTTGTGCTGCTCTGCAAGGGCTACTAACTCGCCAAGGATTTGAAGGTCGTTTTTTTTGAATTTCATTTTATATGGAGTTTTGTTATGTGCACTAAAATACTATTATGTTTTTTAACTTAAAAAATAAATTTTATTTTTTAAGTCCACTATAGAAAAAATCTTCTTTTTCGTGATTTCCCGATCGCACAGGTCTGTGCGCGGTTTGGGTCCCGGGTAGCGGCACCCGGAGCGGAGGCAGCTATGGATGGGCTGGTACAGCCCTTGTTGTTCAAAAGGGCAGAAGGACCCACCCCCAGCGGGGGGCGGGCCTTCTGCTTCCCGTAAAGCACCCGTTATTCTTGCGTGAATAGA
>CAZSMU010000096.1:0-5891 GCA_964607915.1 uncultured Haliscomenobacter sp.
TATCCGATATCGTAGGCCCAGCCGTCGCCGCCTACCAGCCAGACGCTGCGGCGCACCAGCTGGTCTGCTACAGAGAGCAGCCGACGGGCATCGGGCTCGTCTATGGCTTGTAGCCGTCGGCGCAGCTCGTCCACATATACCCGTTGCTGCTGGATGTCCGATTCGAGCAACTGGGGAGAGCTCATCAAGCGGAGTACGAAGTCTTCGCCTAATTGTGGGGCCAGGCGTTGCAACAGATGAGCGGCGTACTCCATCTGCTTGTCGGCGGTAATGCGCATGCCCAGGCCGAACTCGGCGTTGTCCTCAAACAGGGAGTTGGACCAGGCCGGGCCACGGCCGTCGGAGTTGGTGGTGTACGGCGTGGTGGGGAGGTTGCCCCCGTAGATTGAAGAACAGCCCGTGGCGTTGGCAATGAGCAGGCGGTCGCCAAACAACTGCGTCAATAATTTGAGGTAGGGCGTTTCTCCGCAACCGGCGCAAGCGCCGGAAAACTCGAAGAGAGGCTCCAAAAACTGGGTGCCGTGAACCGTTGAGAAGTTGACCTGTCCCCGGTCGTTCCAGGGGATTTCTTCAAAGTACCGGATATTTTCCTGCTCCTGGTCCAGCACGGCTTCCTTTTGCCCCATATTTATGGCTTTCTTGCTTCGGTTAAGAGGGTCGGTGGCGGGGCAGGCCTGCGCGCAGAGTTCGCAACCGGTGCAATCTTCCAGATAGACCTGCAAGGTGTATTTGGTCTCCGGGAAGCCGCGGGCATTGATGGGGGCCGACTTGAACCCGTCGGGTGCTTTTTCCAGCAATTGACTATGGAAAAATTTGGAGCGGATGACGCTGTGCGGGCATACGTAGGCACAGTTGCCGCACTGTATGCACAAATCGGGCTCCCACATGGCCACCAGGTCGCTGATATTGCGCTTTTCCCATTTCGTAGTGCCGCTGGGGAAGGTGCCGTCAACAGGCATCTGGCTGACGGACAGCTCATTGCCTCTATCGGCCATCATGGCTGCGGTGACTTCCTGGACGAAGGCGGGGGCCTCTACCGGTACGATTCGCACGGCTTCTTCCCGGGCCGTGACGGTTTGGGGGACGCTCACTTCATAGAGGTGGCCGAGGGTGGCTTCCACGGCCTGGAAGTTCTTTTCGATGACAGCCTTGCCTTTTTTAGCATAGGTCTTCTCGATGGCGTGTTTGATGGCTTCGATGGCTTCTTCCCGGGGCAATACGCCGGACAGGGCAAAAAAGCAGGTTTGCATGATCGTGTTGATGCGCCCGGCCATCCCGTTTTCCCGGGCCACGGTGGTAGCGTCAATGACGTAAAATTTCAGCTTTTTGCCGAGAATGTCTTTCTGGACCCGGGCGGGCAATTTTTCCCATACTTCGTCTTTGGAATACGGGCTGTTGAGCAAGAAGGTACCACCGGGTCGGATGAGCGGCAGCATCTCTACTTTTTCCGTGAAGTGGAACTGGTGGCAGGCCACAAAATTGGCCTGGGTGAGCAGGTAGGGCGCACGCAGGGGCTCCGGCCCGAAGCGGAGGTGGGAAACGGTGCGCGCGCCGGACTTTTTGGAGTCGTACACAAAATAGCCCTGTGCGTATAAGTCGGTGTTTTCCCCGATGATCTTGATGCTGTTTTTGTTGGCGCCCACGGTGCCGTCTGCGCCCAGGCCAAAGAACAGCGCCTGGGTCCAGCGGGACTCGTCGAGGGTGTAGGAGGGGTCGTAGTCGAGGCTTGTGAAGGTCACGTCGTCGTTTATCCCGATGGTGAACTGTTCCTTGGGTGTATTCTTTTTCAACTCGTCAAAAATGGCTTTGACCATGGCGGGAGTGAACTCCTTGGACGACAGTCCGTAGCGTCCGCCGATGAGCCTGGGCAGGCGTGGGATAGCCCCTTGTTGGAGGGACAGTACCAGGGCGGACATCACGTCCTGGAACAAGGGTTCGCCTGCGGCGCCCGGTTCTTTGGTGCGGTCCATGACCGCCAGCGACACGACGGTGGGGGGAAGGGCTTTTAAGAAATGGGCAATCGAGAACGGCCGGTACAGACGGACCTGGATGACCCCTGTTTTACGCCCTTCTTTATTCAGCGCCAGGGCGGTCTCCGATGCCGTCTCGCCGCCGGAGCCCATGAGGAGGATGACTTCCTCTGCGTCGGGGGCACCGCTGTATTGGAACAACTGGTAGTGCCGTCCGGTGAGTTCGAAAAACTGCTGCATGGAAGCTTCTACATGGCCGGGGGTGTCGTGGTAGAAAGAGTTGACCGTCTCGCGGCCCTGGAAGTAGACGTCCGGATTTTGCGCGGTACCCCGGATAAAGGGCCGGTCGGGGTTGAGGGCTCGCTGGCGGTGGGCAAAAACGAGTTCGTCGGGGATCATGGCCTGTATCTCTTCCTGGCTGAGCAGGGCTACCTTGCCGACTTCGTGGGAGGTGCGGAACCCGTCAAAAAAATGGACGAATGGGACTCGGGATTTCAGGGTGGCCGCTTGTGCGATCAGGGCAAAGTCATGGGCTTCCTGGACGCTGGCCGAGCTGAGCATGGCAAAGCCCGTGGTGCGGGCGGCCATGACGTCCTGGTGGTCTCCGAAAATGGACAGGCCCTGGGCGGCCAGGGAACGCGCCGCAACGTGGAAGACGGCGGAGCTGAGCTCACCGGCAATTTTATACATGTTGGGCAGCATGAGCATCAAGCCCTGCGACGCGGTGAAAGTAGTCGTCAGGGAGCCCGTCTGCAGGGCGCCATGGACCGTGCCTGCGGCACCGCCCTCGCTTTGCATCTCAATCACTTCCGGTACGGAGCCCCAGATATTTGGTATGCCTTTGGCGGCCCACTCATCGGCGAATTCCGCCATGTTGGAGGAGGGGGTGATGGGGTATATAGCGCAGACTTCGTTGACGCGGTACGCGATGTAGGCGGTGGCTTCGTTGCCATCTATCATGGCGATGGCGTGTTTTTTATTCGGCATGGCTGGTAACTTTGGCTGGTTCTGGAATCATGTCAATGGCATAGCAAGGGCATTGCTCGAAGCATACCCCGCAACCGGTGCAGGCGTCGTAATCGAAGCGGTAGCGCATGCCGGGTCCGAGTTTGAGGATGGCGTCCTCCGGACAGGCGCCGTAGCACCCGTCGCATTCAAAGCAATTGCCGCAGCTCAGGCAGCGCTGGGCTTCATAGCGCGCTTCGCGCCCGTCCAGTCCCGCCACTACTTCCTCAAAGCTGCGCACTGCTACGCTGGGTGCCAGGCGCTCTTGCTCCTGGAGGGGCGCTTCTGTCTTGAACCACTGGTGCATTTTTTTAAACAAAGCGGTGGCATGCTTTTCCCCTTTCTGGTAGGGGCTTCCCTTCAGCCAGGCATCTATGTAGCGGGCGGCTTTCTTCCCGTGCCCTATGGCTACGATGGCGCTGCGTTCGCCGCCCACGGCATCGCCGCCGGCAAAAATGCCGGGATGGCCGGTCATGCGGCCTTCGTCCACGGCAATCGTGCCGTCGGCTTTGAGGGAAATATCGGCTATGCCCTGCAGGAAAGCAGAGTCGGCTTCCTGCCCGGTCGCCAGGATCAGGGAATCGGTTTCCAGCGTTTCATACTCACCGGAGCCGACGATCTTGCCCTTTTCGACCTGCATGATTTCTACTTTGACCTGGCTGCCCCGGAGCTCCCGGATGCTGCGCAGGAATTGTATCTCTATGCCCTCCGCTATGGCGTCATCCGCTTCAAAATCGTAGGCAGGCATGAGTTTCTGGTCGCCGCTGTACAAGATCTGCGCCGGTATGTTCAGTCGCCGCAGGACGCGGGAAAAGTACATGGCCAGTTTGCCGCCGCCGTAGATCAGCGCGCGCTGCCCCAACGCCAGGGGTTGGCCTTTGGCCAGGCTTTGCAGCACTTCAAAGGCACCGTACACGGGCATGTGGGCTTCGCGGACAAAGGGCTCTTTCCGGGTGATTTCAGCTCCAATGCCGAGGAATACCGCATCAAAACGGCCTTTTTCCTTTTCGTACAGGACGTCCTCTACGCGGTGGTTCAGAAAGATGCGAACGCCCATCGCCTTGATCCGCTCGATTTCCGCATCGCGGATTTCGGCGGGCAGGCGGTAGGTCGGAATGCCGTAGTAGAGCAGACCACCGGGGGCCGACTGTGCTTCGAATACCTCGACCTGGTGTCCCATGCGGGTCAGGTGGTAGGCTGCCGACAGTCCGGCGGGTCCTGCCCCGACTACCAGGACGCGCTTGCCGCTGGGCCTGGCCTGAAAGCGCACCGGCCATCGTTCTGCTATAGCCTGGTCGCCGATATAGCGCTCTACCGCGTGGATGTTGACGGTCTCGTCTATGTGGGTTCGGTTGCAGCCGGTTTCACAAGGCCGCACACATATTCGGCCACTGACCGAGGGGAAGGGGTTGTCTTCTACCAGTGCCTGGAAAGCCTGCTCAAATTGCCCGGCCTGGGCAAAGGCCATCCAGGCTTGTATGTTTTCCCCTGCCGGGCAGGAGCGGTTGCAAGGCGGCAAAAAATCTTTGTACACGGGTATGCGCGTCCGCAGCGCGCCGGTACCCTCGAAATGGCCCGCTAAGTCAACGGGCTTCGTCAGGTCTGTCTCGGATGAATGCATAGCGTCTGTATTTGCTTATTCGGCCTAAACTTACGGCCGGGCATTTTCCGCTCGTATGATTTTCGTCAATGTCGGCGGTGACTGTGGTCAACGAGGGGTCTTCCCTCTTTTTTGTGACCTTGTGCACGGACGGTTTGGCAGGTATCCGCTACTTTTGCAAAAAAACAATATGGTTGTCCTGCATACGCTATTGCTTGCTGTACTCGTCGCTTTTCTGGGGTTTAGCCCTCCGGGGATGTTGAATATGACGGCGCTGAAACTCAGTTTGGAAAATAAACCCGCTTATGCGTTGTCGTTTGCGCTGGGGGCCTCTTTCGTGATTTTTGTCCAATCGCTGATTGCCGTTACCTTTGCCCGCTTTCTGGGGAACAACCCGGAAGTAGTATCTTTCCTGAAATACGGGGCCATTGCGGTATTCATAGCCCTCGCTTTTTTCTTCTATCGGCAGGCGCGCAGCGCGAAGCCCTTCCGCTTGCTGGAACCGGGCCGCAAGGGGTTCTGGGCGGGCATAGCCATGTCGGCTATGAACATGCTGGCCATCCCTTTCTTTTTAGGGTATTCCACCTTGCTGGAGGCGCAGGACCTGCTCGACCTGAGCCCTCCGCTCAATTTCGTGTTCGCCCTAGGGGCTATGGGGGGTGCGCTGGGGCTCTTTGCGGTCTATATCTGGTTTGCCGCGTTCATCCAGCGCCGGGTGCAGTTTGTGGCCCGGAACATCAATTACATCCTGAGCCTGCTCTTTCTGCTGTTGGCGCTGAGCGCTTTGTACAACGCCCTGTGGGTGGGGGGAGGCGTAGAGGGTTGATAGCTTTGGCCTGCGTCAACTCCCGGATTCATGAATGATTTCTTCAATTTTAACTTTCAGCCGTTTCTGTTTTTTAGCCATAAATCCGGATTTCTTCTGCCAGGATTTTATCTTTCAGTCTCGGTTTAACTGCCTGGTATTCTAGTAAGTCTACTTTTCTTCCCAGTAAATCCTCCAGTTCGTATTTAATCCCGATGAATTCCAGTAAGCTGATTTGATTGCCCAACTCCACCAAGATATCAATATCACTATCAGGTACTGCATATCCTTTTGCCACTGAACCAAATATCCCTGCCCGCTTAATACGGTGCCGGATTAATACCGGCTTTATCATCTCCCTGATTTCTTCTATGTTCATTTTTTTCCTTGTTATAACAGGCCTGAAGTGAACTACAACAAGTCTGAAATTATCTCCTACAAATATACGGAAAAAGTCAATACCACTTTATACCCCCCGCTTCCCCAACCCCCTCCATCCACTCCTTTGGCC
>CAZSMU010000096.1:5991-14398 GCA_964607915.1 uncultured Haliscomenobacter sp.
CAATACCACTTTATACCCCCCGCTTCCCCAACCCCCTCCATCCACTCCTTTGGCCAGTTTCGCACACCTTTGTGTAGAACCTGCTGCTAAAGCCCTGTAAATACAGGCATTTTCCCTTTTCCATACAATTGTACATATAATTGTACATATCAAAAATTGGGTAAATCAAATCTGAGCTTTCACTTTTGCGCAGTTTCGCCATGAAATGAATCCTCTTTTTCCATCTTAAAAAAATTGCGCCATGCAAACTAGAACTCTACTGTTTTTGGCATTATTCTTTTTCGGTACCGCATCTGTATCTGCACAGGCTCCGGCGTACCTCAGTGTACAAGGTACCATTCAAAAATCAACCTTGGTTTCCGTAGAGGATGCAGTGTACACCCTCACTTTCAGACTTTACACCGTTGAAACCGGTGGTACCCCCGTTTGGACAGAAAAACAAGATTCGGTGGAGGTCGTCGGTGGCGTGTACAGCGTTGTATTGGGTACTGTGAATCCCCTCACGGCCGCTTTCGATCAGACCTATTTTCTGGGCATTAGCGTAGGCCCTGGCGCCGAGTTGACCCCCCGCGGGCGTTTGACCTCAGCGCCTTATGCGCTTTCCCTACTCGGGCAAAGCAATACCTTTCCCTCCGCGGGTACCGTAGGCGTGGGCACGGCTGCCCCTACTGTGGGCTACCAGTTGCACGTGAAAAACCCCAATGCGGAGGCCAAAGTGCTGATCGACGGCAGCTCAGAGTCAAGCCTCGTCTTTAAAAAAGGAGCCAAGACCCAGGAAATGAACTACGATGGAAGCAAAATCAGCGTGCCAGGCTCCATGTCTATAGATACCTTGACAGTAGGCACCTTGAATTCGGCTGGTACTGCTGATACGGTGACTGGCAAAGTTTTGGTGGCTAAACATGGTTCTAATGCACGTCTGGTCATTGACGCTAATAACGTCAGGGCTTATGATGCAAGTGGGACTCCTAACCAGCTTCTACTCAATGATTTCTCTCCTGACCATACGAATCCTAGCATTGTGAGAATCGCTAACAACTTTGTTAATATATCTAGGCAATCCTATGGAATGTTTGTGGAACAACTTAGCAATGGTTGGAGTGCACTCTTTGAGGGTTCAATTGCGGTACAAGGGAGTGTAAGCAAAGTCTCCGACAAGCGCATCAAAAAAGACATCAACTATCTCAATGGCGCTGAGGCTTTGAGTACCCTGATGAAACTGCGGGTAGCCGATTATCGCTTAATTGACGATGGATCGAGCACAAAAATCCATAAAGGATTCATTGCCCAGGAAGTGGAAGAAGTATTGCCAGATGTGGTTAAGACCATGACCAACGTCATCCCCGACATCAATGCCTTTGCCCAAGGCTTGAGTCTGAGCGGCGATCAATTGAGCATTGTACTCGATACCAAGCACGGCCTGCAGGTAGGCGATCGGGTATCCTTAGGAGCAGACAAGTACAACAAAAAGCTTTACACGGTATCCAAAACAGAGACTGCGCAATCCTTTTCGGTGAGCGAATGGACATCCGCACTGCCGGAAAAGCTATTGGTATACGGCCGGGAAGTGAACGATTTCAAAGGGATCGATTACACTCAGATCAGCAACCTCAATATTTCTGCTACCCAGGAACTGGCGCGGCGGGTGGCGCAATTGGAGGCTGAAAATGCCGCCCTGCGCAACCACAATCAGGGGCTGCAAAAACAGAACGACGGATTGCGCAGCGATGTCAATGCCCTGGGCATTCACAATGAGGGGCTGCAAAAACAGAACGACGGATTGCGCAGCGATGTCAATGCCCTGGGCAGCCGCCTGTCCAAATTGGAAAACCTCCTCCTCAGCAGCAACGGACAACGCTAGTATGCCCTTTCAATCAATTTCCAAACAGAAGTAGTGGGGCAAATATGAGTTATCCCGAATTTTTGCAAAGCCAAAATCGGGTAAAATCTAATCGCTTTCGCGGTTCGTTCTCCCAAAATTCGGGATGACTCATGTTTTTTGCCTCTAAGAGAAGAGCCGCATGAAAAAAATATACCACCTGATGCTGGTCTGGTTGATGCTGACCGGGCTTCAGCAAGGCTTGGCCCAGTCGAGCCCCAACTGTGCCACTTCCAGTGACAACGATTATTACGTTGGCAAGGCATTTGTAAATTATGGCAGCCTCACCGGGGCATTCAACACAAAAAACCGCATCAACGCCACCATCGGCCAGCCCATAATGGGCAGTTATTTTGGCAAGCAAAACCGAGGCGCTTTTGGTTTTTGGGCCAGCTATCTGTTGCCACCGGCATCACCCATTGTCAGTGCCACCGAAGGCGACCTCGAAGACCGGGTACAGGTAGGCTGGTCGCCGGACCCCCTTTCGCCAGTGTCCACATCGTATAAAATTTACCGCAACGGCGCTCTTTTGGCCACCGTTGACGGCGAAACATTTGCCTTTCTGGATTTCAATGTCCTGGCCGGAAAATTTTACACCTATGAAGTGGCCGGCGTCAACCAGTTTGGCGAAGGCAGTCGCGGCAAAGCGCTGGGTTTTTTGAACCCCAACGGCGTGATCATCGGCCAGGTCAAAACCCTCGGCGGCAACCCTGTACCCGGAGCGGTAGTCTCCCTCAGTCCTACCCTGGGGGCGGCGCTCAGTTTTGACGGCAATGGGTCGGTTTTTGCAGAGTACAACCCCGTTTTTCCGCGCAACAACTTCACCGTTACCACCTGGGTCAAACTGAATGCCGGCAATGATGCTGCGGGTATCCTGGATTTAGGCAGCAGCATTTCCAAAAACTGGTGGCTGCACACCCTGCCCGCGAGCAGTGGGCCCGGGGTCAAATTTAGCCTGGGCCAAACGGGGGGCAGCCCCGCCGAGATGAGCTACGTATTTCCCACCGCTACGGCCACCGATTGGCACTACATTGCGGCGAGCTACAATGGCTCGGCGCTTTTGCTGTACGTGGATGGCGAACTGGTCGCTACGGCCATCGGCAGTGTTGCTGCCGATAGCTCGGTACTTTACCTGGGCAAACGCAGCGATGCGGGCGGTTTCCTGAACGGCAAAATCGATGAAGTCCGCTTCTTCGATCGGCAATTGCCGCAAACCGAGATTCAGATGCTGATGAACAAAACCGCCAGCGCCAATACCCCCGGACTCGTAACCTACTGGAAATTCGACGAAGGCGTAGGTTCTAAAGGCTTTGACATCTCCAGTAACAAGCTCAAAGCCTACCTGTGCAGTGCCCAATGGACCAGCGACAAACCCAACGTCATCAATGCGGGCATTGCCAATGCCACGGGTTTTTACAAGATCGAAGGGATCAATTATGGCGCGGGTACGATCTTTACCGCCCGCCCCAGCAAGAGTTTTTACTCCAGCCAGTCGCTGGAATTCAACGGGGTCAACAGCAGTTACGCCGATCTGACCAGCTTTGCCCTCAAGGACAGCGCCACCATTACCGTGGTGGTCAAAGGCTTCGACTTCAGCAGCAACCAGGCCATCCTCAGCAAGGCCAATGCTGGCGGAACCAATCAGTTTTTGCTCTGCCTCAACCAGGGCAAACTCGACCTCGGGATTGGGTCAGAGGTACACACTTTCGGCGATTTGGGCATGGGTTTTCACCACCTGGCCCTGGTCATGCGCAAAGCAGGCGCCACGCTCAATGTAACCCTGTACAAAGACGGAAACCTCTTGGGAACCCACAGCTACAGCGCTACCGACTGGACGGGGTTGCCCTGGAAACTGGGCGCTCAGGCCGATGGCTCCTCGGCCCACAAATCGTACTTCACCGGCTTGATTGATGAAGTTGCGTTTTTCAGCGAATTGCTTTCCCTGCCCGATATCCAGACCTATGCGAATATTGGCACCAATGTAACCAACTCCAACCTGAGTTCTTACTTCAACCTCAACGAAGGAAAGGATACCACCCTGCACGACATGGGTATCGACCTCACTGGCCTGGGGGCCAGCCATGGCGCAGGATGGAGTACGGTAGCCGCCATTGTCAACGAGCTGCCGCATAAATTTTCCCCTTCTACCCGCCTGATTGCCCTCAATCCCAGCAATACCAGTACGGATCAGGTTGATTTCACCGACCAAAGCACCGTGCCGGTATCCGGCTATGTGCGCTATGAGGGCACCAATTGCTTTGTCAAGGGGGCCGAAATTTTGGTCAATGGCCAGCGCAATCTACCGGCGGTGTATACCGACAGTACCGGGTATTTTTCCATCGACCTGGAACCCGGCGCTACCGTTCGACTAACGCCTACGTACCAGGGCCACAGTTTTTACCCGGCCTTTTGGGATATCGACAATATCGCTTCCCCCGTTGCCGGTATCCTGTTCCGCAACCAAACCAAACGTACCGTAAGCGGCCAAATGGCCGGAAATGACAAGTGCCGCAAGAGCGTTATTCCTGCCAATGCGATTGTCAAGGTAAAAGTGGAATCGCTGGATGGTTGTTTCAACAAGATCATTCAGTTGACGGAAGAAAACGGCAAATTCCAATTTAAGAATTTGCCACCGCTAAAAATGACCATCGCGGTTACCGAACATTCCAACAATGTCATTTACAATTATTTTCAATTGCAGGGCGGGCGAACCATCGACTTAACGAATAGCAACGACACGACTGATTTTATTTACTATGCGCCGCCACAAATCGAAATAGAACCCCTGGACACCAATGCCTGTGGTATCACCATGTTGGAACAAGACGGCAAGTATACCACCAACATCAGGGTTTTTCAACAGTACGATGGCGGGGCTTGTTACCTGGATACGGCGGAATTGCACATCGACAACCTGATCGAAGGAGAGGGGCCGATCGACACCCTGATGACGACGGGTAAATTCAAGTACAAGTTCACGGCGGGTTTCCCCAACATCGTTTCACCCTACCAAAAAACCTTGACCATTTTGGCCAAGGCCGATGAGTTGGAAAATACCTTTTCCACTCAAGCGGTAGTTTTGGGCAAACGCCCCCGTTTGGTGAACTTTACCTCCACCAGCCCACAACTGCCCCTGATGATTTTGCGCGACCCTCCAGGAGACGGCAGTAGTGCATCCATTGAAAGAGGTTCAACGGTTTGTACGGGCTGGTCAGTGGACGCTTCGGCTTCGGTAAAGGCGAGTATTGGCTTGGAGTTGGATCTGGGCAACAAGCAGCAGATCATCACCGGTACTCCCGCAGTGGGCAAGATTACGGAAATTGGCGTAGAAAACAACCTCGAATTGGGAGTGAGCGTCAAAACTGGTTTTGCTGTTAACAAATCTGCGGAAGTGTGTATGACCGCTACCGAAAAAATCTCTACCTCCGGCGATGGGGTTATTTTTGGCGAAGACGCCGATGTATTTGTAGGTGGAGCCCTCAATCTCTTGTTTGGCATCACCGACGACCTGCGCTGGGATACCGCCAATTGTAGCTTTTTTATTAAGCCAGCTTTGTTGGTTTTTCCCGACAAGTTTGCCACTACCTTTTTGTATTCGGGGTATCAGATTAAAAAAGTGGTCATCCCCAACCTGGAAGCAGTAGGCGACACGACCTCCGCCAAACAATGGCGAACAATTTTGCAGCGCAACCGCGACCTGAAAACTGCTGCCGTTTTTGAAAAAAACCTGTCTTTTGACGCGGGCGTCGCCTACGAAAACTCAAGCTCCGTCGAAAATACCAGTGAGACAAAGTTTGGGTTTGATGTAGAAATAGAGGCTACCTATGCTCAATCCCTCGGCTTTGACATTGATGGCACTGGGGCGAAGTTCAAGATGGGCATGGAAATGAGCATGGGTGCCAAAACTGAATTTAGTTCCAAACAGACCAGAACCCAAGCGGTTTCTTATACCCTGGCCGACGACGACATCAAGGACGTGTTCACCGTGGATGTATTGCAGGACAGGGTGTATTCGACCCCTGTGTTCAAAACCGTTTCGGGCAATTCCTCCTGCCCCTACGAAGAGAATACGGTTCCCCGCGACGGGGTAGATTTGACGGTGGACAAAACCATCATTTCCAACGTCTTGATGAACGACCAGGCGACTTTCAAATTCAAGATCGGCAATACCAGCCAAACCGACGAACCCCGTTCCTATGTCTTTGAATTGTACAATGCGACCAATCCAAACGGGGCAAAAGTGAAAATTCAAGGTGCAGGGCCTTCTGGTGTATTCGGCTTGTATGCTGGGCAGTCACAAGAAGTGATCGTTACCATCGAGCGTGGCCCCACGGCTTTCGACTACGAAAACCTGACCTTCCACGTGTATTCGGCCTGCGAGGGCAGCCGCTACGATGCTTTGGGCAATGGGGATTTCCCACCTGAGCCATTTTACAAGGCCATCAACGTCAGCGTCCATTACTTGGAGCCTTGTAGCCCGATTGACATCGGCTTCCCACTACAAGATTGGGTGTTGACCCCCGAGAATGGCAGCACGATGTTCATTACCCTCAATGAATTCAACCGCAACGATGCGGATTTGGAATTGATTCGGGTACAGTACCGCCGCACCCAAGGGGATGGCGCCTGGATCAACATCGTGGATGTCCCCAAAAACCAGTTGGACAATGACGTATTCAAAATTGTGGAGTGGAATACCGGTGGATTAAAAGACGGTGCCTACGAAATTAGAGCGATCACGCAGTGTGTTGGCGGCCAAGATGCCGGGATTTCTCACGTGATGAAAGGTCGGATTGAACGAGATCCACCGGATTTGTTTGGCACCCCACAACCTTCGGATGGTGTATTGGCTTTGGGTGATGAGATCAGCATCCAGTTCAACGAACCCATCCGTTGTGATCAGATCATTCAAGCCGACTTTTTTGACAACAACAACATCGGCCTGTACGATACCGAAACGGGTAATTTAGTCGATGCGACCTTCTCCTGTTCGGGCGATAAAATAACCGTTGTGCCCAAAGTGCCCAATCGCTTTATCGAAAACAAAGTCTTGCGGGTACAGGTCAACAATATCCGCGACCTGGCGGGAAATATGTTCCTGGAGAAAAAATGGGAGTTCTTCGTGGACCGCAACCCTCTGCGCTGGGTGGGGGGCGATGTGGATATCGTCAAGAAAGAAGAGGAACTGATTACCCTGGCGCGCAAAATCGAAAACACCGGCGGCCAGGCCCTGGACTACGAGATCCAAGGAGTACCTTCCTGGGTGCGCGTCTTCCCGCAGAAGTTGACCCTGGCGCCCGGTGTGGCCCAGACCATCACCTTCGAGTTCGACAGCACGATGGCTCTGGGCGTCTATAAGGATACCATCTACGCCGTTGGTGCTCTGGGCGATGAGCCGCTGATCATAGATGCCCGCGTAGCCTGCCCGGCACCGCCCTGGTCGGTGCGCCCCTCTGCCTATACCTACACGATGAGCCTGGCCCTGCAGTTGGACATCGAGGGCAATCTGTCTCAGGACCGCGAGGACTGCGTGGCCGCCTTCGTCAACGGCGAGTGCCGCGGCCTGGCAAAGGTCAAGTACCAACCCGCCATCAACAAGTGGATGGCCTTTTTGACCGTCTATTCCAACAAATTCAACGGCGAAGAGGTGACCCTGCAAATCTGGGACGCCAGTGCCTGCCTGCTCTACGGCAACGTAGTCGAGCGCTTCCCCTTCGAAGCCGAAGGACTGGTGGGCTCGCCCCTGACGCCCCAGGTGGTGCGTACCAACAACCTGATAATGCGTGAAATCGTACTCGACGAGGGCTGGAACTGGATCTCCTTCAACCTCGCTTTCCCCGATTCCAGCGCCAATGCAGCCCTCAAAAGCCTGTCGAACCCGCAAAACGACTTCATCAAGGGGCAGACAGCCTTCGCGGAATACCTGCCCTCCGCTTCGCAATGGGTGGGCTCCCTGCAAAGCCTGAACAACAAAACGATGTACCTGTACCGCGCCGACGTGCGCGATACCATCTCCATGCTGGGCCGTCCTATCAACCTGGCCCTGACCACTATCCCGATCAAGGTCGGCTGGAACTGGATCAGCTATCTGCCGCAGGCCGCCCTGCCGCTCAACACCGCCCTGGCGAGCCTCACCCCGCTCAACGGCGATTTGATCAAAGGGCAGACGGGCTTCGCGCAGTACGTCGCCGGCAAGGGCTGGATCGGCAACCTGGAGTTCCTGCAAGCCCCGGCGGGATACCTGCTCAAGTCCTCCACCGCGGGTGTACTGCAATACCCCAACCCGGTGACGGGCAACGTTCAGGAAGCATGGGAAAAGAGCAATCGCAAAGGCGGCCTGGTGGCCGTCCGCGGCCTGGGCGCCCACTGGCAGGTGGACGCCTCGAAGTTCGAG
Source organism: uncultured Haliscomenobacter sp. (assembly GCA_964607915.1). Classification (GTDB taxonomy): domain Bacteria; phylum Bacteroidota; class Bacteroidia; order Chitinophagales; family Saprospiraceae; genus JADJPL01. The sequence goes on from CAZSMU010000096.1 coordinate 14,265, forward strand.
CACTCCATGACCCTGGTGGGCATCATGCAACTTGCCGGCAAGAACGTCACCGAGAAAGGCTATGAGCTCGGCGCCTTCGCCAAAGGGGAGCTGCGCGGCAGCGGACAGGCCCTCTACATCGAGGCCCTCGGCGC
>CAZSMU010000097.1:0-12341 GCA_964607915.1 uncultured Haliscomenobacter sp.
ATCTCAAGCGCAAAGAGTTTAAGGGAAATGTACAAATCCAAATCCAACTTGATGCCGTTTTCAAGTCGCTGGCATATCTGGATATCGCCGCCGCCAAAACCGGTCTGGCCAAGCTCTAACGGGTGGACAAGCGCGCCTGCAGGCTGTCCGGCACACTGAACAGTACAGAGAACAGACCGGCGGAGTCGCTTTTGAAAAAATGATAGGGCCGCTGGCTGGAACGCAACACGAAGGGATATCGCCGCCCGGGCAGGTAAAAGCATTCTACTACGGCCGAATCGCCTGCATGGAAGTAAAATACCAGTTTTCGGTTGGTCCAGCGGTCGGCCTGGAGCTCATCGAATTCCCTCGCGAGTTCGGCCGGCCGGATATGGCTTAGGGCATCCAGGTATTGCCGCCACTGTATAGAATCCTCCGCTGACAGCCGCCCTTCGCCGAAGCGCCATCCCTGCGCCGTGGCGTATATCTTTCCAGGGACGGAATCCCTGGGTAGATGGTAGTGCATACTGTCCACTTCTTCCGGAACAGGAAGGTCCAGCAACCGTCCATTGCAGTAGTAGTCCACACTGCGCCTGAGCCGTTCGACCAACGGCGCGGGGATGCTGAACACTTCCTCTTGACCCGCAAAGCGAAGAGGTGCCTGCTGGCGCGTGGAATCCGTTTTCCCAATCAGGATATCGTCCTGCAAACCGCGCGGACCGTACAAGCGCACGCGGAGCGCCTCGCCTTCCCCCAGGCCGAGGCGTATGAACTCGCCTTCTGTACCCATCCGGATATCGCGTGTATCCAGAGCAGCCAGTCCGGCTATGATTGCCTGCAAAGAATCTATAGGCACTATACAACCCGTATGGCCGTCGGTTGCCATCCAGCTGCCGTCTTCGCGATGGAACGACAACTCTTCCGCACCCGGGGCCAACACCATGATGGCAGTAAGGGCGTCCTCCTCAAAATCCAACAATCGCGAAACGGGGGGCGATGGCGCTGATTTTACCCGCACGTACCAGTACGCAAGCAAGGAGAGAGAGCACAACACACAAACCGCAAGAAGCGTTTTTGGCCGCATGGCACATCGGTTGAGGGAAAAGACAGGTTACCCGACAAAGATAGGCATTTCACTTGTTGCCCGGAAGTGTTATTTTTGCCTCAAAATACAGAATGTTATGAAGAACTGGATTTTTATCGGCGCTTTGAGTGCTTCCTGTCTGCTTTCCGCCTGTGGCGGCTCCGGCAGCTCCAATGGTTCGGGCACAGGTACTGACCCCGAGACCAAAGTAGATGGCTTCACCATTACGTCCCTCCCCAACAGCGACTTGCAGAAGGCAGTCAAAATGGGCATCAACGGATTCCCCGCAGAGGAGGGCATACTCAGAGACGGCAAGCGCAACGGTACCTGGGTGGTCTTTCACGACGGCTCCAACCAGCCCGCCATGATGGCGAGCTATGTGGACAATCGCTACAACGGCATCTACCTGGAGTTTGACCGAAACAATCAAATTACGCTGCGCGCGTTCTACCAAAACAACTTACTGGACGGGTACTGGGCCCGGTATTCCTTCGGGCAAAAGGGCATCGAGACGAACTATAAAAACGGAAAACTCGACGGAGTGTACAAGGAATTCCGCGCCAATGGAAGCATCTCCAAAGAAATACATTACAAAGACGGGCAGCTCGACGGCCCGTACAAGTTCTATGACGAGATGGGAAATGTGATCCTGGAGTACGAATACCGCAACGGAAAGAAAATCTGACGCCCGCGCGTCCTTACGCTTATATACACCACGCATGGAAGAGCAGGCAACTGCATTAGGGGAAATGCTCCCCAACGGCCCTTTGCATATCGCTTATGGTGCGACCTACCAGTCGGCTAACACGGGGCTGTTCGACTGGCTTTCCCAATCGGATCGGTCGCCACAAGAGGCCATAGAAGCCTTGCTCGCTCCACCGGCCCTCCAGGCCGTGGCGCTTCCCATAGCGGGTGGGGTAGGGGAGGCCTCGCCGGCTGCGCTCCATACCTCGGCCCGCAACTACCTCCGCATCTACGGGCGGCCCGCTCTCGCCATGGGGTATCCGTGTTTGGCCTACGCTACCCCGGAGCAGACTCTCGTCGTGCCGCTGCTCTACTGGCCGCTCGTTCTAGAGCCACAGATTCAGGGGGCCAGCCTCTGGCATGTCGGGCGACGCGACCCTTTCGTCGCCCGTATAAACCCCGAAGCGCTCCCGGTTCTGATGCAGTCCCGCGAGGGGCAAGCGCTGCCCGCAGAGCTGCTCGAAGCCTCTTTGCACAGCTGGCAGGAGGCACGGGAATGGCTCTTGCGCCTTCTGCCCAAACAGGCGGAGGCCCTGCCTATCCTACCTCCCCTGCACCCCGCCCCCGCCCCGGAATCAGCCGCCTATGCGCCCCAAGGGGTATCCCTGCTCTTTTGCGGGGCTCTCGGCGTATTCCATGCACAAGCCCGAACGGGGAGTCCACGCGAAGCAGAGCCCCCCGCATTGGTACCAGAGGAGCCGTTTTTTCCGGGGATAGGGGATCTCGACCCCGACCAGGCTACTGCCTTATGGGTAGGACGCCGGGGAGACCCTGTAGTGGTCCAGGGCGGGGCCGGCAGCGGCAAAACCTACCTGGCGGGCCACCTGGCCAGCGCGCACCTGGCCGCCGGGAAATCCTGCCTGATCGTGAGCGATACGGTGGCCCCCTTGCAGCAAATCCAGTCGCAAATGGATAGGATGGGCCTCTTCCGACTCTGCTCGCTGCTCCAGTCCCCGGCAGAAGGCCTCTCTCTCCTCGCAGCAGCCTGGCGGGCAGAACTGACGTCCGGCCAGGCTCCCGCTCCTTTTGACGCCCATGGGTTTCAGGTGCTGCTCGACAAACTCCGGCGCAGCAAAGAAAAAATAGACAGCGCCTACCAAGCCCTGCGGACGCCCATCCTGGGCGAAGAGCGCTGGGCCCGCCTCTGCGGCAGGTTCCTCCAGGTAAACGCCATCGAAGGCAAAGAACTCCTCGCTGCTTCGCTTGACCCCGCCGACTTCAACTTCTCCAGCGCGGAATACGACTCCCTCATGCAGGTACTGCCCATAGGGCAACCGCTCTTCGAGGCTATCCAGGGCCTTGGCCACCCTCTGCGGAGCCTGCACCACGACCTCTTCCTGCACACGGAAAAGACGAGGGCCCAGGAAATCGCCGAACAAAAAACACGGGCCTTCGAAAAGCGCTGTACCTCCCTGGCACATCGCTACCGCAGCGGACTGAGCCTGTATGCGGACACTCTGCGCAGCACCCTGGAGGCACAGTTTCGCCAACTCAACTTGCTGGCACAGCACATCCTCGATATATCGCGCGAGGGCTCGGCTGCCTACGGCAAGGACTGGCTGCAAGCTTCCCCCGCCAGCCTGAAAATCAAGGCGGCCGTCTCCTCCCGCGCCCGCGCCGTCGCCCAGGCCCGGGAAGAGATGCTCCGCACCGCCGGTGAACTGCTTGCAAAAGGCTCTTCCCTGCACGCCTATGGCTTCGACCCCATAGATAAGCAATTGCCCACCGCTTTCCGCGCCCTACCGGATTTCGTGCGTGCCTACCAGGAACAACTCGTGCAATGGTACCAAGGCCTCTCAGGGTTTGTACAACACGAGATGCTGCGCCTGAATGCCTCCAACGCACACGCCCATATCCTGCCCCAGGATCTGCTCGAAGAACTGGAATCGGCCATGGACCTGATGCTGCAGGAACTCAACGAGGCCCGCCTCCTGGAACGTTCCACAGGGCATCAACTCCTCACCCTGCACAAGCGCCTCAAACTGCTGAACGAACTGCTCGAACAGTTCGAGGAACTGCGCAAAAACATGCGCGACTTTCCCGGGATATACAACTGGCAACGCTTCTGGCTGCCCCTGCCGGAATATGCCAAAAAAGTGGTCCGGTCTCTGGCCCATGCCAAACCTACCCATTGGCAAGCTGCCTTTGAGTCCTGGTACCTCGACCAGCTCCTGTTCCGCTCCCATTCCCTGGCTATGCCCCAGGAAACGCCCCCCCTTGGCGAATACCGCGCACTCTGGCAGTCTGTCCAGGAAGAACTGCCCTCTTTTATGCTGCATACCTGGTCTGAAAAACGCTATTCGGCCCTGCGTACGCTGGTCAAACGCATTGCCGAGCAGGAAAAACAACGCAAAACTATGCCTGCCGATGTGGTCATCGGCAGGGCACCCCAGGCTTTTTTGAATGCCTGCCCCCTCGTGCTGGCTACGACTCAAACCGCGCTGGAGCTGTTCCGCAACGTGGAAACGGCCTGTTTTGACCAAATCATCTTCCTGCAGGCAGAAGAAATCGCCGCTGCCGACGCGCAGCACCTGATACCGCTGGCCACCCGCTGCATGGCGATAGGGAACCCGTTCCCGCCCAACGAAAGTGGCCATGCCGACCGCCTGCTGCCCTATGCCCTCGCTCGGGGATGGCAACAGGCCCCCCTGCGCTTTGTACACCGCCTGTACGGGCAGCATCCGATCCAGCTCCGCCACCCGGATAAAATCAGCGATGCGTCGGGCAGTGCAGCCTCCGTGTCCGATGCCCTCCCTGGACGCGGTACCTGGAAAGCACTGTCCCAAACCAACTACGAGGAAGCAGAGCGCCTACTTGCATACCTGCTCGAACAACTGCCCCCCAAACCAAACCGCACCTTGCCCAGCACCGCCGTAGTAACCGCTACCACCGCCCAGCGCAACCTGCTGGCCGATATGCTCCTCCAGATCAAACGCGGGGGAGGGAAAGATGCCGAGCGCATCCAACAACTGGAGCGAAATGGCCTCGGTGTGTACAGCGTTGAAGAACCCCGTTTTCCTACTCCTGAGGTATTGCTCGTTTCCCTCACCCGGGAAAACCTGCCCGAGCAACCCGGCGACGGGTGTACCCTGAGACAGGCGTATCGGCTGATCGGTACGGCAACCCGGCAAACCTTGTTCTTCCATTCTCTTTCCAAAGCACATCTCGAAAAAGCAGGGGCCGACAGCGCTCATCCCGCCTCGCGCTTCATCGCCAACTACCTGCTGTTACTGGATGCCGCCAAAACTACGTCTTCCATACCCGCAGAACTGCTCGCCCGCTTCGAGGACCTCGCCCTAAAATATCCCGTGCCGCCCGACCAGGGCCCCCTGCTGCAGTACATAGCTAAAATGATCGGCCCCTATTTCGGCTCCCGCATCGTGGCTGCCGACATGCGGATCGCCCATCTCCCGCTCCCGCTGTCTATCCATTTTCGGGAACCTGCAGATACACCGGATATCTGCATCTGCCCCGATGGCTTTTTTGCTGAAACGCCTGCTACTGACTATTGCTGGGAGTGGCAGCAAATCGAACGGCTCAAGGAACATCGAATCGCCTGCGTGCCGACCTGGTCTGTATTGTGGTGGAAACAAGCCGAACAGGAAGCTCGCCGGCTCGCCAGCCGGCTCATCTACAACCATACTTGATGGCCATGCAGCGCTATGGCAACCGGATTCTGTGGCTGATCGCGCTAAGTGTCCTGGCGCTGCTGGCCCTCCTTTGGCTTTTGCGCCCCGCGCCGTCATATTCCGGCCGTATCCCCTATCTGCGGGGCAGCACCCAATGGCCCGATTCCGTAGGTAAAGCCCTGGCACCGGAACAGCAAATCGCCCAGCTCATCGTCTATGCCCCCGAACGGACGGGTAGGATGGCCGCCCTGCGCACCCGGCAACTTGCCCGCAAGGTCCTCCTTGGTGGTACCGGACTTCCGGGGCTGCGCGTAAAGCAATACCTTCTGTCCAGCGACTCTATGTACCGGGAAGCTCCCGTTCCGCTGTTTTTTTTCTCCGGGCAGTCCGTCTTGCACCATAATCTCTTTTCCGACACGCCCCACTTTCCCGGCCCGGATGTGCTGTGCAGCGTTGCTCCGCAACATATCCCCAAGGGACTTTCCGACACTTATGCCGAGCAGTCGCGCGCCCTGGGCATCAACCTCGCCGTCCCTTTTTACCTCGACCGCAACTGGCGCGATACCACTGCACAAATACGACTCCTCCGGGATATGCTCAAAAAGCGCCTCCTGAGTGGGGCTGCCGGCCTGCCCGACTACGCACCTGCGTTGGCCGATACCTCCGCCGAGCTCCGGGCGTACATGGCCCCTCTAAAGCGGCTTACCGATGAAGGGCTGGGCTTCGTACTCATCGACCGGCCCGTGCATGGCCTGGAAGACCCAAAGGCCCTGGCGCAAAACTTTTACCGCGATTTCCTGCGCCGCAGCATCGGCTACGAAGGCCTTATCGCGGGCAGGGTGTCCCGCGAGACCCCCCTGCCTTATCTGCTCCGCGCCGGGGTGGACCTTTTCATCACCGACCAGGATCCCGCCGCATTGTCCCAAAAACTCGCCCAGGCGCTCGACGAGCGGAACTGGACCCGCACGGCCCTGCGCAGCAGCCTGCAAAAAGTACTGTTGGCCAAACAATGGATGTACGGAAGCCCCGTGGCCAAAAATGCCGCTGCCCGATACCGGCCTCTGCAAAACAGCGCTTCTGCGACTCCGGCGGAACAGCGCGACCCTCGCCAAATCGAGCGATATTTCAAAGACCGGATCTGGGAATCTTTTGCCTTCCATCTGCGGGAAAAGTCACTGGCTATCCCCTCCAACCCCAAAGGACTGCTGCCCTGGAAAAATCTGGAGGCACAGTCGTTCTACATCTGGCAGGCCAGTCGCGACAGCTTCCCGGATTTTGTAGCGATGTTTGAGAAGTATGCGGATGCCCAGCCCTTCCATGCCTTTCGACCGGATGCGCCGAACGGGGGGCAGGCCCCTCCGGCTTTCCTCGTGCTGATGGATGCTTCCAGCCCGGACTTTCTTTCCCAGCCCCTCCTGCGGGCGCAACTAGACAGCCTTCATGCACATTTCCCCGTAGTTGTCGTGCAGTTTGGGCCTGCCCCGCCCATGGACAGTACGTTCACAGTCCTCCGCACCCTCGAAAGACACCCGCAAATGGAGGCGCTGGCTGCCCAAGTCTTTTTTGGAGGAGGCGTCGCATCGGAGCGCGTGTCGGGCAAAGACGATACCCTTCGCAGCAGCGCAAAAATCCGGCTCCGGCATACACCGTACCTGTACGGCCCAGCCGCTGCCACCGGGCAGTTCGACCGACTCGACGCCCTGGCGCGTATGGCTATTTCCAAACGCTACACTCCGGGTTGCCAGATACTCGTAGCCCACCAGGGGGATATCGTCTATCACAAGTCCTTCGGGAAGCACAGTACCTCTGAGTCAGCAGATGTGCGCGATGAAGACCTCTACGACGTCGCTTCCCTGACCAAAGCGGCCTGCACCTCCCTGCTGGCCATGCAGTACCGGGACGAGGGCCGTATCCAACTGAACGCTCGCATAGACAGCTACCTGCCCTGGCTGCGGCAGACCCGCATCGGGCGCGTTCAGGTATGGCAACTGCTGAGCCATCAATCCGGGCTGCCGGCGGCTATCCCGACCGCCAAATACATCAAGTTCCGAAAGTACTCGCGCAGGGCCTGTGATCCCTACTTCTGCAACCGCAGGCGCGGCACCTATACCGTGCCCGTTACAGAGCGCCTCTATTTCAATCGGCGCTACCTGGAGGAGATCCGCAGGGCGGTGGCCCGTATCCGGCCGACGGTCGGACAGCGCTACAAGTACAGCGACCTCAACTACTGGCTGCTCGGGCAGGTCATCGAATCGGTGGGGCAAAAGGGACTGGACCAATTAGCGCAGGAGCGCCTCTACGCTCCCCTGGGCTTGCGGCGTACCGCGTTCAGGCCCCGGCAAACGTTTTCGCCCGGCCAGCTCATCCCTACGGAAATAGACAAGACCTGGCGGCGCCAACTGCTGCAGGGTACGGTACACGACCCTTCTGCCGCTATCCTCGGCGGTGTATCCGGCCATGCCGGGCTCTTTTCAAATACGGCTGACCTGGCAACCCTCTTGCAGCCCCTGCTCGACCAGGGCAGCTACGGAGGAAAAACCTACTTTAGCCCGGCAGTGGTAGAGCGCTTTACGCAAGTGCGGGTGGGCAGCCGCAGCCTGGGCTTCGACCGGCCATCGGCGGAAAACCGGTTCAAGCGGGTGCGCAAAGCAGGCCCGCGCACCTTCGGTCATACGGGTTTTACAGGCGGCTGCGCGTGGCTCGATCCCGACCAGGACCTCCTGTTTATCTTTTTGTCCAACCGCGTATTCCCCAATGCCCGCGAGCAGCGCGGACTGCTGCGGGAACACATTCGCGAACGCCTGCTCGAAGCGACGTACGAGGCCCTGGAAAAACCCCTCGCCCTGGAGCTGCCTACCCTGTAAGGTCAGCGGGAGACCTTGCTTTGTTGGAGTATGCCCTCGAGCAGCCAGTTGGCCAAGGCGCCTCGGTTGCTGCCCAGTACGATGCGCTGCTGGTCGAGCCCGTTGCGGATATTCCCCAGTTCGATATAGACGGCGGGAGGCTTGACCTCCCGAAGGGTGTAGAGCCCCCGGGTCGAAACGGTGCCTTCGTAGCCGCCCCCGGACCGATGTACGCGGTATTTATTGCGGATGTACAAGTGTAGCCTCTCCGCTAATTCCTGGCTGCGCTCATTTCCGTCCTGGTAGTAAAAGAAAAGATCCACTTGCTCGCGGTGGCTCCTCGAATCCACGTGGATTTCTACTACCTGCTGGTCGGACAGCCCGATTTTCCGGTTTTTCTCATAGAGCGCGTTGATGATATCGGTGCGCTGCTTCAGGCGGGGGATTTGCGATTCCGCAATTTTTTCATCGCCCCAGATGAGTTCGTCTTTGTCGCATGGCAACAAATTCCCCTGGCGGATACCGTCGTCGGGGTCGCGTACGATCATGTAGGCGGTGGCGCCGTGCTCGACCAGCTTGCGGCATAGGCGCAGGGTCACGTCGTACGCATATTCGTCCTCGCAGAGCGTATGCCCGGCGCGCTTGCCCATGGCACCTGGGTCCGGGCCCCCGTGCCCGCTGACCAGATAGAAAATACGCCCCTGAAGCGCGTTGCTGAGCAGAGGCGTGTGAGCCATTTCGTTACCAAAGATGGGGAATACCCGTTTCCCCGCATTGACCGGCTTGCCCTGGCCTCCCAGTTTAGCTACGGGATCTTCAGCCGGGGGCGGGCCTTCACTGGCCACATCTGCCCGGGTGCAGTTCAAGAGGTGGTGGGGCACCCAGAGCACTTTATCGGATAGGAAGGACTTCTCCCTCAAGCCTGCTTCGTGCATGGCCTCGTTGTAGTACTGGATTTGCAGAGCCAGTTGGTAGTCGCTGATCCCCAGGGAGGTGCGGATGGATTTATCGTTGTACACGCGCTTCTGAATGGGCAGGAAGTATTTTTTTCCTTCCATCAGCTTTGCGTTCTTTTGTAAGCTGTTTAGTTCGTAAAATTTCTTAAAATTGCAACTGTACGCCGATAATTGGAACTCCCGCAGCAGGGCGTAAATCCCTTCCCCCGCTTGTGCGGTTACTTCTACATGTGCTTCTTCCCGGAAAAAGAAGCTGCTCAGAAGGATCAGGGATAGAACGGGTGCAATGGCTTTCATCGTTTCCACGTTTTCAAGGGTTTGCCAGAATAGAGATAGAATACATCTAACGTTCCAAAGATACTAAAACCATCAAAAATGTAAACTTTTACCTTGGCATGATAAAAAACCCTTTGCCCTATTGTACCTTTGCCCCATGAAGGTACTCCGAGAAATCAGGGACTTATTGCGCAAGGACTTTCTCCTGGAACTACGCAAAGGCTACGCGCTAAGCGGTATCCTGCTCTACGTTTTTTCCACGGTTTTTATTGTTTTTGCCTCCTTCATCTCGCTGAATGCGTCGGTGTGGAATATCTTGTTCTGGATCGTATTGCTCTTCGCCTCGGTCAACGCCATTGTGAAAAGCTTCGTCCAGGAAAGTGGTGCGCGACAGTTGTACTACTATACGCTTGTGAACCCGCTCTCCGTATTGCTGGCCAAAATCCTGTACAACACCGCCCTCCTGCTGTGTATCAGCCTGTTGATATGGGGTGCACTGGCTTTTGTGAGCAGCAGTCCGGTGCGCGATGAGGCCCTCTTTCTGCTCGCTATCTTCCTGGGCAGCAGCGGCCTTGCCATCACCTTCACCTTCATCTCGGCCATTTCGGCCAAAGCCGATAACAACGCTACCCTCCTGGCTATCCTGGGCTTTCCGTTGGTGGTGCCCATCCTGATGACCCTCGTCAAGCTCTCGGCCAACGCGCTGGGCCTCCTGCACGACACCGCCTGGGAAAAAGATATCCTCGCGCTGGTGGCCATAGACCTGTTGCTGTTGGGGGCTGCGTTCATCCTGTTCCCCTTTTTGTGGAAAGATTAAATTTAGTACGCCCTATGCTGTATCAATCCTGGTGGAAAATCCTCGGAGTGTTTTTATTGGTCTATACCTTCCTCGCCGGACTGCTCGTGCCGCTCAAACCCGGGATCGTATCGGTGTCGCCGTCCTCGGCCCGGGTAGGGGAGGAGCTGGAGCTGCGCGTCAGTGGCTACAATACCCGCTACACACAGAGCCGGAACGCCCTGCGCGCCTGGCTGAAACTGGACGATACCCATGCCCTGCAGGCACACGAGGTACAGATCATAGACGACCGCCAGTTGCGCCTCGTTTTTTCCCTGCCGACCCATCTGCCTGCCCGGGAAGCGGTGCGCGATTTCACGCTCGTGCTCGACGACCCCTACAACGGGGCGAGCGTGCTGCCTTCTGCCGTGTTTGTGACGCAGGCAGACCTATCGCCTGAACAAGGGGAAAAAGTCTTCCCAAATGCCCCCCTGCGACGCCTGCACGATAAAGCGGGCATAGATTACCCCTTCCGCAATATCCTCAAAGAAACCATCCGCAACACCTACTTTCATGTGCCCCTCTGGTTTGCGATGATTTTCCTCTTCCTGTACTCTTTTGTCCAGAGTATCCGATACCTCCGCACGGGCGATGCGGATGCCGACCTGCGCGCACAGGCGCTGACCATGACCGGTATCCTCTACGGCGTGCTCGGGTTGCTCACCGGGGCGATCTGGGCCAAGCACACCTGGGGGGCCTACTGGAGCTGGGACGTCAAGCAAAACATGACCGCCGTAGCCTTGCTCATCTATTTAGCCTACTTTGTGCTGCGCGGCTCTTTTGAAGACCCTGAAAAAAAGGCCCGCCTCTCGGCCGTCTATACGATTTTTGCTTTCTGTGCCCTCATCCCCCTGATCTATGTCGTGCCGCGGCTCACCGACAGCCTCCACCCGGGCTCCGGCGGAAACCCCGCCTTCGGCTCCGACGACCTCGACAACACCATGCGCCTCGTGTTCTATCCCGCTATCATCGGATGGACCCTGCTCGGCTTCTGGGCCGCATCCCTGGCCTATCGCTACGAACGCCTCAAGATGCGAATGGAAGAAATGTAAGGCCGCACAAAACTTTTTACCACGTTGCAAAGTCCAATATCCAACTATCCAACCATGAAAAAAACAATCCTCCAATCCGCCCTCCTCACGGTGTGCACGGCAGTAGCCACCACTCTGCACGCCCACGACAACACCCCCGATTTCATGCAGAGCATGGGAAAAATGTATGTGGTGGTTGCCGTGATTTTAGCTATTTTTGGGGGGATAATCAGCTATATGTTTTTTATCGACCGCAAGCTAACCAAACTCGAAAACCAAATCAAACATCATGAGTGAACCTGTCATGAGCTTTTTTGCAAGCGTGGAGCAATACTTTGACCACGCAGCGAAATTCACCAACCTGGATCCCGGGTTGCTGCAACAGATCAAAGTCTGTAACTCCGTGTTCCGGATGAACTTCCCCGTCAAAATCGGCAACGAGGTGCGGGTAATCGAGGCATACCGCGTACAGCACAGCCACCACCGGATGCCCACCAAAGGCGGTATCCGCTACAGTAACCACGTCAACCAGGACGAAGTGATGGCCCTCGCCGCCCTGATGACCTACAAGTGCGCCATCGTGGACGTCCCCTTCGGCGGCGCCAAGGGCGGGGTGAAAATCAGCCCCTGGGAATACACGCCCGACCAGCTCGAACGCATCACCCGACGCTATACGACCGAGCTCATCAAACACAATATGATCGGCGCCGCCATTGACGTACCCGCCCCGGATTACGGCACAGGTGCCCGCGAAATGGCCTGGATCTACGATACGTACCGCGCTTTCAAAGGCCACGATATAGATGCAGCCGGCTGCGTGACCGGAAAACCGGTGACCCAGCACGGGGTCAACGGACGCGAAGAAGCTACCGGGCGTGGTGTCTATTATGGCATCCGCGAATGCCTGAACGTGGAAGACGATATGAAAAAAATCGGCTTGACCCCCGGACTGGCCGGTAAAACT
>CAZSMU010000097.1:12351-14105 GCA_964607915.1 uncultured Haliscomenobacter sp.
ACTATGATCATCCAGGGACTCGGCAATGTCGGCTCTTTCACCGGCAAGATATCCCAGGACGAAGGCGGTGCCGTCATCATCGGCATCGGGGAAGTCGAAGGGGCTATCTATAAACCCAGCGGTATTGACATCCATGACCTCCTCCGCTTCCGCAAGGAAACTGGCTCCATCCTCAACTACCCGGGCGCACAGAACTTTCCGAAGGAAGAACGCGAGAAAATCCTGGAAATGCCCTGCGATATCCTGGTGCCCGCCGCCCTGGAAAGCGTCATCACCCGCCACAACGCCGATCGCATCCAGGCCAAAGTCATCGCCGAAGCCGCCAACGGACCTGTCTCGGCCCCCGCTGCCGAGATGCTCAACGCGCGCAACGTGCTGATCATCCCCGATATGTACCTCAATGCCGGCGGCGTGACGGTGTCGTACTTCGAATGGCTCAAAAACCTCTCCCACCAACGCTTCGGGCGCATGGAGAAGCGCTTCAACCAGAACCAGTTCGAAAGCCTCGTGGACCTCGTGTCCGAGACGACCGGAAAACCCATCAGCCCGGCCGAGCGCGCTATGATCGCCCGCGGCGCCGATGAGATAGACCTCGTGCGCTCCGGTCTGGAGGAAACCATGATTGGCTCCTACCACCAAATCCGCAACGTCCTGCTGGCCCACCCGGATATCCACGATATGCGGACAGCAGCTTTTGTGCTCGCCATCAAAAAAATCAGCAGCGACTACCTGTCGCTCGGAATTTGGCCCTAACCCGCAGGGGGTGTGTAATTTTACACACCCCCTGCCATATTTTATTCTGCCTCCCCGACCCCAAAGTCCTCCCTTTGCTTTTTTTTGTTAAAAAAGATTTAAAAATACAGTCATTCGCTGCTTTTCAGGGTTTGCAAGTGGAATACTATTTGCCTGACATTCGTTATTTCCTTATCTTGTGCTGCAAAATCATTTTTGGTATAAATTCGATATACGATGTCTGAAAAATTAGACAAAATTGACCTGAAAATCCTGCGCATTCTTCAGGACAATAGCAAAATCACAAACCTGGACCTTTCCAAGAAGATTGGTCTGTCCCCTGCGCCCACCCTGGAACGCGTCAAGAAACTCGAGCAGTCCCTGATCATCGAGAGCTACCACGCCAAGGTAAACCCGCAATCCATAGGCTTGAACGTCAAGACCTTCGTGCAGGTCTCCCTGGCCTGGCAGAAAGAAAACGCGCTCAACAACTTCCTGGAAAAAATCAAGCAGATAGACGAAATCGTGGAGTGCTACATCATCACCGGCGAGGCGGATTTCCTGATGAAAATCGTTTGCCGCGACATCCCAACCTACGAGCAGTTGCTGTTCAAGACGCTGTCGCAAATCGAAGAGATCGAGCGCCTCAAAACACTGATGACCCTGTCGACGGTCAAAGACTCGAAAGTGCTGCCCTATAAGTACGACTAGGCAGGGTTTTTATTCCCAAAAAGTTTTCCGGGAATAAAAAAACCGCTATCTTCGCCGCGCTTTAATAGAACGCTTCCCGGAGGAGTGGCAGAGCGGTTGATTGCACCTGTCTTGAAAACAGACGTACGTGAGAGCGTACCGGGGGTTCGAATCCCTCCTCCTCCGCAACAGGATAACCCAAGTATCTGTAAACCAGGTGTTTGGGTTTTTCTATTTTTAGAATTCCATCGCCCGCCCCGAAGCAGCCGAAAGCTCGCCCCCCCCAGCCCCGAAGGGGCGCAATACACTAACGACGGGCGCAGCCCATCGCC
>CAZSMU010000098.1:0-14070 GCA_964607915.1 uncultured Haliscomenobacter sp.
AAATGACTCTTTTTTCCCTCCTCGCTGACCCCGCTAACAAGTCTAATAGACTTGTTAGCGGGTGTCGTTTAGAGGATACTGCTCTTTTTTACTTCTTTCCACCCCGGCATCATATCTTCGGTAAGCTATTTTTTTAAAGAATATTATTTTTCTATGCTCTTTACTCGCAACCTGCTCATCACCGGCGGCGCTGGATTCATCGGTACGCATGTCATACGTCGGTTCACGACCCGGTATCCCGATTACCGCATCGTCAACCTCGATGCGCTTACGTATGCGGGCAACCTCGAAAATCTCCGCGAAGTCGAGCACCTGCCCAATTACGTCTTCGAACATGCCGACATCCGGGATACGCAAGTACTCGATGGCATCATGGCGCGCTACGCGATAGACGGAGTTATCCACCTCGCTGCAGAATCGCACGTGGACCGCTCCATCGAAAACCCGCTAGCCTTTATCGAGACCAACGTCATTGGCACGGCCAACCTGCTCAATGCCGTGCGGAAAGCCTGGGGCGACCACCTGGAAGGCAAGCGGTTTTACCATATTTCCACAGATGAAGTCTATGGCTCGCTCGGCGAGACGGGCTACTTCACCGAGGAAACACCCTATGACCCCAGGTCGCCGTACTCTGCCTCTAAAGCATCTTCCGACCATTTAGTGCGCGCCTATTACCACACCTATCATCTGCCGGTCGTAGTCTCCAACTGCTCCAATAACTACGGACCCTACCAGTTTCCCGAAAAATTGATACCCTTGATTATCCACAATATAAAGCACAACAAACCCCTTCCGGTCTACGGGGATGGGAAATATACGCGCGACTGGCTGTGGGTGGAAGACCATGCAGCAGCCATAGACCTCATTTTCCATCAGGGTACGGACGGTGAAACGTATAACATCGGCGGGAACAACGAGTGGAAAAATATAGACCTCGTGACGAAGCTCTGCGGCATTATGGATGAATTGATGGACCGCCCCGCAGGCAGTGCCCAAAAGTTGATCACTTTTGTCAAAGATCGCGCAGGGCACGACCGCCGCTATGCCATTGACGCCTCCAAGCTGAAGCGCGAACTGGGATGGGAACCGGCCGTACAAGCCGAAGAAGGCCTGCGGCGTACCGCAAAATGGTACCTTGAGCATGCGGAATGGCTGGAAAGCGTAACCTCGGGGGCTTATCAGCAGTACTATCAGAACATGTATGCAGGGCGGGGCCTCAGCGATTCAGCATCGTAGCCAGAATTTCCTTCATCATCTTGGCAGCTAAAAAGGCGGTCATCCCCTGGAAATCGCGCTCGGGGTTGTACTCGACGATATCAGCGCCCACGACTTCGCAGCGCAGCCCCTGCACTATGCGTATGACGTCTCTGGAGGATAGTCCGCCCGGCTCGTGGTGGGATACCCCCGGAGCAAAGGCGGGGTCGAAGCCGTCCAGGTCCAGGGAAAGGTAGAGGGGATGCTCAAACAGGGGGATATTGGCCAGGTCCAGGTCTTTCATCTCGTGAATTTCTACTGAAAAACGCTGTGCTTGTGCCGCCTGATGGGCGTTGAGTGTCCGGATACCTACTTGCACCAGGCGCAGGGCGAAACCGCCTTCCATAATCCGCGCAAAAGGGCAGGCATGGGAGTACGGATCGCCCTCAAAGCTGTCGTAGAGGTCGGCATGTGCATCTATGTGCAGAATGTCGAGGCGGGGGTAGAAGCGGTGAAAGGCTTTTACGATGGGGAAGGTGATAGAGTGGTCGCCGCCCAGGGTGAGTACTTTGTGTCCGGCTTCGAGATGTTTGAGGGTAATGTCCTCGATATCAAAGTATTCACGGATTTGAAAATCGCCTTTATCCTCCAGGGGGGCAGCGCCGATGTCTGTGCCGTCCTCGGCAAAGAGGTTGAGCGAGCCGCTGTGCAGGGCTTGGCGTATGAGGGGAGGCGCCAGGCGTGCGCCTCTTTGGTAGGAGGACTTTTCGTCAAAGCAGATACCCTGGACAGCGATTTTTTGCATGGGCTTTCCTTTATGGCATCATCATTGCAGCAGCGCCCAGGATACCCGTATCTTCTCCGCCGAGGCTGGAGGGCAGGATGCGGCAACTCCCGCTGAACATGGGGAGCAAGTGCTCGTCGAGGCCAGCTTCCACGGCATTGAACAACAGAGGTCCCGCCTGTATCAGGCCACCGGCCAGGAAAACGGCCTGGGGGTCGAGCAGCACGATCAGTCCGGCAATAGCCCTGCCCAGGAGATGTCCTGTGCGGCTGAATGCTTCCCGGGCGAGGGCATCCCCTCGTTCGGCCGCCTCGAAAATCATACGGGCGTCCATCTGCTGGAAGGGAACCTGCCGCAGGGGGCTGTCGGATTTAAAGGTGGCCATGAGCTCGTACACGGTGCGTTTGACTCCCGGTGCTGAGACGTAGGTTTCCAGGCAGCCCAATTTGCCGCAGTTGCACTGCCGCCCGTTGGGTACTGCCGGGGAATGGCCGTATTCACTGGCCAGCCCGTTGCTGCCCGTAATGACCTTTCCGTGGATCATCAATGCAGACCCGAGTCCGGTGCCGAGCGTGATGAGGATGAAGTGGTCCATGCCCTTCGCTCCGCCAAAAGTACGCTCCCCGACGATAGCGGCGCTGGAGTCTTTTACCAGGCGGGCGGGGAGACCGGTCTTCTGCGCGAGCATCTCGCCCAGCGCAAACGGCTCGCGGAAGGGTAGGTTGGCGGCGGCGGCAATCGTACCGGCGCGCTCATCCACTCCGGGGGCACCGATGCCGATGCCAAGCACCGGGCTGTCGAGGCGTAGCTCCTTTAAAATTTCGAGCGTGATATCGGCCAGGGCGCTGGTAAAACCCTCGGAATCAGAGGTGGCCTGGGTATCCAATGAACGGCGGGCGAGCAGGCGCCCGTCCTGGTCCACCAGGCCAATTTTGGAGCTGGTCCCACCGATGTCTATCCCTATGGAGTAAAAGGGTTCTTCTTTGCGCATGGTTGTGTATTATAGGCTTGTTGCGAGAGGGTATCGAGGGGTCAAAAAAGCCTTTTTTACAATAAAAATTCATGTGGAAAGAAAACGACTCTTTTTTCCCATCTCGCTGACTCCGCGGAACAAGTTTTACGAAACAGCAAGGTAAAAGTAGTATTTTTTTGGGATGAGGGGATGACACGAAGGTAAAAAAGAGCGGGTTTTGCCTGCCTGGATACCCGTCTAAGGAATCTGAGTGGATGAGAACAGTTGAAAAAGACCTGATTTTTTAGATTGTGAGTGATAATATCGGCGGGGCTAACGCAGAATCACTACCTTTGTGGATTAACCAATTCATTCGATATGCACATAGAAAAAAACAAGGTCGTGACCTTGCACTATCGCCTTCAGGAGGACAATGCCGAGGGCGAACAAATCGAAACGACATTCGACTCCGAACCCCTGGTGTTCATGTATGGCGTGGGGCAGATGATTCCCGAATTCGAGCGTCAGTTGTCCGGAAAAAGTGTCGGTGATGCCTTCAGCTTCGGGATTTCCGCTGCGGATGCGTATGGGGAGACTGACCCCGAGGCCTATGTGGAACTTCCGCTTTCTGTATTCACCATTGACGGCGAGTTAGCGGAAGACCTGCTCGAAATTGGCCGCCGTATCCCCATGTCGGATGAAGAGGGCAACCAAATCGTAGGTACGGTATTAGCCATCAAAGACGATGGGGTGCTGATGGATTTCAACCACCCGATGGCTGGGCAGGATCTGTATTTTAGCGTGCGTATCGAGTCCGTGCGCCTGGCTACGGAATCGGAGATTGCGCATGGCCACGTACATGGCCCGGGTGGGCATCACCATTAGGGGTGGGCATAAAAAGCCCTTTCATGTGTCTGACTAAAAATAGACTTGTTGCGCGGGGTCAACGAGGAGAAAAAAAGAGCCTTTTTGCCCCCCCGATGATTCCCCTCGCAACAAGTCAAAAATAAAAAGTGAGCGCCCCGCGCAGCGACAGGGGCGACGCGTAGCGCGATTTGAGGTAGTTCAACCGCCAAGTGGCATCTACGCGGATCACTTTAAAGATATTTTCTATCCCCGCGCCGACTTCGAGCAGCGGCCCTTTGTCAAAGTTGCCGTAATACACCCCCTCGCCGGCGCGGGGAGCTTCTTCGTACTCAGTGTACGTCCGGTCGTAGTGGTTGCGTGCGTTTGCGACTCGGTTGTTCTCACGCAAGGTGCCGTAGGCGGCTCGAAAGGTGAGTACTTCTCTCCATTTTAGCTTGTGAAACAAGGGGATACGGTTAAAGAAGAAGCCATCGAGATGGTGTACCAGCAGAGCGTCTATGTACGTATCACTGACAAACTCGTAGCGAGCCAGGGTATTGAATGCATTGGGCGCGTAGAAGTAGGTTTCGTTCGCGGTAGGGGAGTGTAACAAAAGATAGGGCAGGGTATTGCTTATGATGCCTGCGTTGACTTGATACCGCAGCCAGCCCATAGGCGGGAGGGTGAACCACTGAGATACGCGCAGGCCGACGTGATGATAGTAGGTGTCTTTTCCAAATTTTCCTAGTGTGTAAGAGGGTTCTATGCTGGGCCGCGGGTCCTGGCTTCCCATACTGGCCCGGCTGAAGTGGGATTCGACGAAAATCAGGGCGGGGGCCCAGCGCAGGCGTACTTGCATTTCTGCGGATTCGAGTAGCAGTGCATACTGGTCGGTTTTGGGGTCTTTGAAATAAAAGTTGAATCCAATTCCATTGCGCGCATAGGGTTCGAGCTGCTGCCACTGCACGGACGTGCGCACATTCCATCCCTTAGGCATATCTTGCTCCCAGAAGGCTTGGGCCTGCCTTGTGTACATGAGCTTTTGGGGTATATTTCTACGGTAGGCACCGGCGAAAAAGTTGTCTTCGCTTACTTCCCCGCTGCTGGCAAAGCTGAGTTCGAGATCGTCTTTGTAGGAAACTTTGAAGGTGGTCCAAGGGTGTTTGTTGGGTTGCCACTGGATGTGGCCTCCGTATTTCCAGCGCTGGTCTTGTTGCCCGTAGGCGGCATAGCCGTAAATCCACCATTTTTTGCTGAACGCATACGAGGTGCCAAGGCCAAAGCGGAAGCGACTGCCCTCCACTGAGTTGTTGCTGTAGGTGGAAAAAAGAGGACCTAGCTCTATATTCCTCCAGGGCAGGTAGCCGGAGCCAAGTACATAAGCCAGCATCTTGTACCTTTTGAACGCTTCGGAGTTCCCGATGCTGTCGATCATAGCATAGACAGAGGCTTCTCTTTTGGCGAGTGGCTCCGGGCGGCTATCCTGCCAGAATGAGTCATCGCGATCGAGGGTGGTGGGATCAAACCCCCTGGAGTCGGGCTGTTGGGTGCGGGGTGGGGGACTCTGCCGGCTGCCGTCGCGATAGATATTGGTTTTGCGGGCTATGATGCCCGGAGTCTTGTCGCCTTCGAGGAGCTGGTATTCGAGCAGGGTGTGTTCTTTGCGGAGCATCCAGACGGAATCGGCAGTAAGCTGAAAGTCCATTTGGATTTCCACCCGCCCGATAAGGTTGATATTGACGTCTTCGCTTTTGGCGATGTGCACGCGGGTGACGGCTGCGGTGGTGCTATCCACCCAGAACTCTCCGGTAAAGGTGTTTTCCCGCTTCCGGCGGGGTTTGAACTTGAGTTTATAGCTCCAGCGCCCGTTGAGGCTGGCGCTGTCGAGCAGATAGTATTCGTAGTTGGCAAAAGCCTGGTCGGCAAGGGGACCCGCGAAGGCTTTGTCCATGACGGGCAGCCAGTTGTCGTAAATGTCGTAGCGGTCGTGTACCAGGCTGATGAAGCGGATGATAGACTCATTGCCGATATTGGACACTCGTCGGGCGAGGGGTACTTCTTCGTAGCGCCCTTCAATCAGATAAATTTGTTTGAGCTCTTCCTGTAGGTAGGCGGGTAAAAAAGGTTTGGCCTCGGAGCTGCTGTCCACGTGTTCGAACACAAACGCAAAGGGTTTGAGTACCGGGTTGTCCATAAATTTTTCCGATAAGCCGACGAGGTCCATTTCGAGTTTGCTGTAGCGTTCGGCGGAAAAAGCGGGCAGACGGTTGTAGTTGTTGCGCTCTTTTTCCGCAATGACGCGGCGTAAAATGGGGTAGGCGGGGTTTTCACCGGCATATACGACGACTTCTTCGATATCGAGCGCCTCGGGTTCCAGGCGGAAGTCAATGCGCAGGGAGTCGCCTGTAGGGATGGGTAGGACCTGGGGCTTGTATCCCATAGCCGATGCTTCCAGGTACTTGCCCATTCGAAGGTCAATGAGGAACGAATAGTACCCCTGTGGATCGGTGACGGTCCCATTGGCGGGTGCGTCGGCTAAAAAAACGTTGGCGAACAGGACGGGCTCTCCGCTCCGGGCATCGGTGACGCTTCCGCTGACGTGTATTTGTTGCGCGACGATAGGGGCAAGGGACACCCATGCCAAAAAGAAAGAATACGCAAAACGCTTCATAGCGTGTGGTAGATGGACAATCGCAACCGGATTACTTTTTGTATTTCACCTTCCCGCCCACGACGGTCAGCAAGATCTCGCTCTTCAGGATTTCTTCTTCCGGGCATCGGAGGAGGTTGTTGGAGACTACGATCAGGTCGGCGAGCTTGCCGGGGCTGAGGGAGCCCTTGTCTTTTTCCTCAAATGCGGCAAAGGCGCAGGCCTGTGTATAGGAGTAGATGCCTTCCTCGCGGGTGAGGGCCTGCTCCGGGAAGAAGGCCTGCCCGGAATCCGGGCGTTTGCGGGTCACGGTGGCGTAGTAGGAGGCCAGGGGATCCACATCTTCTACCGGGGCATCGGTGCCGTTGGTCACTACGGCGCCGGCATCCAGGAGGGAGCGCCAGGGATAGGCGCCATAGCGCGCCCGTTCGACCCCCAGGCGCTTTACGACGAAGGGGGCATCGGACGTGCAGTGGATGGCCTGCATCGAAGCGATGGCACCCAACTGTGCGAAGCGCGGGATATCGGCCGTGTCGAGGTGCTGAGCATGTTCGACGCGCCAGCGCAGGTCTTTGTTGGCACTTTGGGCCAATGCGCGTTCGAAGATGTCGAGCGTTTCGCGGTTGGCGCGGTCGCCTATGGCATGTACACAGAGCTGTAGCCCATTCTGGGAAGCGAGCCCTGCGATGCGTTCGACTTCTTCTACGGCAGTCGTATTTTGTCCGATGAACCCTTGTTTATCGGCATAAGGCGCGAGCAGCCAGGCGCCGAACGCGCCGAGGGCACCGTCGAGTTCCGATTTTATGGCGCGCACGGTGAAGAAGCGGTTGCCGAGGTCAATCCAGGGGAAGCCGTCGAGCTGGTCTTTCATGTCTTCGTATGAATGGCGGATCATGGCCCATAGGCGCAGGTCGAGTTGTCCTTTTTCCGCCATTTCGCGGTAGCGGTATAGTTCTTCAAAGGAGGAGCCAGCATCCTGGAAGGAGGTGATGCCCTTTTTCAGGCATTCGGCTTCGGCGGCTTCAATGCCTTTGAACCATTCCGCTTTGCGGTCTTCGGGCGATAGGGTGGAGACATACTCCTGGTAGGCGGAGCGGATGACGCCCATGGCGCGTTCTTCGAATACGCCGATGGCTTTGCCTCGCGAGTCGCGCACAATTTCCCCACCGCTCGGGCTGGGGGTTTCCGCGGTTACGCCGGCGATTTCCATAGCTTTTGCATTGGCAAAGAGGCTGTGCCCGCTGGCATGGCTGAGCATGACCGGGTTGTTGGGCGAAACGGCGCTGAGGGCGTCGTGGTAAGGATAGCCCAG
Organism: uncultured Haliscomenobacter sp.; assembly: GCA_964607915.1. Lineage (GTDB taxonomy): Bacteria > Bacteroidota > Bacteroidia > Chitinophagales > Saprospiraceae > JADJPL01. The sequence continues at coordinate 7,739 of CAZSMU010000098.1, forward strand.
CACGTTCTGTGCGAGCGGCTCCGACCATTTCTCCTGATGCCAGCCCCTGCCGATGATCCATTCGCCAGGTTTGGCCGTTTTTACTTTTTCAGCTACCATCTGCACGATCTCATCCCAGCTTTTGGCCTTCATGAAGTTGAGGTTTAGCAGGCTCTGTCCCAAGCCGGAGAAGTGGCCATGCCCCTCGATGAAGCCCGGCATGGCGAACTGGCCGCCGAGGTCGGTGACTTGTGTTTTGTCGCTGCGGAGCGCTTCGATATCTTCGTTGCTGCCCACCCGCAGGATGCGGTCGCCCTTAATTGCAATGGCCTCGGCCCAGGGTCGAGCCGGATCAACGGTATAGATGACGCCATTTTTGAAGATGAGGTCAGCGCTTTCTGTCTCCTGTTTTGAACAAGCGGAGAGCAGCGCGAATGCGCAGAGCGCGGTCATGGTTTGGATGCGTAGCATAATGACAGGCTTTAAAGATACGCGGGGCAAAGTCAAACTCGTCCACAAAAGTAGCCATTTCCCCGGAGTTTTCACCAGCGCAGCGAAAGCCCCAGCAGGTAGTTTCTCCCGGCCTGCGGAAAAAAGCCCTGATCCACGTAAATTTCCCCGTCGTACCGGTATCGGTAGGACCAGGCATTGCTCTCGTATTGGGCGTTCAGCAGGTTTTGGAGGAGGAAGGTCAGCTCCAGGGTTCCCCAGGGGCGGGGCATGGCGCGATACCGCAGGCGCAAGTTGCTGAACGAATAGGCGTCAATGGCATTTTCAGGGTCGGAGGCGTTGTCTATGTATTGCCGACCTACATAGCGGGTCATCCAGCTCATCTCGAACTCCCTGTTGTCGAGTGTGGTACGGAAGGGTTGTACGCTACATTCCAGCCCGGCGACGAGGGTGGGGGAGAAAGCGAGATCGGTGTGCTTGCGCGCTATCGGCACCTGCCCGGACCAGGTGCTTTCCCCGGTTTGGGGATTGCTTTGGTAGTCGTCGAGGAATTCCTCGAACGAGACGATTTTGTTGCGGCTGAGTGCTGCATTTGCCTGGAGGGTCCAGGCAGCGACAGGCCGCCAGAGGGCGGCTGCTTCGAGGCCCATCCGGTAGCTGCGGTCCACGTTTACCCGCGTGTAGGACCCTACGTCGTTGATTTGACCGTTGAGGGCGAGTTGGTCGCGGTAGTACATGTGATAGGCGGTGAGTTCCAGTGCGCTGCGGGGGTTTTCCAGTCGGTATCCGAGTTCGGTGTTGTAGAGCTTTTCGGGGCGCGGACGGGTACTTGGGCTGGACTCTACGTAATCGTCGCGGTTGGGTTCTCGCTGGGCTACTGCGAAAGACAGGTAGGCCGATTGCCGCGCGTCGGGGGTGTAGGTCACGCCGGCTTTCGGATTGAAAAAGCGCAAAAGGTCCTCCTGCTGCACATTGCTGCCACGCTCGTCATATCCCAGAAAGCTATAGTTGACCTGGCGTACCTGCAGGTCGCCGTACGCGCTCCAGTGCCGGGCGATGGGGAACAGGGCTTTCGCATACAGGTTGGCATCGGTTTTTTTGCCTTCGTTGTCGTAGTAGCGGTCGCGGGGCTGGCTGTTGGAGGCGTACTGCATCCAGAGCAGCTCTCCGAAGTGGGCTCCTTCGTAGCGGTGAACACCCCCGCCTACGGTGATATCCAGGCCGTCGCGGGAGTAGTTGAGGTGATACACCCCGCCGTAGAAGTCGTTGTCGAGCCAGCGGCGGCGGACCAAGTCGGTTTGCAGGGTTTTTCCGTCGAGAAAGAGGGGCGTGAGCCCGTAGTCAGCAAAATCCTGGTCGGCTTTGTACTGTTCGTAATAGCCGCTGCCCTGGGTGTAGTGGAGGGCGGCGTTGACGTTCCAGAAGGGGTTGATCTGCCGGTTGTACAGGAGTTGGTAGTGGGTTTGGCGGTAGTTATCTTCTTCCTGGTCGTATGGGGCGCCCTCTTTTTCTGTTCCGGCGGGGTTGAAGGTGCGGGTATCCCAGTCGTCTTTCAGGTTGGCTGGTACGCCGTACCAGGCCTGATAGGTGGCTTCATGGCCGGAGAAGAGGTTGAAGCGCAGTAGGCTGTTTTTCCCTACATACGCCCCTGAAAGATAGTAGGCGTCTAAGTCAGCGCTTGCGCGGTCAATATACCCTTCGGACTGGATGCGCGACAATCGCCCGTCGAGGGTAAAATGCCCCTGTAACAGTCCAGTGCCGAACTCTACGTTGCGCTTCCAGGTGCGGAAGGAGCCCACGCTGGTGTTCAGCCCCGCGTAGGGCTCGTGGTTCACCCGGGAGGTATTGAGGTTGATGGTCGCACCAAACGCCCCGGCGCCGTTTGTAGAAGAACCGACCCCCCGCTGGATCTGAATATCTGAAATCGAAGAGCTGAAGTCAGGCATGTTGACCCAATAGACCGACTGCGATTCTGCATCGTTGAGCGGGATGCCGTTGATGGTGATGTTGATGCGGGTGGGGTCGGTGCCCCGGATGCGTATGCCAGTGTATCCGATACCGGTGCCGGCATCTGAGGTGACGACGACCGAGGGCGTCCACTGCAGCAGGAAGGGAAGATCCTGGCCCAGGTTGTGCACCTGGAGTTCTTTTTTATCCAGGTTGAGAAAGGTCATGGGCATTTGCCGGCTTGCGCGCGTGCCCTGGACGACCAGGGCGTCCACCTGGTAGAAGAAAGCTTCCAGCGCAATCTGTAACTCCCCCTGCTGAGGAATCTGCACCTTTTGACTCCAGATGGCATAGCCGAGGTGCGATATCGAGAGGGTATAGCTGCCAGGAGGCAGGTCGTGTAGAGCAAATTGCCCGCTGGAATCGGCTGCACTGCCTTTGGCAACTTCCGGCATCCAGATGTTAGCCCCTTCCAGGGGGGCGCCCTTTTGGTCGGTGACCAGGCCGCGCAGCGTATGTTGCGCCTGGGCGTGGACGATGAAAAAAAAGAACGGAAAAAGAACAGAACAGGTAAGCCTCCGCATGGTGTTTTCGCTTGCTTTTAGTCCATCCAAAAGGTTGCCAAGGGGCTATGCAACCCGGTGAAAGACAGGCTCGTACCGATGAAAACGACGAGGCAGGAAAGCCCTTTTTCGTCTCTTCGCAACCAGCCTGATACCCGATGATGGAAAAGCGCCTACTACGCGCAAGTCGCTTTTCTGAGGACTTGCAGGGCGCGGCGGCCGTGGTGAGGTCCTCATTTCCCTTTCCGGCATTACCCGGACAGGTTCAGTGGGTATGATCTCAGCCGCCCGTGGAAGGGGGCACCCCAAATGAGATGGGGCAAAGCTAACCCGATCTTCTGAATTGTGCAACTCTTCGCCTCCGGCCGGAGGAAGTATTTCTTGAACGCGCATCAAAAATCAATTTTCGCTCTGCGAAAATTGATTTTTGATGCGCGTTCAAATGTTAGACTTTTTGCATGGGGTCGGCGAGGAGGGAAAAAAGAGTCATTTTTTGACCCCTCGAGGATCCCCTGCACAACAAGTCTACTCTACATACAGCACCAGCCCTTTGAGATAGGCCCCTTCGGGATGAAAAAGGCTCACGGGGTGGTCGGCGGGCTGGGCCAGGCGGTGCATGACGCGCACGCGCCGGCCCGCTTCCAGGGCTGCGGCGACCAGGGTATCGTAAAAGAGTTGTGGGTCCACTACCTGGGAGCAGGAAAAGGTGAACAGGATACCGCCCGGGGCGATTTTGCGCATGGCCATAGCGTTGAGGCGTTTGTAGCCCTGTACGGCTTTGTGGCGTTTTTCCAGGCTTTTGGCAAAAGCGGGAGGATCGACGACCATGAGGTCGTAGCGGCGTTCGCCGTGTTGGAGAAAGGAGAGCACGTCGGCGGCAACGCCTGCATGCCGGGAGTCGTCAAAACCGTTGAGGGCCACGTTTTGCCGGGCCAGTTCAATGGCTTTTGCCGATACATCCACGGAATCCACCCAGGTGGCGCCTCCGTGCAGGGCGTACACCGAAAACCCACCCGAATAGCTGAAGGCGTTGAGTACTGTTTTTCCCGCCGCATACTGCTGCAGCAAGCGCCGATGGTCGCGCTGGTCGAGGAAAAAACCGGTCTTCTGGCCGCTCTCCCAATGGACGGCGAAGCGGCAGCCGTTCTCCATCACCAGGCCCTGAACGCCCTCCCCGAGCAAGCAGCGGTTCTGCTGGGCAGCGGCATATTGCGGAGGCAGCGTTTCGGTACTTTTGTCGTAAATCGTTTCGATGCGTTCGCCCAGTACTGCCTGCAGGGCTTCGGCAATGAGCGGCGCATCGCGGTGCATGCCGATGGAATGGCACTGCAGGACTGCCGTTTTGCCGTACATATCCACTATCAGGCCCGGAAGCCCGTCGCCCTCGGCATGGATGAGCCGCCAGGCATCCGTGTGTGCTGAGTTTGCCAGGCCCAGCGCACAGCGGTACTGGAACGCTTCCCGGATTTTGCGGATCCAAAAATCCAGCCCCGGCTCCACGGGCTCGAAACTGAGCAGGCGCGCGCAAATGCTGCCGTCGTGGTAGTGTCCTGCTCCGAGGAATACCCCCCGGCTGCTGTGCACTGCCACCCAGTCGCCGTCGCACAGCCCCTCAGCTTTCTCTGCAACCGCGCCGGAAAAGACCCAGGGGTGAAAGCGCTCCAGCGAGGCTTCGCGTTTGGGTTTTAATCGAAGTATTTTCATATACGTCCGGGTTTTCTGTAATTTGCGCCGAAAATAGGCATACAAATCTTTTCTGTATGGAAAAAATGTGGACAAACACCCGACTGAGCGTATTATGCGCTCTTTTCCTACTCCCAGCCACTGTGTTCCGCGCACAAATCGTATGGACAGAGCCCGCCTTCCCGCGCCCCGACCAGCCGGTGACGGTCTATTTTGATGCACGACAGGGTACCGCCGGCTTGAAAGACTGCGGCTGTACGGTCTATGTGCATACCGGCTTGATCACCGACCAGAGTTTGCAGCCGAGCGACTGGAAAAACGTGGTCACGACCTGGGGGGTAGCCAACGCCGCCTGGGCGATGTCTCCCGTGGCGGGCAGTGCCAATATCTACAAATTTGAGGTCAAGCCCAGCATCCGTGGGTTCTATGGAGTTTCGACAGCCACCCAAATTCGGAAGCTGGCCTTTGTGTTCCGCAATGCGAACGGCACGAAAGAAGGAAAAGATACCGGGTCTAAAGATGTATTCATCGATGTGTTCAGCGGTTCCGGCCTCTTGTCGGCCATCACTACTCCTGGCGAGGGTGCCAACCTGGTCGTCAAACTGGGAAATACCATCCCCTTCAGCGGTAAAGCCTCTGAATCCGCAACTTTATCGCTGATAGACAATGGGGTAGTATTGCGGCAGGCGACCGGTACCGCACTGGACTATACCATCGGCGTGGTGACATCGGGTACGCATGTCGTGGAGTTTGTAGCGGAGACGGCGTCGGAGAAGGTCGTGAAGCGATTCACCTATGTGGTGGCCGTGGAAAAGCCCGCCCAGGACCCTCCGCCCGGCACTCTGCCCGGTATCGCCCGCGTGGACGCCAATACGGTTCGCCTCGCCCTGTACGCGCCTGCGAAGCCGGCCGTTTTTGTGACCGGCAACTTCAACGACTGGTCTCTGAGCGATACTTTCCTGATGAACCGCAGCGTGGACGGCACCCTGCACTGGATAGACATTCCCAACGCCCCGGCGGGCAAAGACCTCCTGTTCCAGTACGTCATTGATGGCGGCAGGCGCATGGGCGACCCGTACAGCAAATTGGTGCTGGATCTCGACAACGACCGCTTTATCCCGGCTGCTACTTTCCCGGGCATCCCTTCATACCCCATCGGCCGGACGCAGGGAATCGTCTCCTGGGTGCGCCCTGAGGTGCCCTACACCTGGAAAAGCAGCTCGTTTGCCAAGCCGCCCAGGCAAAAACTCGTGGTGTATGAACTGTTGCTGCGCGATTTTATCGGCCGCCATGATTTCCAGACGCTCAGCGACACCCTCAGCTACCTGCAGCGCCTGGGAGTGAACGCCATCGAACTAATGCCCGTCAACGAGTTTGAAGGCAACGAGTCCTGGGGCTACAATCCTTCCTACCACCTGGCTTTGGACAAATACTACGGTACCCCGGAGCAGTTCAAAGCCTTTGTAGATGCCTGCCACCAACGCGGTATGGCCGTCATCCTCGACGTGGTGTTCAACCACGCCTTCGACCAAAGCCCTCTGTGCCAGTTGTACTGGGACGCCGACCTCAGGCGCCCTGCCCCCAACAACCCCTGGCTAAACCCCACGCCGCGGCACGACTTCAACGTAGGGCACGACTTCAACCACGAAAGCCCTGCGACGCGCAGCTTCGTCAAGCGGGCTTTGGAATACTGGATGAAGGAGTTCCGCG
>CAZSMU010000099.1:0-13999 GCA_964607915.1 uncultured Haliscomenobacter sp.
CAATAGACTGGTGTGTTACCTTGCACGAAAAGTGATGAAGAACCACTTTGGTCCGGAATATTCACCCGAGCATCCCGGCGATACAGCCCGGACGATTCCGCGTCTTTCATATACAAGTGGTTGGTTTCATACTTTTAGGTTGGGTGGTTTATGCTTAGTACTTAAATTGGTGAGAGACTGGAAGATGATTTACTTACCCTACCCCTAACTTCATTCCTTCACTCAACAAAAGAGCAGGAGGAGGAGTATCCAAACGCCATGTGATACTCATGGGCTTGCTACCTTCATGCTGAAGGTACCGTAACTTACCACAAAAGATAAATGCCATGGTTACTCCGTTCGCGTCAGTTGTTGATTCTCGAACAAATAATAAAATATCCTTTTTGTTTTCTAGCTGATTGATATAAGCTTGCCCAATAGCACTATCTGGCGATGTGCTATTCTGACTCTGCCAGTGAAAATACTCATCGTTGATGAAATAATCCCGATACATAGTGCTGGAGTTAAACTTACCCCCCTCCTTATATAAGGGCACAAATAGTAGTTCTACTTCTCTTCCCATTTTATTGATTCGATAAACCCCTTCTCGACTGGGTGCCTGGCGCTGTAACGTGCTCTCTGATATGGCTGCCAATATCTGATTACGCGTATATCTTCCGTGTAATTTCAAGACACTTGGAAATTTTAATTCAATTGGTTTTTCAATACTCTCCAATTTCTCTAATCGGTAACGCAAATACGAAGCCAGCTCCTCACGTACATAGGGTTCGTTGAAAACCAATTTTATTTTTTCATAAAGTTCTTCTACGGTTCTCACTTTTGGAGCTTCATTGAATATATCGAGATAACACATGATTAAATATTGCTCATTCGAGAAATGGGTTATATCTATGTTTTCTCCCAGTGTAATCCGTAGTAAAAAACTGAAATAGCTTTCACTATCTGTCGAAAGCCACGTATTGCCCATTACACGCGCTATACGAACGGCATACTTAGATCTTGTGAAACTTATACCTTCTCGCTTCAACTTTAATTCAAAAAATAAACACTTACTACTGTATAGCACGAATAGTTCTATACCCATAAGTTCACAGAAATTCCTCATGGTGAAATCCTGCGTGTAGTCCTGAATAAACCGATTCATAGCTTTCAGGATAGATTGCGCTGTACCCCTATACGCACTTTGGATGTTTTTGAGAATAATCGCCTTCGCAGTTTCTTCAAGTATAATAGAACAACCTAAAGGCAAATTTGGAAAGTCCTGCTGTAGCTCGTCTTTTATCTTCGAATGCGTTTTTCCAATCATGGCGCGGAACTTATGCTCGAAGCTATACTCTTCATTCTGACGCCCCACGAAATCCAAAACCGTTAAACAGGTCTTATCTTCATGAAGTCTCAGTCCTCGGCCCAACTGCTGCAAGAAAATGGTTAGACTCTCTGTGGGTCTTAAAAATAATAGCGTATCTATTTCCGGAATATCAATACCCTCGTTAAAGATGTCTACTACGAACAAATAATTGATCTCCTTTTTCCGAAACTGATGAATGATATCTTTACGTTGATGGCCATTATCGGAATGTAAATAGCATGCTTTCAATCCTTTTTCATTGAATTGCCTCGACATGAATTCCGAATGCTTCTTCGAAACGCAAAATCCTAATGCCGTAACATTCTGATAATCTGTTAAATATTTTTCACAACTGCGAATAATATCTATAACCCGTCGGAGATCTTCACTGTAAATTTTTTCTAATCCATTGATTTCATATCGCCCTTTTCGCCATGAAACCCGACTGATATCTGTTTCATCGGAAATACCAAAATACTGAAATGGACAAAGTAGTTTCTGATTCAATGCATCGGGTAGTCTTATCTCAGCTGAAAGAGTATTTCCAAAATATTTCGTTATATCTTCTCCGTCGTGTCGCTCTGGCGTTGCGGTAAGCCCAAGAAGAATCCGGGGAGTGAAATAAGACAACAGCTTTTGATAAGAAGATGCGGCACTGTGATGCACCTCATCAATAACAATATAATCAAAAAAATCAGGCGATAAAGACAAGCTAATCATGCGATTATTTAGAGTCTGAATCGATACAAATAACTGGTTGTAGCTCGAAGGGGTTTCACCGCTAAACCATAGTTGTCCAAAGTCGTTATTCTTCAACACCTGTCGAAACGTGTACCGAGCTTGACGTAATATTTCTTCTCGGTGTGTAACGAATAGAAAATTGGCCCGCGGATGTGATTTTAGGAAACGCTTGAAGTCGAAAGCTGAAATGACCGTTTTTCCGGTTCCGGTTGCCGCAGCTACCAGGTTTTTCATTTCACCCCTCTCTCTACATTGCACAAGCTGATCCAATATTTGTTGCTGAAAAGGGAATGGACTGAGGTCAAAGAACTTCGAAATATCGTCGTCGCTCTTTCTTAATCTCCCTTTCTCTAACGCATCTTGAAGCTTTTCACGGTGTAAAGAGGGGGAGTACCATTCAAAATTCGAATCGTTCCAATAAGTATCAAAGGTATTTTTACACTTCGAAATAATATGAGGGATTTCCTGTTGCGTCACTTTGAGATTCCATTCAAGACCATTAGTTAAAGCCGAGCGACTAAGATTGGAAGATCCGATGTAGGCGGTATGAAAACCAGAGTGCCTTATGAACAAGTAAGCCTTGGCATGTAATCTTTCCTGATTAGTATTGAAGGAAATTTTAATTTCTACGTTACTGAATTCAGACAAAAAATCAATGGCTCTAAGATCTGTTGCACCCATGTAAACAGTGCAAATAATTTTCACTTTCTTACCGGCATTTTCCATCTTGCGAAGCACCTGCTCAAAAAGACGTACCCCTTCAAACTTCAAAAAAGAAACGAGCCACCATACTTCGTCTGAAGTGAGCATTTCTTTTTTGAGTTCGCTTTCTAAACTGGGCGTATGCTTACTTCCGTTGAACAGGGTAGATTCTGAAAGTCCTGTGATAGGAAACGATTCCTGGACATACTTCTTCAGATTGGCCTCTTTGAAATTTGAATTACGAAAGAACGCTTTTAGTATTTCGCCTTGTCGGGAAATCTGGTCTTGTTCAAATTCTTCGTCGTTCAAATAATTTGCTGTGAGCCTCACCAAATTATTCGTGAAATCAATCAGTTTTTCCTCTGCTGTTTCATCGCTATCCTCCGCAATTTGATTAAAAGCCCGGTATAGAATCTGTTGAAAGTAACGTTGTATAAAAGTTACCCTATTCGATTTAGTGAAGGATTCAAGATACACAACTTTATCCGCTTCATTTTCTAAAGATTGTGCAATGAATTCGGTAACAATCTTTTCATAAAATCCCTCTTTCATCATATATTCTGATATTTAAACTTATTCTCAAGAGTCCACAATTACTGAAAAAGAGTCATTTTTTAACTGTGCGAAGGATTTTTAAGGGAGTCTAACGGCGCTATATGACCGAAAAAAGGCACAGTATGGGCGAAAAAGAGCCTTTTTGACCCCTCGATGATCCCCCGTGAAACAAGTCTACTAAACCAACGATTGAATAAAGGCACTTTTCCAAATGCCTTTGGCTGTTTTGGCCATTTTGCTTTGCCGTAGAGCAATTACATTTGGGTCAAATTGTTCGTAATCGCAATATTCGTTGCTCAGCTTGTAGCTGGATTGTTTGTATTGTGCCCATTTATCTGCAAAAGGCATATTGTTGTTTAGCTTTTGGTTCCTGCTGGCCTCCAGCAAAGTATAGTTGCCCAATCGGTAGATATAGTCTTCTTGTAGGTCTGGCGGAAAATGATCGTTCCAGATACTCCCCGGATTTTCCGGTAGGATATGTTCTATAGTGGCTACTGCTTCTTCAGGCTGGTAATCTTTGTTCGCTATTTGATTTTCTATTTTTACCAGAATATACTTAGCCAGCTCTTTCTTTCTCCTGGTGTTGATGACCAGGGTAGAAAACGCTTGTTCGAAATTATCATCCGCTACATAGATGTTTTTCAATGCCAGTACGGCCTCTTTTGCGGTTGAAATCACTTTATGGGCGATGTCGTTGGCTACCTTGCTAAAGACCCTCTCCGCTTCGTTGGGGTTCAGATCGCTCAAATTATACCTGAATGCGATAACCGCTAACTCCCTGACGAGCGTTTTGAATTCACTTCTTGGCAAAAAATCCAATGCAGATATCATTAAGGAATAACAAGTGGTCACATTCAGCAACGCCAGAACCTTCAGAGATGCTTTCTCTTCTTTATCCCATAATGCATCATTGGGATTATGGAAGGCGGTATAGTATGGACTAATTCTTTCTAATTTATCTAAAAATTCAAACGCGATTTGAGGCGTTTTGATTTCCCTTTTAATAGCCTTAAAAAGAGCGGGTTGTCTTTCCAGTTTGTACTTGCTGTTCCAATAATGCCGAATAAAAGTGGTTAAATCATTTGCCCGAACGGTATCATTAATATTTTGCCACCTTCTTTCCGCTTCATCCAAATCTATCTCGCCTAGTTGATAGGTGAGTTTAAATATATAGTTTTTCAGTAAGTCAGCCGTGGATAGCTTTACACCTCTTGCATTGAGCGTTTCAAAAACTTTGAAAGCATCTAAGTCATTGTTTACGACAATTTGAGTGAATACGATGCCGTTTCCTACTGTTTTTTCCAGGTATTCAGCCAGGTCTGCACCCGACGGATTTGCTTTAAATTTTTCTTTTAGTTGGTCAAAAAAGTAGTTAAATGCCTTTTGGAGCAATCGTTGAGAGGGTTTAAGTTTCGCTAAAGCGGTAGGTTGTCTCAATTTTAAAAGCCAACTTTTATAATAATCATCATTGTTTCGGTTAAGCGTTATTTTGGGGCTTATGGAAAGTTTAGATGTCGAAAAATTTCCCAGATAGCGCTCGGTAATTTTTTCAAACCTGATTTTATTGTCAGCAGCATCAATTCCTTCTTTAGACCATTTATCAAAAAGGGCGATGACAGCTAATGCCAGAATGGACAAGGTGGTCAAACGCTGTTGTCCGTCAATCACCCAATAAGACTCATCACCCTCTGAAATGGGTTGTAACACCAAGTAGCCCAAATAATGTGTTTTATCATTCGGTATTTCTTCGATATCATGCCACAAATCCTCCCAATCGTCTTTATCCCAGGAGTAATCTCTTTGAAATATCGGAACTTGATAGGATTTTCCGTTTCCTATAATCGTATTTAGCGTTATGAATTGTGACATATATACTAATCTGTAAATTGTAGTAACTGGTCAGGGTTGTTCCATTTCATATCAACCGCTCTCATTCTCAAGCGCATCTTCCGCACTTCTCCTCTTTGCAATATACGCCTCCCCTGCCAAATCTCCAAATCCATACGGGCGGTTTTGGGGAGCTGCTTTTTTTTCGGCCCTGTGGTTTGTAGGGCTTTCCCTCTTTCGTCATCCCCTCAGATTTCTTTATCTTGCACAGGTATGTCAAAAAAAGGCAATGCGTATGAGAAAAGGGTTAAAAACGACTTTGCTGGTATTGGGGTCGTTGTTGGTATGCCTCGTGTTGGCGGGGCTGGGCGCAGCGGGCTGGGCGCGGGCCGCCTTCCTGTCTTTTGAAGCGGATAACTCCGAGCGTACCGACCTGCCCCGGCGTACCGTGGACGGCTACTCCTTCATAGACCGCAACGCCAACGGGCGGCTCGACCCCTACGAGGACGGACGCAGGGACCTCGAGGAAAGGGTCGGCGACCTGATCTCCCGCATGAGCGTCGAGGAGAAAATCCGGCTGCTCAAGGGCTCGGGGCTGGCCTCGGCTACGGGCATGGGCACGGCGGGCGCGGGGATACCGGGCGCGGCGGGCACCATTGTCCCCGTCCCGCGCCTCGGCATCCCGACGGTGTATCTGTCGGACGGGCCAGCAGGACTGCGCATTTTCCCCACCCGCAAGGGCGAGGACAGGACCTACTACTGCACGGCTTTCCCCGTCGGGACGCTGCTCTCCTCTACCTGGGACGTGGATCTGGTCCAGGAGGTGGGCAGCGCCATGGGGCGCGAAGCGCTCGAGTACGGGGTGGATGTCATCCTGGGGCCCGGCGCCAACCTCCACCGCCACCCGCTCTGCGGCAGGAATTTTGAGTACTACTCGGAAGACCCTTTGCTCACGGGCTTCATCGGGGCCGCCATGGTCAACGGCATCGAATCCAACGGGGTGGGGAGCTCGGTTAAGCATTTTGCCGCCAACAACCAGGAGACCGACCGCAACGTGAACGACGTGCGGGTCTCCGAGCGAGCCCTACGGGAAATCTACCTGAAGGGCTTCGAGCTCATCGTGCGCAAGTCGCAGCCCTGGACGATCATGTCTTCATACAATAAAATCAACGGCACCTATGCTTCCCAGGACCGTCGGCTGCTCAGCGATATCCTGCGGAAGGAGTGGGGCTTCAGCGGGCTGGTCATGTCGGACTGGTTCGGGGGGAACGACGCGCCCGCCCAGGTGCGGGCGGGGAACGACCTCCTGGAGCCCGGCACCCGCCTGCAATGGAAAGCTTTGCGCAAGGCCGCCCGGGACGGCAGCTTATCCGCGGAGGACATAGACGCGTCTGTTCGGCGTATTCTGCGGCTGGTCCTGGCATCCAGGAAGATGGACGGGTATGTGCCCGGGCAGCACCCCGATTTGAAAGCCCATGCGGCGGTGGCGCGGCGGGCCGCAGCGGAGGGCATCGTACTGCTCAAAAACGAGCAGGTGCTCCCGCTCAAGCGCGCGCAGACTGTGGCGTTGTTAGGGGTGAGTTCCTATGATCTCATCGCCGGCGGCACCGGTTCGGGCGACGTAAACGAAGCCTACACCGTATCGCTGGAGCAGGGCCTGGCGGGGGCGGGCTTCGGAATCCATGTCCCTGCGAAGGAGCTGTTTGAGGCCCACCGGCGCGCCCATGCCGAGGCCTTTGTCAAGCCGGAGGGTTTTGCGGCCATGTTCCAGCCCTACGACCCGCCGGAGATTCCTGTGGCGCCGGCGCAGATGCGCAAGATAGCGGCCGATGCCGACATCGCTGTCGTGACCATCGGGAGGAACAGCGGGGAGGGGGGCGACCGCCGGCAGAAAGACGACTTCCTGCTGTCGGCTGCTGAGCGGGAGCTGATTGCGAACGCTTGCAGCGCCTTCCACGGGGTCGGCAAAAAGGTCGTTGTGGTGCTGAACATCGGCGGGGTCATCGAGACGGCCTCGTGGAAGGAGCAGCCCGACGCCATCGTCCTGGCCTGGCAGGGCGGGCAGGAGAGCGGGAACGCCCTGGCCGACGTGCTCAGCGGCCGCGTGAACCCCAACGGCAAGCTGCCCATGACGTTTCCGGTCCGCCTCGGCGACCATGCGTCGAACGCCAACTTCCCCGTAGATGGGGCGCCTTCGCGTATCTTTGACGTGTTGTGGGGCGCGCGCGAGAAGGCAGAGGCCGAAAAAGTCCGCAACCGGGACTACACCGACTATGCGGAGGGCATCTACGTCGGCTACCGGCACTTCGACAAGGCCGGCAAAGCCGTCGCCTATCCCTTCGGGTTTGGGCTTTCCTATACGGAGTTCCGCTTCTCGCAGTTGGGGCTGGAGCGTTCGGGCGACACCCTGTACGTGCGCGCTGCTGTGGAAAACGCGGGCGCTTACGCCGGCAGGGAGGTCTTGCAGGTGTACGTGTCCGGGCCGGGCCTGCGCGTCGAGCGGCCGGTCCAGGAGCTCAAGGCTTTTGCCAAGAGCCGGGTTTTGGCTCCTGGGCAGCAGGAGACGCTCCGCGTGGGCATACCGGTGTCTGAACTGCGGTACTGGGACGAGAAAAAAGGCGGCTGGGAGTTGGAGGAGGGCATCTACCAGATTAGGGTAGGGGCTTCTTCGCGCGACATCCGGCTCATTGGGGAAACGAAGATATAGCAAGTATGGAAAAATACGTCATTGGAGTAGATTTCGGGACCGACTCGGTCCGTGCTCTTGTCGTGCGGGCGGACAATGGGGAAGAGCTGGGGCAATCGGTATGCCACTACCCTCGCTGGGCCGGGGGTTTGTACTGCGACCCTTCAGCCAAGCGTTTCCGGCAGCATCCGCTGGACTATGTGGAGGGGCTGGAGCGCTCGGTCCGGGCTGCCTTGGCCGAGGCCCCTGCCGGGGTGGCAGCGCAGGTGGTGGGCATCGCGATAGACACGACCGGTTCGACCCCGGTAGCGGTGGATCGCGCTGGCCGGCCCTTGGCTCTGCTGCCGGCCTTTTGCGAAGACCCCGACGCGATGTTCATCCTCTGGAAAGACCACACGGCCATCCGGGAGGCGGCGGAGATCAACGCCCTGGCGGCCCGTTGGGAAACGGATTACACCCGGTACGAGGGGGGGATTTACTCTTCCGAGTGGTTTTGGGCGAAGCTATGGCACGTCCTGCGCCGCAACGAGGCGGTGCGGGAGGCGGCGTACTCCTGGGTCGAGCATTGCGACTGGATTCCTTTTCTGCTGACGGGCGGCAGCGATGTGCGGCAGATGAAGCGCAGCCGCTGTGCGGCGGGCCACAAAGCGCTGTGGCACGCGCATTTTGGCGGGCTTCCTCCCAACGACTTTTTCAAAGCCCTCGACCCTTTGCTCGACGGGCTGACGGAGCGTTTGTACCGCGAGACGCACAGCTCTGACGCCCCTGCTGGATACCTATCGCCCGAATGGGCTGAAAAGCTGGGCTTGCGCACGGATGTCGTGGTGGCGGTGGGTGCTTTTGATGCGCATATCGGTGCCGTGGGCGGTCAGATTGAGCCGTACCACTTGAGCAAAGTCATTGGCACTTCGACCTGCGACATCCTGATCGCCCCTCCCGGCGAGGGGCCGGAGAAGCTGGTCCGGGGCATTTGCGGGCAGGTGGACGGCTCTGTGGTACCGGGCATGTTGGGTTTGGAGGCTGGCCAGTCGGCCTTTGGCGATGTCTATGCGTGGTTCCGCGACCTGCTGGGCTGGACGCTGGACGAGGCCATCGGGAAGAGCCCCTGGCTGGACGCCGGGCAGAAGGAAAAAATCATCGAGGAGGCCTACGGGCGCATCCTTCCCGCCCTGAGCGCTGCGGCGGAGCAGATTCCGCCGGGAGAAACGGGCGTTCTGGCCCTTGACTGGCTCAACGGCCGGCGCACCCCCGACGCCAACCAGGCACTGCAGGGGGCGCTGTTTGGTCTCAGCCTGGGCAGCGATGCGCCCCGCATCTTCCGGGCGCTCGTAGAAGCGACCTGCTTCGGTTCCCGCGCCATTGTGGAGCGCTTCCGGGAGGAAGGGGTGCCCATCCGGGGGGTGATAGCGCTGGGGGGCATAGCCCGGAAATCGCCTTTTGTCCTGCAAACCATGGCCGATGTGTTGGGGCTACCCATCCGGGTGGCCCGTTCGGAGCAGACCTGTGCGTTGGGGGCCGCCATGTTTGCTGCTACGGCTGCCGGGCTTTACCCCGAGGTGCTGGCGGCAGCGCGGGCGATGGGCTCCGGTTTTGACCGGACCTACACTCCCGACCCCACCCGGGCGGAGGTGTATGAGCGCCTATTCCGGCAATACCTTGCCCTCGGTGCCTTTGCAGAATCGCTTGCCCAAAAAACCGAAGCCGAATGAGTGCTTTTCAGACCCTCAAAGAGACGGCCTACGCCGCCAACATGCAATTGCCCGAGCTGGGCCTGGTGCTTTTCACCTTTGGCAACGCCAGTGCTGCCGACCGGGAGAGAGGCGTTTTCGCCATCAAGCCCAGCGGCGTCCCCTACAAAGCGCTGCGCCCCGACGATATGGTCGTCGTGGACTTCGACAACCGCGTGGTGGAAGGCACAAAGCGGCCTTCTTCCGATACGAAAACCCACGCTGTGCTCTATCGGCACTGGGAGGGCATCGGCGGCATCGTCCACACCCATTCCACGTATGCTAGCGCTTGGGCGCAAGCCCAGCGGGACATCCCGCTGTTTGGCACGACCCATGCCGACCACCTCACCACAGATATCCCCTGTACCCCGGTCATGCCCGACGCCTGGATACAGGGCGATTACGAATACCAGACGGGCATCCAGATCGTTCAGGCCTTCCTGGACAGAGGCCTGGACCCCGCCGAGGTCGAGATGGTCCTCGTGGCAAATCACGCTCCCTTCACCTGGGGCAAAACCGCTGAGAAAGCCGTGTACCACAGCGCTGTACTGGAAGAGCTCGCCCGCATGGCCTACCTGACCCTTCAAATCCGGCCCGATACGCCCCGCATGAAGGATGCGCTCATAGAGAAGCACTACCAGCGCAAACATGGTGCGCAGGCGTATTATGGGCAGGGGTGAGGGAGTGTAAAAATTCCCGTCGCGGCCCTTCAGGCAGCGATGAGGCTTTGACATTATCCCCAGAAATAGGTACAAATTTTAAATGCGATACCCCTTTGAACGACGGAGGGTAAAATTCAGGCATTTTCGCCACCGTTGGGCAGACGCACGCCGTATATCTATTTTTTAGGGAAAAATTACCCTTAGTTCCCTTTCTTTGCATACGCACAACACCTAATGCACATGCCAAAGTCTTTTTGCCTCTTAGTAGCCCTCTTTCTGGGCACCGGACTCCATCTATCTGCACAGTTTCCCGATACGTTGTACGCGGGTACCGCCAGTGGCGCCATCCGCATTGACGGGCTGATGGACGAGCCCGACTGGGGGCTGGTGCGGGGGGCCAGCGGTTTTTTCCAACAATTTCCGATGGATACCTGTTTGGCGGTCGGCCAAACGACTGTGCGCGTCCTGCACGATAAAGACTTCATCTATGTTGGCGGCCTGATGTACAACCTGCCCGACGCCCGGCGTTATGTGACCCCGTCCCTGCGCCGCGATTTCCGCGGAGAAGCCAACGACGCCATCGTCGTGGTACTCGACCCTTTTCAGGACAATACCAACGCGTTCTCTTTTGGCGTGAACCCCTTCGGCGTACAGCGGGAGGGACTGATTGCCAACGGGGGGAACATGAGCAGCGACCTCGACCTAAGCTGGGACAACCGCTGGTTCGCTGCGGGCAAAATGTACGACGGCTACTGGATAGGGGAGATTGCCATACCGCTCAAAAGCCTGCGCTACCGGGAGGACAGCGAGATGTGGAACATCAAATTCTACCGGATAGACAGCGAGTACGGGGAGCGCTCCGTATGGCCGTTGACCCCGCGCCAGTTCCCCATTATGAACTTAGCCTACATGAACAAGCTCGTCTGGGATACCCCTTTGGATAAGCCGGGCAGCAATATTGTGGCCATACCCTACCTTTCGGCCAACTACAGCGAAGACCGCCTCGGGGGCGGGGACTCCAAACAAAGCCTTGGCATTGGAGGGGACGCCAAAGTAGGCTTAGGGCCTTCCCTGAACCTGGATTTGACGATCAACCCCGATTTTTCCCAGGTCGAAGTGGACCAGCAAGTCACCAACCTCGACCGCTTTGAAATCTTTTTTCCCGAGCGGCGCCAGTTTTTCCTGGAAAACGCCGACCTCTTCAGCAACTTCGGAGTGGAGCGCATGCGCCCTTTCTTTTCCCGCCGCATCGGGGTGGCCCGTGACGAATCCACTGGCCAGAACGTACAAAACCCCATATACATGGGTGCGCGGCTCAGCGGCAAACTCGGCGACGACTGGCGCGTAGGCCTGCTCAACATGCAGACGGCGCGCGACCGAGACATCAACCAGCCTTCGACCAACTATACAGTGGCTGCCCTGCAGCGCAAGGTCTTCAGCCGCTCCAACATCGGGTTTATCGCCGTGAATAAATCCCCCTTCCGCGACGCGATTATTGCCGACAGCCTGGGCGACGATGCCTTCAAAGGCAACAGCGTCCTGGGGATGGATTACAACCTGTCTTCCAAGGACAACACCTGGACCGGAAAAGCCTTTTTCCACCATTCCTTCGAATCC
This sequence comes from uncultured Haliscomenobacter sp., assembly GCA_964607915.1. Lineage (GTDB taxonomy): Bacteria > Bacteroidota > Bacteroidia > Chitinophagales > Saprospiraceae > JADJPL01. Next base: position 11,866 of record CAZSMU010000099.1, read on the forward strand.
GACCAGCCCGACAAAGCCTTTGCCACGGGGGCTCAGATAGGATACGGCACCAATCCCTACGAAGTATTCCTGACGGCTCAATGGATTGGGGAAAACTACAACCCCGAAGTCGGTTTTGCCCGTCGCGTGGGGTATCAACGGGTCGCCTCTGCGTCCTGGCGCAATTTTTACCCCAAAAAAGGCATCATCAACCGGCACGGGCCGGGATTTGATTTCGATGTGCTCGGCAATCCGGTCAACGGGTTGACCGACTGGGACGTCAACCTCATGTACCGCATCACGTTCCAGAGCACGGCCCAATTCAATATGCGCCTGCGCAAAGAGTACGTTTACCTGACCAGCCCCTTCGACCCCACCAATACCGGGGGGCAGAGGCTTCCGGCCGACAGCGATTATGCGCAGTACCTTTTTATCGGCAATTTCACCTCCAACTTCCGAAAGCCGCTCAGCTTTGAGCTCGAGACCCGCAGCGGGGAGTACTACAACGGCACGCGGCTCAACCTCGAGGGCTCGCTGAACTACCGCATACAGCCGTATGGGACGATTTCAGTAGATATCACTTACAACCGTATCCGCCTGCCGGCTCCGTACGCCGATGCTGATCTTTTGCTCGTAGGGCCACGTTTCAACCTCACGTTTTCCAGGAGCGTATTTTGGTCCACCTTCATTCAGTACAACACGCAAATCGAAAACATCAACATCAACTCCCGTTTTCAGTGGCGTTTTGCTCCGGTGTCCGATTTGTTCGTCGTCTATACCGACAATTACTTCCCGAGCGGTTTGGTCAACAAAAACCGGGCTCTGGTATTGAAGATGACGTATTGGTTGAACGTTTAGAGCGTATTCGGGATCCAAAAGACACGTTTCGTCCTGTGGTGGAGGTCTTTCGCCCCAAGCCTAAAAAATAAAAGCCCGCTGCGGATGGCAGCAGGGCTTTTTTTATGTCAAGCAAGTACTAAAATACGAGAGCGGTTGCGAGGAGTCAGCGATGATCTCCCTCGCGAAAAGTCTATCCCTCAGGCGCTCCGCAGTGCCGGTTGTGCGGCCCGCATTTTGTGCTCGTTGAGGGCTTCGAAGCGATAGCCCATCTTGGAAAAATGCGCGAGCGTTCGGGGCAGGGCATCTTCCAGGCGCCCCAGGGCTTTGAGGCTATCGTGAAAAACGACGATGGAGCCGGGCCCGGCGTATTGCGCCACATTTTGGAAGCATTGTTCCGCGCTCAGGGACTGGTCGAAGTCCCCGCTGAGCACATCCCACATCACGACGCGGTAGTGGCGCTGCAGGAATTGCGCCTGCTTGGGTTTCAGTCGCCCGTAGGGTGGGCGGAACAACTCCGTTTGTGCCAGAGAGGCCCCATTGCGCACATTGTGAAAGTAGGGAATGTTGTCGCTGGCCCAGCCGTTCAGGTGGTTGAACGTGTGGTTGCCTACGGAGTGGCCGTTCTCGCGGATACGGCGAAAAAGGTCAGGATGCCGCAGGATGTTTTCGCCCACACAGAAGAACGTGGCTTTGGCATTGTATGCAGCGAGTTGTTCCAGCACCCAGTTCGTGACTTCCGGGATAGGGCCGTCGTCAAAGGTGAGAAACAGTCGCTTTTCCGCCGTAGGGATTTTCCAGGTAAAGTTAGGAAACAAGTTCTGGACGAACAGGGGAGTTTTGATCAGGTACATAGTTGCCTTTTTTGATGTTCATGGTAAAAATTTAGGACTTGTTGCGAGGGGTCAGCGAGGTGGGAAGAAAGAGTCATTTTCCTTTCACGCGAAGGCTTTTTGTGGGAGTATAGCCTATCTATACTCCCCCAAAAAGGCACAGCGTGAAAGGAAAAGGGCCTTTTTGACCCCTCGATGATTCCTCGTAACAAGTCTATTGTTGTAATCCGTATCCCCAAACCCATTTTGAGCCTGGAATAGAGGGTGTAACAACAAATTTTTTGATTTGTTATATCTATGGTATTATGGTAACGTACAAGCCCCTTGAGTTGCTGCCAGGCGGGCTTTTTTTTTAAAAATTTTGCCATTTTTAACACTTCGCCCCCTTTTTTTTCCGGGCTTGCGAAAAAAGAGGAAATTTGCAGGCTGTATAGTAGACTTGTTGCGCGGGGGATCATCAAGGGGTCAAAAAGGCCCTTTTTCGC